>NZ_JAUTBL010000001.1:613333-920000 GCF_030819275.1 Agrobacterium larrymoorei | reverse complement strand
TCCCGTGCTTTTTAGAACATAGATGGCGCCAGTCAGGCGACCATCGAAAACGTAATACGCCACGGAGTTACTTCGGTAACCGGATTGGTATGGCAAGTGTCGCCGTCCACGTTTCTCTTTCTTCATGAAGACAAAAGCCGCATTGACCGGTACCGGAATGGGCCCGTAGCTCAGTTGGTTAGAGCACACGCTTGATAAGCGTGGGGTCGGAAGTTCAAGTCTTCCCGGGCCCACCATTTGCATATGCGAATGAGGGTTTGGGTTGAGACTGTTGGTCGATGCGAATTGTTGCCGCGCCTGGTTGAAAGACTTGGGTGATCGAGCTGGATGGGGCTGTAGCTCAGCTGGGAGAGCACCTGCTTTGCAAGCAGGGGGTCAGCGGTTCGATCCCGCTCAGCTCCACCAAAATTTTGGCGCTCACGGGTGAGCGGTCCTTCGGACCTACCCTCCGCGAGGGCGCCGAACGATCGGCGACGCGCTATCGCGCTGTATTGGAGAATTGATCCTACGGCTGCGAATTGTCTTCTGAAGAAAATAAAGGTTTGCACCTTCATCGAATGCGATGACGGTGCCTGTTTTGGATACATTGTGAAGAGAAGATATGTCTGGAAGCTTCCAGGTGTTTTGGGTTTTACCCGGAACGTCCGAGCCCAGTCTCAGAGAAACCATGTGATGGCTTAGTCGGCCGGAATTGGTGGAGGGATTGGAGGTAGGAAGGAAGCTTGTCCGAGGCATTTTTGTTGTTGGGGCTTATGTCCCTCTGATGAAGATGCTGGATTGGTGTTGCCTGACCGCGCATCACCGGATGATATCTCGAGAAGCTGGTCTTAATGGTATGGCTTCGAGGTGCACCGGCGTGCCCTCAATGAAGACCATACCGAACACGTCGATGGCATCAAGAAATATCCGATTGTAAAAGGTAATCGGATTTTGCTGGCTCTATGAATACCGCGAGGTTGCAGTATGGCCAGATTTGGAACCCCTCAAGCGTAAGCGAAGAGGATCAGGAATTCCAAATCAAGCAAATATGGATGAGCATAGACAATGAGAACGAAGAAGTGAATTAAGGGCATTTGGTGGATGCCTTGGCATGCACAGGCGAAGAAGGACGTGATACGCTGCGAAAAGCCGTGGGGAGCTGCGAATAAGCTTTGATCCATGGATCTCCGAATGGGGCAACCCACCTCAGATATCTAGAAAATCTGTTTTGCTGAATTTTGATCTCACGCGCCGTACCGCAGGCTTTGCCTGCTGGCGCTGCGATGGCGCGCTGCACGAGCAGCGACGGCCGCTGGCCTGTATGGGTGGCATGCTCGACGTTCGAGTGTGGCAGCAATACAGACCGCGAGGTCGTCGCCAATCGTTTGGCGCCCTGTCTGGAGCGCAGTGGCCGCAAGGCCGCGACAGCGTGAAGACAAAACAGAACCCGGCGCGTCCGGGTTCAAGGGTTCAGCGAAAGAGGTTTCTAGATATCGCAATGAGGTATCTGCACCTGAATACATAGGGTGTAAGAAGCGAACGCAGGGAACTGAAACATCTAAGTACCTGCAGGAAAGGACATCAACCGAGACTCCGTAAGTAGTGGCGAGCGAACGCGGACCAGGCCAGTGGCAATGATGAATAAAGCGGAACGATTTGGAAAGGTCGGCCATAGCGGGTGATAGCCCCGTACGCGTAGAACAGTCATTGTCCTTGAGTAGGGCGGGACACGTGAAATCCTGTCTGAACATGGGGAGACCACTCTCCAAGCCTAAGTACTCGTGCATGACCGATAGCGAACAAGTACCGTGAGGGAAAGGTGAAAAGCACCCCGACGAGGGGAGTGAAATAGAACCTGAAACCGGATGCCTACAAACAGTCGGAGCCCGCAAGGGTGACGGCGTACCTTTTGTATAATGGGTCAACGACTTAGTGTAACGAGCAAGCTTAAGCCGGTAGGTGTAGGCGTAGCGAAAGCGAGTCTGAATAGGGCGTTCAGTTCGTTGCATTAGACCCGAAACCGAGTGATCTAGCCATGAGCAGGCTGAAGGTTGGGTAACACCAACTGGAGGGCCGAACCCATAACTGTTGCAATAGTTCGGGATGACTTGTGGCTAGGGGTGAAAGGCCAATCAAACTCGGAAATAGCTGGTTCTCCGCGAAATCTATTTAGGTAGAGCGTCGACCGAATACCCTCGGGGGTAGAGCACTGGATGGGCTATGGGGACTCACCGTCTTACTGATCCTAACCAAACTCCGAATACCGAGGAGTACTAGTCGGCAGACACACGGCGGGTGCTAACGTCCGTCGTGAAGAGGGCAACAACCCTGACCTCCAGCTAAGGTCCCCAAGTCATGGCTAAGTGGGAAAGGATGTGAGGATCCCAAAACAACCAGGATGTTGGCTTAGAAGCAGCCATCATTTAAAGAAAGCGTAACAGCTCACTGGTCTAAATAAGGGTCTTTGCGCCGAAAATGTAACGGGGCTAAAGCCATGCACCGAAGCTGAGGATACAACGTAAGTTGTGTGGTAGCGGAGCGTTCCGTAAGTCTGTGAAGGCGGACCCGTGAGGGCTGCTGGAGATATCGGAAGTGCGAATGTTGACATGAGTAACGATAAAGGGAGTGAGAGACTCCCTCGCCGAAAGACCAAGGGTTCCTGCTTAAAGTTAATCTGAGCAGGGTTAGCCGGCCCCTAAGACGAGGCGGACACGCGTAGTCGATGGGAACCACGTTAATATTCGTGGGCCTGGTGGTAGTGACGGATCTTGTGTGTTGTTCAACCTTATTGGATTGGTTGGGCGGCGAAGAGGTTCCAGGAAATAGCTCCACCGTATAGACCGTACCCGAAACCGACACAGGTGGTCAGGTAGAGTATACCAAGGCGCTTGAGAGAACTATGTTGAAGGAACTCGGCAAATTGCACGCGTAACTTCGGAAGAAGCGTGACCCTTTTGCACGCAAGTGTGATGGGGTGGCACAGACCAGGGGGTAGCGACTGTTTATCAAAAACACAGGGCTCTGCGAAGTAGCAATACGACGTATAGGGTCTGACGCCTGCCCGGTGCTGGAAGGTTAAAGGGAGAGGTGCAAGCTTTGAACTGAAGCCCCAGTAAACGGCGGCCGTAACTATAACGGTCCTAAGGTAGCGAAATTCCTTGTCGGGTAAGTTCCGACCTGCACGAATGGCGTAACGACTTCCCCGCTGTCTCCAACATAGACTCAGTGAAATTGAATTCCCCGTGAAGATGCGGGGTTCCTGCGGTCAGACGGAAAGACCCCGTGCACCTTTACTATAGCTTTACACTGGCATTCGCCAAGGCATGTGTAGGATAGGTGGTAGGCTTTGAAGCAGGGACGCCAGTTCCTGTGGAGCCATCCTTGAAATACCACCCTTATCTTCGTGGATGTCTAACCGCGGTCCGTTATCCGGATCCGGGACAGTGTATGGTGGGTAGTTTGACTGGGGCGGTCGCCTCCGAAAGAGTAACGGAGGCGCGCGATGGTTAGCTCAGACCGGTCGGAAATCGGTCGTCGAGTGCAATGGCATAAGCTAGCCTGACTGCGAGACTGACAAGTCGAGCAGAGACGAAAGTCGGTCATAGTGATCCGGTGGTCCCGTGTGGAAGGGCCATCGCTCAACGGATAAAAGGTACGCCGGGGATAACAGGCTGATGACCCCCAAGAGTCCATATCGACGGGGTTGTTTGGCACCTCGATGTCGACTCATCGCATCCTGGGGCTGGAGCAGGTCCCAAGGGTATGGCTGTTCGCCATTTAAAGCGGTACGTGAGTTGGGTTCAGAACGTCGTGAGACAGTTCGGTCCCTATCTGCCGTGGGTGTAGGAATATTGACAGGATCTGTCCCTAGTACGAGAGGACCGGGATGGACGTATCTCTGGTGGATCTGTTGTCCTGCCAAGGGCATAGCAGAGTAGCTATATACGGAATGGATAACCGCTGAAGGCATCTAAGCGGGAAACCAACCTGAAAACGAGTGTTCCCTATCAGAGCCGTGGAAGACGACCACGTCGATAGGACGGGTGTGGAAGTGCAGTAATGCATGAAGCTTACCGTTACTAATAGCTCGAGCGACTTCTTCGTTCCCATTGTTCATGCTCATCGAAGATGAGCATCATCTCTTCTGTCCTGACGCGCTTAGCGCTCCGGACGGGCCGCGCCACAAGCGCGACGACCGCGTGGTCTGTATGGCTCCTTACTCAAACGCGAGAAAGGCAACACACAGACAGGTCGGAGAAAGACGTGTTGAAATTAAATGTGGCTTCGCCACCCAGCTTCTCGATACAACAGCACATGCAAAAGCATGTGCCAGTTGCGTTTCGCCGACCTGGTGGTTATCGCGGGGCGGCTGCACCCGTTCCCATTCCGAACACGGCCGTGAAACGCCCCAGCGCCAATGGTACTTCGTCTTAAGACGCGGGAGAGTAGGTCGCTGCCAGGTCTGCTAAACGCAACGAATAAATCTTCTCAAATCAAACTCCTCCGGCCAAGGCCGATACCAAAGGCCGCATCCAAAGCGGCCTTTTGCAGTTCTAAAGATTACTCGACATCCAAGTCGAACAAAGTCAACGCGGGGTGGAGCAGCCCCCGCCGAACCGCAGAAGGCAAGAAGCCTTCGAGGACCGGCAAAACAAAAAAACCGGGCGTATAAGCCACGGTCGCTCACAATCAACGCGGGGTGGAGCAGCCCGGTAGCTCGTCAGGCTCATAACCTGAAGGCCGCAGGTTCAAATCCTGCCCCCGCAACCAAATAGACGAAGAAATTCAACACGAAAGCCCTCCCGTTGTGGAGGGCTTTCGTGCGTTTTGGCGCTGGCACGGTGCTCTCTCCTAGTGATCCTCAGTAGGCCAAATCGCCGACGAACGCGGCTGGTCCTATCCCGTGACCTCGCTACTGAGCGACGAGCAATTGAAATTTGGTGACGATGATGTCTCGGTCATGGAAGGGGTAATTGATGTCCGGCAGGCCAAGGTATGGGTGCAAAGAGGCGCTATAGAGATCGGCCGGCACTGATCACGGCTTGCTCGCGTGTCGATTCGAAGGCTTCGCAAGCCAATAGATAGCGTGATGCCCGATCGGTTACGGTCAAAGGGTAACAATAACGATTATTCCCAAGCTTGAACTCGCCCTTGAAGTCGGCGCACCACAGATCGTTTGCATTGACGGCTTGCGACAGGGTGGTGCCCATGGCCTTGTTTGCCCGGTTCCTCTTGCGGGTCTGGCGCACAAGGCCATGGCGGTCGAGCACCGCGTGCACGGTGCTGTTCGCCGGAATGCGAACGTTCCCGGCGAGTTTCTTCACCAGCAACTCGCGGATCTTGCGCGCACCCCAATGCGGCTTCCCTTTCTTTGAGGCGCACGATCATTGCCTCGACAGGATCGGGAGGTTGGTTGGCGTAGCGCACCGGACGCCGGGATCTGTCCGTCAGAGCTTCCAGCCCGTCGTCCTTGTAGCGATTGAATATCTTGTAGCCGGTCTTGCGCTATATGCCGAAGTCATCAAGGGCCATACACACGACTGCACTCGATACGCGCTGTATAACGAAGCCAACTTCCCTCAATGAGGGTGCCTTCCACACACGACGCCATCTTAGCACCGGGGAAGAGGCAGCCTTCCATGCCATCGATTTCGGACTGCTCTTCTTCTGACTTCCAGTAGCCTTATACGATCTTGGCTGTTCTTTTTCTGAACCGTTAAGCGTTTAAACCTATGGATCGAATTTTATTTGCGGCCGAGGCGAGCGCTGCGGTACCGTTTTTTGCATTGTTGGCCAAAGCGTCGTGTAGGTGTTCTCCCAATATTTGAGTAACGACGATTTCGTGCGGGGGTAGGATAGGAGAAGGCGCCACGAGCTTGTGCTGCCGCGTGAGCGAGGCAATGAGGGCGTGGATAGCAGAGTTTCTGGCCTGTTCCGGATCTCGGATGAGGCTGAAGAGTGAGGAGGTGGGGAGCCGGCCTACATCCTCTTCAACGCCCGTGCTTTCCGGCGATGCCAATGCCGCAAGTACGGCTTGGGCCGTTTTTTGGCGTGGTGGTGGAAGATTTGCCGGGAGCGCCAGAAAGAAGCCGTCAAGGGGCACCTTCCCGCGGCCACGGGTTGCGATGGGAGGGGGAAGATACGCGACCCTGTGCTTTACCTTCGAATTTATGTCGAGTTCGAAGCGGGTTGCATCCAGCGAAGAAAGAAAGCTCATCGCCGCTGATCCTGCGGCGAACACCGCCTGGGTTTCCCCCGCCCCCCCATTCAACACGCCAGGAGCTGAGACTTCGATCAGCATTCGCAAATACTCGAATGCCGCCACGCTTTCGCTTCCTGTTAGAAACGTTGCAACCGACTCAAGTGAATTGGCCCCGTTTTGCGGCCACTGCGCTCCCATGCATGACAAGATGAACAGGAAGCTGTGCCCGAGCGCCAGCCCACGACTGCCGCCCCAGACGATACCGTAACGGTTATGGCGCGGCGTGTGGAGTTGCCGAGCCGTGGCGAGGACGGCATCAAGGTTGGTTGGATAGCTCAAGGCTTCTTCATCAAGAAGGTCGCGGCGAACGGCCAGCAGATCGATGGCCACATAGGCAGGAACGGCCATTTCGAGGCCTGACGGTGCCAGCATGGCATGCAGTGGGCTGGCGACGTCTGCGCAAAGCTGATGCTGCCCCGGTGGCGCGATGATGGCGCCAGCGGCCATCTCTCCCACCCATGACGGCGCAATCGCGATGATGTCGGCACCGGAAACCGGTTGCTCGGCATTGCGCCTGATCGTTTCATATAATGTTTGCCGGTCGACAAGAGTGAAATTGCCGGATGGGCCGATACGGCTGCGAAAATCCGACCACACGTGACGCAGCGACATGAAGTACCAATCGTTATGCAGCAGAAATTGCAGTGTTTCCACGCCTTCTATATCGCGCAGTCCCCGAAGTTGACGCTCCGTCAGGGCGTGGCGTTGATGGTCCCCGCCAAAAAAATATTTGGTTGCGTCGAGCCGCGGTTCCTCCACAACCATTCGAGACAACTCTTGCTTGACGTCTTCGGCATAGGCCTCGAAGTTTTTCAAAAGCGAGGGGGTGGGAAAATAGACGAAGCTCTTGCCGCTACGGCTGCGCGCTTGCCGGCCGATCATGCCTCGCGCCTCAAGTGCGTGTATACACCGGATCGCTGTGCCATAGGGCAATCCGGACGCAGCGATAAGGCTGGTCAGCGTTATCATATGGCCTTCGAGATGCAGGCGGACGAGATTGCTGACGATTTGCCAGACGCTATTCTGTCCCGCTTCGGGGAAGGCCACACGAAAACGGGCCGTCAGCCGGTCCGCAAGCGCTATGATCCGGCTGATCTCGTACTCGTTCATGTGCAGCCCTCTTGCCGCCTCCCAACGTTATAAATCTAGACGTTTCCCGACGCGATCTGCAAGTGGCATAAGAAAACCGTTCACTCTGTGCCGCCATAGCGACAGCTTGCGAGAGGTCAGGCCGCCGCATCTCGCATGAGGATCGATTCTGCAGGAATGGAGTCCCACCACTCTTTCGGCAGGGGCGCCACGAAGACGTTCTCGGTTCGATATCGTGACATTTTCCACACGTCGTTTTCTCTCTTGAAGGCGTTATAGAGCCGGCTGGAGCGCAGCAGCGAGGTGCCGTCGCTGAAGATCCAGGGCTGAAAGTGAACCCATGTTCCCCTCCGCGCCGTCACCATTCACCGCGATATGCTCACATGTCAGATAGTGGCAGTTGAGAATCATCTGCGGTTCGCGTGGTGCGAAAAAACCTTCGAAGTGCTGGCGCAGTGCTGCCTTGCCCTGCTTCTTGCCGAACTGATTGTCGTAATAGGCGCCGACGCCCTCCCATTGGGCATCATCGCTGAAGAGTTCCAGGATGAGATCGATCCGCTTTCCTCCCTCGGCGTCCGGTTCGGGCATCGGAACATCGCACAGAAACATGTAGCGGCTTACGATGCGGCGGATATCTGCTTCTGCTTGCAACGCATCGACTTTCCGGGTCAAGCTCGCGATCTGTTCTTCAACTGACAGCATTTTCATTTCCTCGAATCTGGTTTTTAAACCGGGCGCGACAGGGCGGTCCCCGTCGCGGTCGTCAGAGTATTGCTCAGGCATTCGCTCCAGGCCCAGGCCGATCATATCCGGAATGGATATTCTTCCCTTTGATTGGAGGCCTGTTCACAGACATTCCCGGTACGACGCGCCTAGCGCTCTTCGTTGCTGGCAATCTTCTATTGGCGCTTCGCAGCGGCAAACGATTGCCCGCCGACACTGTACAGTTTGGGCGCGGCGAGCGTCATGTGGCGAGCATCTCCTGATGCTGGCTGGTCATGCCGAGATAGGCTGCGACCACGCGTGGGTCCTGGGCGAGTTCCGAGGCGGGGCCTTGCAGCGCGATGCGTCCAAGTTCGAGCACATAAGCATAGTCGGCGATCTTCAATGCGGCGCGGGCGTTTTGCTCGATGAGCAATATAGAAACGCCCTTGCGTCTTAGATCGGCGATGATACGGAAAACATCCCTCACGATCAGCGGTGCGAGGCCGAGACTCGGTTCATCCAGCATCAATAGACGAGGTCGGCCCATCAGGGCCCGACCGAGCGCAAGCATCTGCCGCTCACCACCCGATAGCGTGGCGGCGATCTGTGCTCGACGCTCCTTCAGGCGCGGGAACAGGGTATAGACCTCTTCCAGCGTGTCGGCACGTTTACTCGCTGCAGAGCGGTGGAAACGGAAAGCGCCGAGCCTGAGATTGTCTTCTACGCTCATCGTGCCGAACAGCGCCCGCGTTTCCGGAACCAAACCGAGCCCTCGATCGATCCGGTCCCTGATCGTCCCTGCCTCGACAGCCTCGCCTGAGATGCGGATCGTCCCGCGTGAGGGCAGGATTCCCATGATCGCCGACAGGAGGGTTGTCTTGCCAGCGCCGTTCGGCCCGATGACGGAGACGATCTGTCCTTCACCGACCTCGAGATCGAGACCGCTTACAGCTTCAATCTTGCTGTAGGACACGGATAGGCCCGAAACAGCCAACAAGGGTGAGGGTGCTGTACCGGTCATTCGGCGCCTCCCAGATAGGCTTCGATCACCTTCGGATTGGACTGAATATCCGCAGGAAGGCCTTCGGCGATCTTCTGGCCGAAGTCCATTACCATGACGCGATCGGCCAGCCCCATTACGAAATCCATATCGTGCTCGACGAGAAGGATCGCAATGCCCTCCGCCTTCAGCTTTCTGAGCAGGTCGGCGAGCGCCTGCTTTTCCTTGAAACGGAGGCCGGCAGCAGGTTCGTCCAGCAGCAGCAGGCAGGGATCGGCGCACAGGCTGCGGGCAATTTCCAGAATTCGTTGCTGACCGAGCGCCAGACTTCCGGCCTCTGTGTAGAGATGATCCCCAAGACCTACGCGCTTCAGCTGCCGGGTGGCTTCCGCCAAAATTTGTACCTCCTCCTTGCGGTCCAGCCTCAAAATGGAGGCAATAAGGCCGTGCTTGCCTCGCAAATGGGCGCCGATCGCCGCATTTTCCACCACGCTCATGTCTGGCAGAAGCTTCACATGCTGGAAGGTGCGGCTCATGCCTGCTTTCGCCACGTGACGCGCGCCAAGACCAGTGATTGCCTGACCACGGAATATCACCTCGCCAGATGTCGGTCGGTCGACGCAAGACACCTGATTGAAGAGCGTGCTTTTGCCGGCACCGTTCGGGCCTATCACAGCGAGAATCTCACCCGCGTCGATGGCGAAGGAGATATCACTGTTGGCGACAAGACCGCCGAATTTGCGCGTGATGCCGCGGACATCGAGGATCGGCGCTGTCTTGTCAGGTTGATCGCGGCGATCGAGAGGCACGACATCGGAGGTCGTCGTAGCCACCGGCTTGAGGTTGCCGCCGCGGGTCAACCGCGCAAGGAGGGTGCCGCAGATGCCTCCCGGCATCCACTGCATCAGCAGTACGATGATGATGCCGAAAACTATGGCTTCATAGTTGCCGCCCTGACCGAGAATGTTCGGCAGCAGGTTCTGTAGCCACTCTTTCATAAACGTCGTCGTGGCTGCTCCCACCACTGCGCCTCCCACTGTGCCGATGCCGCCGATCAGGGCCATGAACATGTATTCGATGCCGTATTGCAGGCCGAAGGGCGTCGGATTGACGAAACGCTGGGTGTAGGCATAGAGCCAACCGGAGACGGCCGCGAAAGCCGCCGCGACGAGAAAGGCCGCCATCTTGGCGCGAAAGGTATTAACGCCCATTGACTCGGCCATTGACTGGCCGCCTTTGAGGGCACGAATGGCTCTTCCCTCTCGCGAGTCCAGCAGATTGAACATGATCGCGATGCCACAGAGGACGGCAAACCAGATCAGCAGAAACAGTAGATATGCCTTGTCGAAACGCAGCCCGAACAATTCCAGGGACGGGATGCCGGAAAGCCCGGAATATCCGCCCAGCGTTTCGCTCGTGCCGAACAGATAGTAGATCGACAGGCCCCAGGCGATGGTTCCAAGCGGCAGATAGTGTCCGGAGAGACGCAACGTAAGGCCACCCAGAATGGCGGCGACACCAAGGGTGAGGAACAGTCCTGCGACAAGGCTGAGCAGCGGGTTGTAGCGGAGGAATTCAAGCGCCGGTGGCAGACCCGCGCCGGTGGCGATTGCCGCGGTCGTATAGGCGCTGATCCCCACGAAGGCCGCTTGACCGAAGCTCGTCATGCCGCAGACGCCTGTCATGAGCACGAGGCCGAGTGTCGCAAGCGCATAGATGCCGATGTTGTTGGCGATGGTGATCTGGTGGCCGGGCAGGAGGATAGCGGAAAGCGCCAGCAGCGGAACGGCGGCAAGAAGCCCGAGCATGCGAAGGTGGCGTAGCGTCATTCGCCGTCTCCCACCCGCTTGTGAGCCAGCGAACGCCATAAAAGAACGGGCAGCAGCAGAGTAAAGACGATCACTTCCTTGTAACTGCTGGCCCAGAATGTAGAAAATGCCTCGGCGAGACCCAAAACCACCGCGCCGATAGCGGCGAGCGGATAGCTGGCGAGGCCGCCGATGATGGCGCCGGCAAAGCCTTTCAGGCCGATGATGAAGCCGGAGTCGTAATAGATGGTCGTCAGTGGAGCGATCAATATGCCCGACAGTGCTCCAATTAGCGCCGCTAGCGTAAAACTTGCTTGACCCGCAAGGGCGGGAGAGATTCCCACCAGCTGAGAGCCAAGGCGATCGACGGCGGTGGCGCGCAAGGCTTTGCCATAGAGCGTCTTTTCAAAGAAGGCGTACAGCATGCCGATCAACGCCAGCGATAGCACCACCACGGCCACGGACTGGCCGTTGATCATGGCCGGGCCGATGTTGAGGCTTATATCGGTAAAGGGTTCCGTTCGCATTCCTTCGGGGCCGAACATCAGGAGGCCGATGCCCACAAGCGCCACGTGGGATGCAATGGAAACGATGAGAAGCACCAGCGAATGAGCGGAGGCGAGTGGCTGGAAGACGACGCGATAGAAAAGCGGGCCGAACGCAATGAGGAGACCGGTGGTGAGGGCTGCCTGAATAGCAGCGCCAGCACTGGCCAACGGAAGGAAAAAGGTCACGAGCGTCAGGGCGAGCGCGTAGATGGAGATGCAGATCATGGTGGGCTTGATCAGCCAACGCCCGTTGTCCCGCAATCCGGTGTAGAGATCCATGAGGATGGCGGTTGCGCAAAAGGCAAGCAGCAGCCAGCCGAGCTGCACCGGCTTGCCGGCTTGCATGGCGGCCATCGTGAGCGCCGAGAAGGACACGAACTCGCCTTGAGGAATAAGCAGGATGCGGGTGACGGAGAAAACGAGAAGAATGGCGAGCGCTAACAGGGCGTAGATCGCGCCGTTGGTCAACCCGTCCTGTCCAAGCAGTATGGCGACGACGAGGTTCACGCGATATCTCCTCGCTGCCGAAAGCCTGGATGACGATGCGAGGCGCGACACACTCCCGTTGCCGGTCGATGCTGTTTCAGGTGATCCATTTTGCTGTTCCCGTATTTCTTCTTGAGCGTATTTCTGCGTCAGGTCTCACCGGCGAGCGCCCGACGCAGGAGGCAGGCTTACTTCAACAGTGCCCAGTTGCCGTTTTTAACCGTGATCATCTCAAGGCCTCGCTCGTCGAAACCGCTGTGGTCGGCTGGCGTCATGTTGTAAATGCCTTGTGCGCCCGGCAATTCCTTCACATTCTCCAGCGCGTCCCGCAGCGCTACGCGAAAGCCCGGCGTTCCCGGTTCGCCGCTCTTCAGCGCGACTGGGATCGCTCGTTCGAGAAGCAGTCCGGCATCGAGAACATTGGCGCCGAAGGTCGCGGGTTTGGAGCCGTAGAGCTTTTCATAGGCAGCGACATAATCGACCGCGACCTTTTTTGAAGGATTGGAGTCCGGCATTTCATCTAGGACCAGCATGAGACTGGCCGCCAGGATCGTACCTTCCACCTTCTTGCCGCCCAGCTTGAGAAAATCGGGAAGTGCCGCACCGTGGGTCTGATAGATTTTGCCGCGATAACCCTGATCGTAGAGGGTTGTCTGTGGCAGGACTGATGAACTGCCCGGTGCCGCGATCAGAACCGCCTCGGGAGCTGATGCGAGAATTTTCAGGCTCTGCGCGGTAAGTGAAGTATCTTGGCGCTGGAAACGCTCCGCAGCGACGACCTTTATGCCAAACTTTCCGGCTTCGGCGGTAAAGACCTTCTGCCAGTTGTCTCCAAACGCGTCGGCGGTGCCGATGAACCCGACCGTTTTTACGCCGGCCTTGACCATGTTCGCCACCAGCGCCCTAGCCACGAGATCGTCGTTCTGAGTGGTTTTGAAGACCCACTTCTTCTTGTCATCCATTGGCAGGATGACCGCGGCCGTTCCGACAGGCGCCAGCATCGGGACGCCGGACTCGGCTGCGAATGCGATGACGCCCATGGCACTGGGCGAACCAGAAGGGCCGATGATCGCATCGACTTTCTGCTCTTCGATCAACTTCTTGAAGGCGGATACGGCGGCCGTCGGATCACTACCGTCATCAAGCGGGATATATTCGATGGTTTGGCCTGCCGCAGATTTGGGCAGTAGAGGAACAGTGTTCTTCTGCGGGATACCGACCAGCGCGATCGGCCCGGTGGAGGATGTGACAACGCCGACTTTGATCTGGGCGTCTGCGGCGCCAGCCCAGAGGGTAGCGACCATCAACGACATCATCAGGCGTTTCGACAGGGGGGTGACTTTTAGCTTTAAGGAGGCAGTGACGTGTGGCATGTGTTCTTGATCCTCTGGTTGGTCGTTTTTTAGTTTTCTAGATGGCAATCAAGCCTGAGACCGCGGTTTCGGCCCAGGATTGTTCGTATTGTTTGCTCCGTGAGAGCAGGTGATGTATCCGATCTGCCAAAAGTGAAGGCATAAGCGTACATGCAGACAAAAACCGATCCCGACGCCCTTGGACAGATTGAACCCGCATTTCACAAGAGCGAATGGCCGTACTACTGGATCACACGCGTCAATGCCCGCTACGTCCTTGCTGTCGAGAAGGCCTTGCGTCCGATCGGTCTCGATGTGCCGCGTTGGCGCGTCCTGTCGTCGCTCACGGAGGATGCTTATCTCAGTATTTCCGAGATATCGGATTTCTGCATCATCCGATTGAACACCACCACTAAAATTATCCAGCGCATGACGACGGACGGGCTGGTCACTGTCCGAAGCCGGAAGGCCGATGCGCGGGTGACGGAGGTAACGTTGACTGAAGAGGGACGCGCGCAGGCCCGTCGCGCCCGCGTTCTGGTCGAGGCGGTGTTCCAGCGCTCTTTCGCCGACATTGGCAGCGAGGAGCTTGCGCAGATGAACAGTCTTCTGAAGCGGGTGTTTGATCGGCTTGGCGAGGGCTGAAGCCACGTAAAAACCTTTCGCTGGAGTGCGATTAACCTGTTGCGGCAAGCGGGTGAAATTGGCGGTCGAACCAGATCAAACCCTCGGCCGCGCCGTCCCATATCCGCGTCGCCTGAACCGCGCAGAAAAACACCGAATGCGTTCCAACTTCCTGTCTCGCGGATATCCGGCAATCGAGAGCGACGGTCGCGTCCTCAAGCGCGGGAGCCCCAGTCACCAAAGTCGACCAGCCGGCACCGGCGAAACGGTCCTCAACGGTTTGCCTGGCAAAATCGAGGGAAAGTGCCTGATGACGGGCCGCCAGCACATTGATGCAAAGCGCGCGGTTCTCGACGAAAAACCGGTGAGATCGATTGTCGCGGTTGACGCAGACAAGCACCGTCGGCGGCGTGTCCGTGACGGAACAGACGGCGGAAGCAGTCATGCCGTGGCGCCCCGCCGGACCGTCGGTCGTGATGATGTTGACAGCGGCGCCAAGCCGGCTCATGGCGGAACGGAATAATTTGGCGTCAGTCGGAGCGTCGGTCATCGGCACCTCAGATATCCAGTACGAGACGTGACGTCTTCGCCCGTGAGCAGCACAGCATCATCACCGTTCCGTCCTGCCGCTCATCCTCCGTCAGAAAAGCGTCGCGATGGTCGGGAAGCCCCTCGATAATGTCGGTGAGGCAGGTGCCGCAGATCCCTTCTTCGCACTTGACCTCCACCTTCACCCCCACCCGGGCAAGGGCTTTGACAATGGTTTCGTCCGCGCCGACCTCGACCGTGACGCCGGAGGTCTGCGCAACCACCTCGAAGGCACCACCACTGGTGTCGATATCGGCGCTGAAATATTCGCGGTGGATGTTTTCGTTCGCATGGCCGGCATTCTGTGCCGCGTCAATCACCATATCCATGAAGCCTTGCGGGCCGCAGACATAGATATGCGTCCCGCCATCCGGTTCCGGGATGTCGCGAAGCACATCGAAGCGTTGCGTATCAGGGCCATTGTCGTGATGGCATCTGATTTTCGAGGCAAAACTCCAGCCTTGCAAGTCGGAAAGGAAGGCTGTGCGTTCCGGATCTCTTGTGCAGTAGTGAAGAATGAAATCGGATCCTTTGGCTTCAAGAGTCCAGGCCATCGCGATCATCGGCGTGACGCCGATGCCGCCGCCGATCAGGATGGAGCGACGCGCATCAGGTGCAAGCGGAAAATGATTGCGGGGATGGCTAGCCTCCAGTACGAGGCCTGGCCGGGCGATCCGGTGTAGCGCCTGCGAGCCGCCTCGGCTCGCCGGGTCGTTCAGAATTCCAAGCCGATAGACGCCGTGCTCTGAAGGATCGCCACAGAGCGAGTATTGACGCCAGAGGTCGATGCCCTGTGCGCTATCCTGAATGCGAAGGTCGAGATGCGATCCAGCATCGAAGGGCGGTAACGGCGAACCGTCGGCCGCTGCCAGGGTCAGCCGCATGATATTGCCGCGGTCGTCATGCCGGTCGGTGATCTTCAGTTGAAAGGGGGCGTTGGCCACTGGCCTCTCCTGTCATGGTCAATGTCATCTTGGTGCAACTGTCTCATCGCATGAAAAGCCCGCCATTGACGTCCCAGCATGCGCCGTTGACGAAGGCGGCCGATGGCCCGGCCAATAACGCCACAAGTTCGGCAACGAACTTCGGATCACCGATGCGTCCGACAGGAATGCCCGCAACCAGACCGGCAAGCTTGTCTTCGGGGATCAGCCGATGGACCATCGGCGTGTCCATCGGTCCGGGTGCGATGGCGTTGACGGTGACGCCGAAGGGTGCGAGATCGCGGGCGAAGACTTTGGTCAGGGTGAGGATCGCGCCTTTCGAGGCAGCGTAATGCGCTCCCGTGGCGGTGCCGCCATTCTGGCCGGCGAGCGATGCCATGTTGATGATGCGGCCATAGCCACGCAGCTTGAAATGGCGCCCGAAAACCTGGCTGCCAGCGAAGGTGCCTCCGGCGTTCGTCGCCAGCACGGCGTTGAACTCCTCCGGCAGAATCTCCAGCACGGGCTTTGCGACGGTAACGCTGGCATTGTTGACCAGAACCTCCGCAGACCCCCATCGATCCACGATCTTGTCCAGAACGTCCTGGAATGCGGCTGGATCATTGACATCGAGCGTTGCGGTAACGGCTGTCTCTCCCGCGAGGTCGAGTTCGAGAGCAAGTTTCCCAGCAGCCTCCATATCGATATCGGTGATCACGACGCGAAAACCCGCCGTGTGCAACGCGCGGGCGATGTCGGCGCCGACGCCGGAAGCAGCCCCGGTAATTACAGCGGTCTGAATGACATCCGGTAAAGGTGTGGTCATGAGCTTGCCTCCGCTCAGAGAAGGTAGCTGATGGATGTCAGCACCCCGTCGGAGTTGAGCAGTCGGATGACTTTGTCACGAATTTTCAGCCCGTCATTCGTCACGACTAGCCGGTGGGTGACGTTCGCCGCGAAGACCCGCTGACGTCCGAACTTGTCTTCGACGAGATGCAAGGCGGACCGGATGGTGAGTGTCCCCGGCGCATTCTGTTCGGCTACGAAGCGCGAGATAGTTCGAACGGTTTTCGCCGGCGGCGCTGCCGATATCGAAAACCCGCCCTGCAAGCGCTCGACCCTCAGCTTGCGCATCTGCGCGTCGTCATAGGCAACGTTGAGCGTTGAGGCGAAATCTTCCGTCTCCGGATCGATGGGAATGACGTAGTGGCCATCGCGGTTCCACAATTGAAGCCAGCGGTCATAGTCCGGCTTGTCAAGAATATCGGCTTCCGCCCACAGGAACTCAATCGCCTGCTGCAGGGGAATGACCTGATCGATCTTTGGCATTTCATTCATCCCTGCATCATCCTTTTCCACTGGCGGTAAGCGCCGCGCATGCCGGTCTCGGCGCTGACATCGCCGACCGGCAGACCGTTTTCGCTTGGCTTCTCAATGCCCAAGCCCCTGTTGACCATGACGGGAAGGTCAGGCCCCCCCGCACTGCCGCGCTGGACGCGTTCCCAGACCTCGGCGTCGTCGGGGCTGCCGAAACCCATCGGCCCCTGGAAATGTTCATGGATGCGCAACCTCATGCGGTTGCCCGCCTCGGGGCCGCCATCCATGCCGATGGCAATGTGGCGGATGGCTGTTTCCTTGACGGAGATAGGGCGCAAGATCCGGAAGAACGACAAGGAGCAGGCCGCATTCGGGAAGAGGTTGAGGTTGAAGCCCGTCCCACCGACGGCGCGGACGATCCGGCGGACTTGCGCTTCGTCATAATCGGCGCGCAACTCCTCGGCCAGCTCTTCGAAACGTTCGGGGATCGGAGCATCGAGGTTTTCGTCAAGATCGATCAGTTCCGGCATCATCACCATCACTGAATGGCCGTTGCCGAGATCTTCCACGAAGCCCTCGCCCTCGAGGAATGAGAACTGCTTTTCCGCTTCCGCGTCCAGAGACTGCAGGAATGACTTATGCACCACCGGAAAGTGATAGGCGTCCGTGGTGTTCTCGAGCTGGATCTTCCAGTTTCCGGGGAAGCGGAATTGATGCTCACCATTGACTTTGACGGGAAAGCCCCCGCCCTGCTTCATGAAAAGATCGATCCATTTTCGGGCGTTTCCTAGAAAATCCTCGAGCGGTTCGACATCCATGTTGAAACTCGCGAAGATCATGCCGTTATAGATGCCGACCTTCAACCTCTTCAGGCCGTAGCTGGATTTATCGAAGTCGTCGGCATAGCCTTCGGTGTAAGGGACGCCGCGCAAGGAGCCGTCGAGCGCGTATCCCCAACCGTGATAGGGGCATTGGAACGACGACGTCTTGCCTCGTTTGATTTCGCAAACCGTTGCGGCACGATGCCGACACCGATTGACCATCACATGGACGTCACCCTTGCGGTCCCGGCTGACGATGACGGGCTGGGTGCCAACATAGCTCAGCGTGAATGATCCCTTGTCGGGCACTTCGGATATATGGGCCACCCAGACCCATGTCCGACTGAATATCTTGTCCATCTCGGCCTCGAAAATGGCCGGGTCTTCATACATTGGCGTATCGACGTGGTCGGGCTTGACGAGTCCGGACCAGTCAGGGCTGGTATTCAAAATGTCGAGCATCAGGACGGTTCCTTGTATGTGGCGGCGACCGTGAAGGGAGCGGCGGCGGTCAGCGGTTTCGGAATAGGCACGTTCTGGTCCCAGGAGGAAACGGGTCTGGCATAGAGGTTGGTCGTGTGAAAATGCGCCATGCGCCATCGATCCTCCTCAAAGGCAAAACCGATCTGCAGTCGGGCTGCCATCAGGTAGCTCTCGCCATTCGCGAAGGTCGGCGTCTGTAACATCATCCACCGGCCTGTCGCGGTGCGGTCGCTCAAAACCCGTATTGCCTCTGAGCCGAGGAAATGCGCATTCATGGCAAAGTGCGGTGGCGTCGTGCAAAAGCGCGACAACCAGGCGATGATCGCCTCGCGCCCTTCGTGACTGCCGAAGTCCTTGCCGTAGCGTCCGCCTCCGCCCATCCAAACCGCATCGCGGGTGAAAAGGGCACCGAGCGGGGCAAGGTCCGTCGTCTCGTCCATGCGGTCGCAAATGTCCATATAGTCGGACAGGCAGGCCCTGATCGCGCTCTCCGCTTCCAGAAGCCCGAGGCGACGGGCAATTGCATCCTGAACAGACGTCACAGCGCGGGAATCTCCAGAACGCGGCCCATCCGGGCTTCGACCCGCAGGTACTTCCACAGCCGGTGTTCGCCCACTTCGATGGTCCGGAAGAGATTGCAGGCCGCCCGCACGGTTTCCCGGTCCGGACAGTCGGCGAGGATATAGCATGTCCATGGCCAGCCGTTCGGGGAGGTCCCGACCATGGTTTCGTCATCGTCAAGGGTGCCGAGAATGGTGACACCCGGAAGGTTGGCGATGCCCGACAGCATTTTGCCGGTTGCTTTCCAAACGACCCCGATATCGGCGGAGGGCAGATCGAAGAAATTCTGGAGCACGGCGATGCAGAAGAGAGTGCGGATCGGCTTTTCGGTCATAGGATGTCCTCTCGGTCAGGGGCGGAGATTAAGGATAGCCCGGCATTGTCGGCTGGTTCAGCAATGCGGCGCCGGCCGCAGTCCAGGTGCCTTCAGCCATGAAGGCATGCTGGGCGACGGCGGCGGTATCCATCATGGTTCGAGACAGGATGTGACCCTTGGCGATAGCGCCGGTTCCGCCCATGTAGAAGGCGGCGCGCGCCACATCCGCACCCCCATGCGCGGCCTGGGTTGCGACGAGGCGCAGACGCGTATGCAGGTCTCGGTCAATGCTGTCCCCACGCAAGAGACATTGCCACGCCTCGTCGATCGTATCGTAGAAGACGGATCGCAACGCCCTCAGCGTCGCCTCGCTGCGGGCAAAGTCTGCCTGCAACCATGGGCGCGCCGCTGTCGTTGGGCCTCCGGTGATCGACACTCTGCCGGCATCAGCGCGTATATGATCGAGTGCTTCACGCGCCGCGCCAAGGGAAACGACGGCCAACACCTGGGCCGCGAGCGCCATGGCGGGGTAGCGAAATGCGGGCGCGTCCTGGCGTGACGGGCCGCCGCGCACGAAAGTCCAGTCTTCAGGAACATGGACGTCTTCAGCGACGATATCGTGGCTGCCGGTGCCCGCCAGACCGGTGGTTTTCCAGGTCTGCTCGATGCGGACGGCTGCGCGCGGCATGATCGCCATGCGTGGGAGGGCCGCCTCCGCACCGTCCGCAAGAGTGACCCCGGCTCCGATGAGCGAGGCGCCCATGCAGCCAGAGCAGTATTTCCACCGTCCGCTGACCGACAGGCCGCCATCGATGCGCCTGGCAGGCTGCGGAGGAAACAAAGCCCCGGCAAATACGCTGTCTGGATCGGCGGCATAGATGGCACGAAAGGTCTCCGGCGGAAGGGCGGAGAGATAGGTTGCGGAGACCCCGAAGCTTGCCACCCAGCCTGTGGAGGCGTCGGCTTGGGACAGCGTCTCGATGAGGGCACAAAACTCGGCAGGGCTCAGGGCGTCGCCGCCAAGCTCCTTCGGCACGAAAGCGCGGTAACAGCCGATTGCCTGCAATTTCTCCACCATGTCGAGCGGGATATGGCCGAGGGCTTCGAATTCGTGACGGCGGGCGCGAATTTCATCGAGCGTGGCTGCAAGCGTCACCGGTTTAACAGGATTTGGCGAAGAGACCTGATCCATCACTCGATCACCTTCTCTGTGTTGCGTCCTTCGATGCGCTCCTCAAGCCATTCGGCAATGGCACACAGCAGCGTGTCCATTCCCTTTGCGCCAATGAGTTGAAATCCTGCCGGAAGGTTCTGCGTCGTTCGAAGCGGCGCGGTAAGCGCCGGATGGCCGGAAAGATTGAATGGCCGGATCAACCGGGTCAGCGGCAGCACGGCTGCCGGATCCTGTGCTTCTGCAAGTGTCGGCGGTACGACCGGCATGGCCGGCAATATGAGTGCATCGACCCCAGCCAGCGCTGCATCGACCGCAGCAGTGAAAGTGGCCCGCACGGCTTCTGCGTTGGCGAGCGCCTCATCCGTCGTTTTCGCAGCGTTAAGGATTCGGTTGCGGACATCCTCTCCCATCGGTGCTGTGCTGCGCGCCAGATCGCCGAATGCGTTGGCTGTTTCGCGATTGATAACGGTAATGGCTGCGTCGTAGGCGGCGGATAGTCCTTCCAGTTCAATTTCCTCCGGCGTCAGTCCGGCGGCAGCGAGTGCAACATCCATCGCGGCTTCTATCGCAGGATCCACGATGCCCGTTCTCACGCGCTTGAGAACGGGAGGGCGCGATAGATGTTGCGCGGTGAACGTGCGGTCCATCGCGCTCATGGCGCGGGTCAACATTGTTGCATTGGCAGCAAAAGGGCCGATACAATCGAGTGAGCTTTCGGCGGGCTCGGCACCTGCTCGGCTCACTCGGCCAAAAGTGGGTTTGAAGCCGTAAACCCCGCAGCAGCAGGCGGGTTGACGGATCGAGCCTCCTGTATCGGTGCCGATTGCAAAATCGCAAAGACCTGCGGCTACGGCCACGGCCGAACCGGAAGACGATCCGCCGGGTATCCTGTCCGGCCATCGGGGGTTGACAGGCGTGCCGAGGTAGCGGTTCACGCCTGTCATGCCGAAGGCAAGTTCATGCATGTTGGCGCGTCCGACAATGCGGCAACCCGCCTCCAGAACCGAGAGCACCACGGCTGCGTGATCGGGGGAAATAGGCGCCCCGGCAAGCGCTTCGGAACCGCTCCTCGTCGGGTGGCCGGCAATCGCGATGCATTCCTTCACCACAACTGTCGGTCCATTCCCACCGAGATCCAACGGGACGGTGATGGCGAAGCCCTGCGGGCGGCTTGCTTCGGCGGGTGTCGCTAATGGTCGCGGAGCGTCTTGCATGATGTCCAGCTTTCTTCAATTTACGTGAATGTTACTGTAAATCCGGACCGAGTCAATTTCGAATCTAGAATTTATTGTTTATTTTCAGATACTTAAATAGTTTTTCAACGGCACAGAGAGCCTGTCGCACCGAAGACGTCCGGCACGGTTAAATCGCGACAAATGCGATGCCGTCAGTGCGCCGGACGGTCGCGTTTCATCTTTCGGACCATGGCGTCGAACAGCAACTGGGCAAAGCTTGCTTTTTCGATCAAACGCTGCGCGTCCGTTGCGCATTTTTCCATGATGGCCGGGGGCAGGGATGTGTTCGCGCCAGGCAGCGCGTTGGCTGCGCATTGGATCTCTGCTGCACGCTGAACGGTCCAGAGCAACATGAAGGTCGTGGGAATGTCGGCCTCTGCCACCGCAATGCCGTGATTGCGCAGCACCAGAACATTTTTATCGCCAAGGCTGGCCAGCATGCGTTCCCGTTCATCATCGTAGAGCGTGATGCCCTCGAATGCATGATAGGCGACGCGTCCGTAGAGCTGGGCGCCATAGAAACTGTCGTGTTCGAAGCCGCTTTCCTTCAGCGTAATTGCCGATATAGGCGTGGTGTGCGTATGTGCGACGCAACCGACATCCGGGCGATGTTGGTGAATCACGCCATGCAACGCAAATCCAGCGGGATTGGCCTTATAGCCGTTATCCTCAACGAGTTTGCCGTCCACGCCGACCTTGACGAGATTGTCCGGCGTCACCTCGTCATAGTGAAGCCCGAAAGGATTGACGAGGTAAACGTGATCCGGTCCGGGTATCCGGACCGAAATATGGTTGAAGATGAGTTCGGTCCAGCCGAGATAGCTGACCAAGTGGTAGAAGTCGGCAAGTTGCACGCGCAGTTCGGCTTCGGTCTTGCCGTTAAGCAATTCGGGAAAGGGGGCGTTCATGCGGTTCTCCTAACGTCTGTGAAGAGTGGCAGCCCGGCGCTACATGTCGCAGCAGATGGACAATATTGCGGGTAAGTGGCATTGCCACGCCGGCTTCTGCGGCTAGATCGAGAGGCGCCTGACAGATCGAGCCGGTTTCCAGAGGTCTGCCAGCGCGGGCGTCCTGAAGCATGGATGTCGGAAAATCGCCGGCCAGACGCAGTTTGGTACGAAACTCTTCGTAGCCGGGGACCTCCGCGCCCCACGCATGCGCCGTCGCCTTCACTTCATCGGCAATCGCCCGGGCGACACTCATTAAGGCTGGATCTTGCGATATCTGGGCAACCGACGCGCCGGTGAGCGCGGAAAGTGGGTTGGTGGCGAGGTTGAGTGTCAACTTTTGCCAGATAGATTCCCGAATGGTGGGGGTTAGCGTCGTTTTCACCCCTGCACATTCAAGGAGTGTGGCGACACGCTTGTGTGTGTTCGTGATGGGGCCTGTGGCCGGCCCGATAACCAGTTGGTGCGAGCTATGCGCCGTAACCATTCCCTCGGCGTCCAATTCGGCGGTCATGTAAACCACGCAGCCGAGGATCTGTCGGGAGTCCAGCATGCTCAGCAGCCGCCCGTCCGGATCGACGGCGGATACGGCGCGTGGTTGCGCCGTGTCGGCGAAGTACCACCAGGGGATACCATTGACGAGCGGAATGACCACAGTTTCTGCCGTGACATATGGCAGGTCTTCCGTCAGCGCATCGGCGATGGCATGACCCTTGACGCAAAGAAATAAGATATCGACCGGTCGGATCGCGCGCTCGGCGACGGCGGCCGGAAACACATCGATCCGCCCCGTCAAATCCGTCAGCGAAAGCCCGTTTTTACGCAACTGTCCCAAGCGGGTGCCTCGGGCGATGAGTGTTACCGACACCTCTGGCGGTAGATCTGCTGCCGTTAGGCGCGCGGCGAGCGCTGACCCGACGGCGCCTGCGCCGTGAATGGCAATGGAGAGTGGTCGTGTCATATCGGTCCCTCCACGTTTTTGCGTGAATATTACCATAATTTGCTGAGTACTCTTTAGGCAAGAAAATTTTCGATCATAAAATGGGCAGAAATTGCCATCCTTCTTTATCGAGGTAGGCTGACGCCCATTGTTTTCCGGGTCGCGTCACAGCGAGCGATCAGGGCGTGTCAGGCCGCAACGCCGTACCGCTTGAGTGTCCGGACCGCTACCACCCTCAGAATGCGGTCGAATACAAAACCGAGCAGCCCCAGGACGATGATGCCCGCGAACACCCAGTCCGTGCGCGCATAGTTGCGTGCGTTCCAGATCAGGGCACCGAGGCCCTCCTGCGCGGCCACGATCTCGGCAACGATGATGGTCAGGAAGGAATTGCCCATGGCGATGCGCGCCCCGGTGAAGATGTAGGGTATGGCTGAGGGGACGATGATGGTCGTGAGCGTTGCAAGAGGACCTGCACCGAGGGAGGCGGCGGCGCGCAGGCGAAGCTCCGAGGTCGCAAGCGTCCCGGCAAGTGTGTTCATCGTTACGGCAAAGACGGTCGCGTAGAAGATCAGCGCGATCTTCGATGCCTCGCCTGGGCCCAGCCATATCACCGCAAGGGTGACGAAGGCCGTGGGCGGCACGAAGCGGAAAAACTCGATGTAAGGGTCGAAAACCTGGCGTATGACCTTGAAATACCCCATCAACATGCCGATTGGCACACCGACGATAACGCCTGTGATCCAGCCTATGAAGATGCGCCTGGCGGAAACTACGATCGAGGCCGGCAGCGTTCCGTCGCTCCAAAGGGACATCAACGCTTCCGCCGTCGCCAGTGGCGAAGGAAGGAAGAGTGGTGAGCTGAAGGTGCTGGCGATCTGCCAGAGGATGACACCGCCTGCAATCGAGGCTGCGAACGCACCATATCGACTGACAAGCGATCGAAGCAGGCGGCGCACTATTTGGCTAACGGTTCCGCTCCGGTGCGTCTGAATGGAGGCGCTGTTGTCGATACTCATGCAGCCCGTTCTCCAGCGGTTTCGTTGCCCATGGCGCGATCCACCTCGTTGGCTATGGTGTTGCGCAAGTCGCGTTGAAGTTGCACGCATTCGGGATCTGTCAGGTCACGGGGGTGGGCGAGTGCGACGGGCGTTATGCTTTTGATGCCGGCTGCCGGGCCTGCGGTCATCGTTACGACCCGGTCGGCGAGAAGAACCGCTTCGGAAATATCGTGGGTGACGAAAACAAATGTGGTTCTCGTCGCGTTCCAGATACGCTGGACTTCCCGCTGCAAGACTTCGCGCGTCTGCGCATCAAGCGCTCCGAAAGGCTCGTCCATCAGAACGACCTGCGGTTCATTGGCCAGGACACGGGCAATCTGCACCCGCTGGCGCATACCGCCGGACAATTGTGAGGGGAACTGCGTGGCCGCATGGGATAGTCCGACAAGGCGAAGAAAGCGGTCTGCCGTCCTGCGACAGTCACTCTTCGGAACGCCTTTCAGTCGAAGGCCGTACTCGACATTCTCTTCCACCGTCAGCCACGGAAACAGCGCCTCCGTGCTCTGAAAGACGACGCCGCGGTCGGGGCCGGGGCCGGATACCTTTTTGCCGCCGACCTCAAGGCGGCCAATGACGTCGATAAAGCCAGCAATCGCATTGAGGATCGTCGACTTGCCGCAGCCGGAGGGTCCAAGAAGGCAAATAAATTCACCGGCCTTTATCGAGAGATTGATGTCCGCGACGATTTTACGGCCGGGTACGTCGATATCGAGGTGCTCGATGAGGATTGAGGCGCCGTGCATCTCACTTCGTCCCGGACGTATCGACGGGGACGGCAGCGGCGACATCGAGTAGCTTGTCTGTCATTTTGTTTTCGGCAAGAAAAGTGGCGATATTCTTGTAGCCCTCAATGTCCTGCGGGGTGAATTTCCGGACGGACCAGTCATACATTTTCAGCGTGGTCGCGGTTTGGTCGACAGGTAGGCGTGTCTGCGCATTGATATCCTTGGCTGCAGCCTCTGGATCGGCGGCGATGATCTTTGCCGCCTCCGACAATACCTCCACCAAGCGATTTGCCTCGTCCTTGTGGGTCTCGTACCATGCGGCGTTGGCAGTGATCCACATATGGGATTGATAGCCAGCGTCCACGCTGGTCATCAAAATCTTGCCGCCCTGCTGGACCCCCAAGCTGGCAAGAGGTTCCCAGACAAAGTAACCGTCTATGTCACCACGCGCCAGCAACGCTGGCAATTCTGGCGGGCCGGAGCGAACGAACGTTACGCCCGTAGCGTCGACGCCAAATTTCTTAAGAGCGGCGCGTGCGGCGTATTCGCTGACTGACCCGGCCACGATTCCGAATTTCTTGATATCGTTGATGGACTGCACCTTGGATGACACGGTGAGTTTGATGGAATTGATGGATCGCTGGCCGATGGCCAAAGGCTTCAGAGGTCCACGCGCCATGCGGATCATGGTGGTCATATCGGCAGCGCTGGTAATATTGACGAGCCCTGTCAACGCGGCATCGACGCCTTCACCACCCTGCGTGAACCGCACAAGCTCCACATCCAGTCCAGCCTTCTTGAACAGTCCACGCTCGGCCGCAACGAAATACTCGCCGTGAGCGGGATCGACGCCCAGCCCTATGCGGATCGTCTCGGCGACCGCCGGCATTGCAATCGAAAGGTTTATCACGGCGACGACGGCGGTCATTTTGGCAAGAGAGAAGGAAAAGCCAAACATCAAGCGACTCCTGATAAGAGTGAGAGAAATCCGAATAGCTCCTGCGTGAACCGATACCTTCCACTCGGCCGGAAAACCGATCACAAGAAGAGGTGAGACCCGGCAGGCTTGAAAATGAATATGATTATTTTTTATGCGACCAATAGTATCGCACTCTTTTTAATCTTCTAGCCGCAAGATATCCAATTTGGACAATATGAGGATTGACGAATTTCGAGTAAAATTTGCCGCCCCTCCAGGGCGCGGCTGTCGAGGTCAATGCCTGGCCGCACGATGAATCGCGGTCGGCCGGTTCAGCGGTTTTGCCAAATTCTTTTGGTGCATGGTTGGGTTCAAGAATGAAGTACGATTTGCAAATGGTAGCAGTACGTTGTCGCGTTGTTGGTGAACAGTAATGGCTAATTGGTCGTTATTCATCGATCGTTGGCTATAAGAACCATCGTTTCGCACGGCAGATCATTACTTAAGCAGTGTGGTTGTATTTCTTTCCGCTGAGCGCGCGGTTGGTCGAGGAACTACTTTGGAAGTGCGGCATCATGAACGGCCCATCGGCCCCCGTGGAGCTGCCCCATAAACCCGGAAAATTCCAGTTCCCGCTCGCGCAAAATCGGGCCACCCGTCACCGACCGCCATCTTCCAGCGGATTTGAAATCAACGTAGCCCAATACGCTGTACCATCCATATGGACGGATCCGGTTGATCATCGCTTTGCGGCACCCTACAGTACCCGCGCCCTATGTTTACCAATTTCTCCTATTTTACGGGGGGCGGGCAGTCTCGTAGACGCGGAAAAAGACGATGCGAACTTCTTCTAAGAGGCGAAGCCTACTAGATTTGACATTTCATGTTCGCAACATCGCTTTTCACCTCCCACCACAACTGACACTAGCGCGCCAGTTTATAATTATGGGATTGCTCGTGGTTACGGGTGGGATGCTCGCAATTGGCTTATGGGTCACATCCCACATCGAGACTGCCCTTGTTCAAGAGAGGGCGGGAGAGACCGCGCTTTTCGTGGACAGCATCGTTTCGCCGCTGGTACAGGAGTTGGGCCAATCGAGTGTTCTCAGCGAGCAGTCGCAGCGCCGTCTTCTCGACATGATCCAGAAGGGGCCTTTGGCAAAGGAACTCTTTTCGTTCAAAATCTGGCGGCCTGACGGGACAGTCGTTTTCAGCAGCGATCCAAATTTGATCGGTCAGCATTTTGCCCCTGGACAAGGGCTGAAGGCAGCCTTGGCAGGGCAGGTGGATGCATCCTTCACCACGTTAAGCGGGCAGGAACATTCGCTGGAGCGGAAAAGCGGGTATCCATTGATCGAAGTTTACAGCCCGATCCATGAGACTGGAACGGGCAAGATCATAGGGGTGGCGGAACTTTACGAATTCTCCGCCGACATCCTTGCTGAACTTCAAAAGGTTCTCTTCCAAAGTTGGCTTGTCGTGGCTGCTGTGACGATCTGCATGCTCATGCTTCTTTACGGTATTGTCGCACGCGGCAGCGTGCAAATCGAACGCCAGAAGCGTGCCTTGGACGATCAGGTGGAAGAGCTTGCCAATATGGTGACCGCAAACATTGCTTTGCGGCAGCACATTGACGCTGCATCGCAAAATGCCGCCGCGCTGAATGAGCGTTACCTGCGCCGCATTTCAGCCGAGCTCCATGACGGGCCTGCGCAGATGCTTGGCTTTGCCACCATGCGGCTGAAAGCGACCGAGCAGGGGAAAGCCCGGGAGGATGATCACAATCTGATCCAGCGGGCAGTCGCCGACGCATTACAAGAGATCAGAAACATTTGCCGAGGCTTGCGTTTGCCGGAGCTGGAGGAGCTCTCCGCAGACGAGGTCGTGAAGCGCGCAATCCAATCTCACGAGTTCTATTCGGGAAGCCACATCAATGCCGATTTGGCCCGCATCGGTGTCCAATCGGTTGCGGAGAAGATCTGCATATACCGTTTCCTTCAGGAAACATTGAGCAACGCCGCACGGCATGCCCAAGCCTCTCGCGTCGATGTCATAACGCGCCAGAAGGACGGTTATACGGCGATTACGGTCAAGGATGACGGCATCGGTTTTTCTCCCGACGCTTCCACAGTTGGGCTCGGACTCGTGGGTCTAAGGGAGCGCGTCGCAAGCCTCGGTGGTACTATGGAGGTCCACATGCAGCCGGAAGGTGGGGCGTCGGTCCATATGAGGCTGAAGATGCGGGAGAAGCGATGAGCGAAAGCAAGTTGAACATTGTCATCATCGACGATCACCCCATTTTTCGAATGGGATTGGTCCGCAGTCTTGAGGACGAGCCCGGAATGACAATCGTCGCGGAGGGCGCCAGCTCCGACGAAGCCCTATTGCTCTTTATCCGACACAGGCCCGACATCGTTCTGCTCGATCTCTCCATGCCCGGCGGTGGACACGCGGCAATCTCCGCCATCCTTGCCGAGGATGCGGAAGCCATTATCGTCGTCCTGACCGCGTCGGAACAGCAGGGGGATATTGTCGAAGCAATTGAGGCAGGCGCGCGCGCCTATGTGCTTAAGGGCGTCGAGTCATCGGAATTGGTAAGGATCATGAGGGACGTGTTCGAGGGCAAGACATATGTCTCTCCACCCTTGGCTTCCCGGATGTCGAGGTCTTTCGACGGCGACAGAGTAAAAACGCCATCCAGACACGAAACACACGACCGGCATGCAATGTCCGACCTCACCGCAAGGGAGGAGCAGATTCTCGTTTTGGTGGCGGATGGCAACAGTAACAAGGAGGTGGCTCGCCTGTTGAATTTGCAGGAGAAATCCATCAAGCATGTCATGACGCGTGTCCTGCGCAAGCTCCATGCGCGCAACCGCACGGAAGCCGCTAAATATTGGCGGGACGCGCACTCGAAAGATTGAGCGACGCGAACAGCGGTTGCCTCGCAATACGGACTTTAGTCCGCATGGATATCCATTCTCAGGCGATATAAGTGGAGTTTTAGTGAATAGTTTTCGTCGTGCAGAGTGTTCGACGGTATTCAAAAACTGGAACCCGGGGCAGGCTTCAAACTGGCCGCCAAACAGAAGAATGGGATAGACATGAGATTCGGCACTTCTATCGCTATTGCCGCCTTGCTGACCGCAGCAGGTTTTGTTGGACCTGTCGCAGCTGAGGACGGTATCGTCATTTACAACGCGCAGCATGAAGGTCTCACCAAGGAGTGGGCCGATGCCTTCACGAAGGAGACGGGTATTCCTGTGACCGTTCGCAAGGGCAGCGACATGGAGTTTGCAAACCAGATCGTTCAGGAAGGCGCGAATTCGCCAGCAGATGTGTTCCTCACCGAAAATTCCCCGGCAATGGCGCTCGTCGATAGCAAGTCTCTATTCGAACCGGTGGATCAGGCGACGCTAGAGCAGGTCCCTGCTGAATTCCGCCCTGCGAATGGCCACTGGATCGGTATCGCAGCACGCTCCACAGTTTTTGCCTATGACAAAACCAAGCTTACCGAAGACCAGTTGCCGAAATCTATGCTCGATCTTGCAAAGCCCGAGTGGAAGGGCCGCTGGGCGGCATCGCCATCCGGAGCGGATTTCCAAGCTATTGTCGGCGCGTTGCTTCAGCTGAAGGGCGAAACAGAAACTGCGGAGTGGCTGAAGGGCATGAAGACGAACTTCACTGCCTATAAGGGCAATTCGACGGCGATGAAGGCTGTTAATGCGGGCGAGATTCCAGGCGCGGTGATCTATCACTATTATTACTTCGGTGATCAGGCGAAAACTGGTGAGAACAGCAAGAACGTCGCACTGCATTATTTCAAACATAAGGATCCCGGCGCGTTCGTCAGCATTTCCGGTGGCGGTGTGCTTGCAGCGTCGAAGCATAAGGAACAGGCGCAGGCCTTCCTCAAGTGGGTGAGCGGCAAAGGTGGCCAGCAGGTTCTGCGTGACGGCACCTCGTTTGAATATGCCGTTGGCAAGGGTGAAGCCTCAAACAAGGCGCTGGTGCCGCTCGCGGACCTCGATGCGCCGAAAGTGGAGCCATCCCAACTCAACAATGCCAAAGTCACCGACATGTTGACCGCGGCTGGCATTCTTTAAGCTTTTAAGGTTGCAACTTTGGAGCACCGCAGGCTTTGCCTGCGGTGTCTCGCCATTTCCTGGACGCATGATGGTTGTCATTTCACCTAGCGGGCTCGCCGTCCCCCGACGCAGGCGTATCCTCGGTGCCCCTTCGTGGGTTCTTGCGAGCGCTACCGTTATGGCCTTGCTTTCCCTCGTGCCGCTCGGTTTCGTGATGTGGGCGACGATCCAGACGGGAATGGAGACTGCTTCTCGACTCATTTGGCGGCCCCGCGTCGGCGAACTTCTTCTCAACACCATTCTCTTGATCGTCTTCACCGTACCCCTGTGTAGCGTTCTGGCGGTCGCATTGGCATGGCTGACAGAACGCAGTGATATGCCCGCCCGGCGGTTTTGGGCATGGTTGTCCATCACGCCCCTCGCGGTGCCTGCTTTCGTACACTCCTATGCGTGGATTGGCCTGTGGCCCGGCCTGCACGGTCTGCAGGCCGGCATCGCGATCTCGGTCGTGGCGTATTTTCCCTTTCTTTATCTGCCGGTATCTGCCGCTTTTCGGCTGTTGGATCCAGCATTGGAAGATCAGGCGTCGGCTCTCGGATTTTCCCCTGTTGCCGTATTTTTTCGCGTGGTTTTGCCCCAGTTGCGGCTTGCTTTGTGCGGTGGCGGACTGCTGATTGCGTTGCATCTCTTGGCCGAGTACGGGCTTTTTGCCATGATCCGTTTCGACACATTCACCACCGCCATCGTTGAGCAATTCCAGTCCACCTATAACGGTGTTGCGGCCAATATGCTGGCGGTTGTTCTCGTCCTTTGCTGTTTCGCCTTGCTAGGGTTAGAAGCACTACTGCGCGGTCGCAGACGATACGCACGGCTTGGCTCAGGGGTGGCCCGGCACGCCGGGGTGAAGCGACTTGGACGTTGGCGTTATCCGGTCCTGCTTTTGCCCGCCATCACTGCGGTGTTCGCACTTGGCATTCCGGCGTGGACGTTGGGACGGTGGCTTCTGGCTGGCGGCACGGCGATCTGGCAGGGGAACGAAATCGGGTTGGCTCTTACCCAAACTCTCGGCATTTGTGTGGTGGGGGGACTGGCTACCACAGTCGCTGCGTTGCCGATCGCCTGGCTATCCGTTCGCCGACCAACGCGGGCGAGCCGTTTCTTGGAAAGCTGTTATTATCTTTCGAGCGCTATGCCGGGTGTTGTCGTCGCGCTTGCGCTTGTTACGGTCACCGTGCGTGTGGCTTTGCCACTTTACCAAACGGTGGCGACCATCGCGATCGCCTATATCATTATGTTTTTGCCACGTGCTTTGGTGAGTCTCAGAACAAGCATTGCGCAAGTGCCGGTCGAACTAGAACAGGCGGCAGCGAGTCTCGGGCGCTCGCCATTTCGCGCCTTATGGTCCACAACCGTCAGGCTTGCCGCCCCTGGAGCGGCAGCGGGCATGGCGCTTGCTTCGCTCGGAATCCTCAACGAACTGACAGCGACGCAAATGCTTGCGCCTAACGGTACACGCACGCTGGCGATGGCATTTTGGGCACTGACCAGTGAGATAGATTATGCAGCGGCGGCGCCTTATGCAGTGCTGATGGTGCTGTTTTCGCTGCCTATGACGTGGCTTCTGCATCACCAATCAAGAAAAATCTCAGGACGATGACATTGATCGAGATAAAAGACCTGCGCAAATCTTTTGGAAGCGTTGCGGCGTTGGACGGTGTCGATCTGCATGTCGAGATGGGAACGCGGACCGCAATCGTCGGGCCCTCGGGTTGCGGCAAGACCACCTTGCTCAGAATGATCGCCGGTTTTGACGTGCCGGATGACGGCAGCATAGTCTTTGATGGCGGTCTGCTCGCGGACAGGCATGTTCAAGTCCCAGCACATAAGCGTGGTATCGGTCTTGTCGCCCAGGACGGAAATTTGTTCCCGCATTTATCGGTGAGCGAGAACATTGGCTTTGGACTTGAGCGCCACATGCCCGGACGCGAGGCGCTGATCTTGGAGCTTATCGATATGGTCGGGCTGGAGCGGTCAATGCTCATCCGCAAGCCCGATCAGCTCTCAGGTGGCCAGCAGCAACGCGTTGCGTTGGCGAGGGCATTGGCGCGAAAGCCGCGACTGATACTTTTGGATGAACCGTTTTCCGCGCTCGATACGAGCTTGCGCGTGACAACACGGCGCGCAGTCGCTCAAGTGCTGGCGGCGGCTGGCATTACGACTATCCTCGTCACCCACGATCAGGCCGAGGCACTGGCTTTCGCTGATCAGGTGGCTGTTATGGAGGGCGGTCGGTTTGCCCAGGTGGGATCGCCCCGTGAGGTATATTCGCGACCGATCGATGTCAAAACGGCGCGGTTTCTAGGTGAGGCTATTGTTCTGCAGGCAACGATCACAGATGGTTGGGCGCAATGCGCGTTGGGCAATATCCCGGTTGGCGGTCCGACACGGTCGGGAGACGCGCGGATCATGGTGCGGGCCGAACAAATTGATGTCACCGTGCGAAACGGTCATGCTGGCGCAAACAACAGCGTGCACGGAACGGCCACGAACATCGAGTTCAATGGCGCTACTTCAGATGTGTCTATAACGGTCGGCAGCCGAGAGCCATTCGCAATGCGTTTGCGCATCCCAAACCGTACGATCTTATCGGAGGGCGACGCCGTAACGCTAACTGTAACAGGCCCAGCACATGTCTTTCCGAACCATGACGGGCTACCATGTAGCGACACCGGAGTGGAATGAGGGGCCAATGGCTCAGCCTCTATCGATGCCTGGGATCAAGCAACCAGTGTAGCAGCGGAAGCAAAATGTGATGTTTTGTTTCGATAGAGGTCTTCATTGTCTTCCGATGGTCGGAACGCCTTAGACCGAGGCGTTAGTGGAGAAGACATCTCCCTCATTCGTGCCCCCATGTTCTGGAAGATAGAGTGTCATGCGCCGTTACGAATTGAGCGACGAAGAAAGAGCTGTCATTGCCCCGCTGCTGGCGAACAATTAGGCGTAATACGGGTGTTTGGGATCGTCTTCTGGACGCTGTCTCAAAGCGTGACGATGGGGATCTCGCGATGATCGACAGTTCTTGTGTCCACGTTCACCAACAGGGTGCCAACGCATAAAAGGATTGGATCTGCTGGCCCTTGCACGGGACGTTCCCGCCGCGGCTTGACGACAATGCCCATGCTCTTGTCGATGTAGACGGCAGGCCGGTTTAGCGGGAACTCAGGGTCGGTCAGGCTGCCGATGCACCTATTGCCGAAAGGCTGCTGAGCAACTTCCGGCCCGTCGCAACGTTCCTTGCCGACAAGGCATACGACATCGATGCAATTCGCGACGTTGCCAGGCAACGCAAATGCTGGGCAAAGCGGACTCAGTCACGGTTCTTTGCGTGATTCTACCATACGTGGACTCCACGAATTCTAATCTGGACGGGTCTGGCCAATGCTCCTTTGACGCTCACGTGAGTTGGCGAGGAGGGCCCGCTATGGTTGACTTGTCCGAAACTTCAATCGATCCACGAGGCTTGGCTGAAGTGCCGATGCCTGAGCCAGCGCAACTCCGCTCTCTTGCACATCTCCGTCGCTTCCATCGCGAGCAGGAAATCTATCGACAGGAAGAGCGCAGCGAGACTTGGTACCGTATTGTGTCAGGCTCTGCCCGCAAGTATCTGATAAGCGCCGACGGGCGCCGACGGCTTGTCGACATTTTCGTGCCGGGAGATCTTTTCGGTTTTACATCGCGGCTTCATCATAGATTTGCCGTTCAGGCCGTAGCGGACGAAACATTGGTCGCCTGCTACCCTCGCCAGCGCGTGGAGGCTCTAGCGAAGGAAGACAAGGAGACTGCCGTCGAAATCAACCGGCACGTTTTCGAAGCGCTGGAACGCATGCAGGAGCATCTGTTGGTGATCAGCACCATGACCGCAAAGGAAAAGGTCAGGGAATTCTTAACCTACTTTCATCATAGGCTTTCAGCAAGTGATGAGGACAGTCTCTCATTACCAATCACGCGCTACGACATTGCTGACATGCTTGGTATCTCTGCCGAGACAGTCTGCAGAGCCTTCACCGACTTGCAGGAACATGGAGTGATCTCACTGCATGGCCCGCGCCACATCGTGATCAACAGGACACAAGTGGCGACAAGAAAGCCGTGAAAGATGCTGCGAGCTTATGCTCGCCGAGCCGACCCCTTCTTTCTTCCACGAAAAGAGGTGCCGACCCCCGGAGAGGCTTCGCGCGTCTGGTCTCATAGGAATGTGAAACTGACGGGCGTCAAGGTCGGCAGTCCTTTTACAGGCGAGACTTCGGACGTGGCGCGGCAGTCGCGTTGCCCTCAACATTGGGAGCTAAGAACATGGCAGGCAAGGTAATCGGCATCGATCTGGGTACGACAAATTCTTGCGTCGCAGTGATGGAAGGCGCGCAGGCTAAAATCATCGAGAATGCCGAGGGCGGTCGGACCACCCCCTCTATTGTGGCGTTTGCCAAAGACGGCGAAATTCTCGTCAGGCAGCCGGCAAAACGACAGGCCGTCACCAACCCCGAGAATACGATTTTTGCCATTAAGCGACTGATCGGCCGGCGGTACGATGATCCGATGGTGGAAAAGGACATGAAGCTGGTCCCTTACAAGATCGTCAAAGGCGATAACGGCGATGCGTGGATCGAGGTCGCGGGAAAGACATATAGCCCAAGCCAGATCAGCTCCCATATTCTGCTGAAGATGAAGGAGACAGCGGAAGCCTATCTGGGCAGCAAGGTCAGCCAGGCTGTCATCACCGTACCCGCTTATTTCAACGACAGCCAACGACAGGCCACAAAGGATGCGGGAAAGATCGCGGGGCTGGAGGTTCTGCGCATCATCAACGAACCCACCGCTGCCGCACTGGCCTATGGGCTGGACAAAAAAGATGGCAGAAAGATCGCCGTCTACGATCTTGGTGGTGGCACATTCGATATCTCCCTTCTCGATATCGGCGATGGCGTATTCGAAGTCAGGGCGACCAATGGCGATACGTTTCTGGGCGGCGAGGACTTCGACAAACGGATCGTAGACTGGCTGTCGGACGAGTTTCAAAAGGAACAGGGAATAGATCTCCGTAAAGATCGCCTGGCGTTGCAGCGGCTTAGAGAGGCAGCAGAGAAAGCCAAGATCGAACTTTCTTCGGCTTTGGAGACCACAGTCAGCTTGCCCTTCATCACCGCGGACCAGAATGGCCCAAAACATCTGGAGATCAAGCTGAGGCGGGGCAAGCTCGAGGATCTGGTCGATGACCTCATCCGCCGCACCGAGAAACCGTGCAGGGCGGCGATGAAGGATGCCAAAATAAAGCGCGAGGACATTAATGAAGCGGTTCTTGTCGGTGGCATGACGCGCATGCCAAAGGTCCAGGAAACCGTCTCGGATATCTTCGGCAGAGAGCCGAACAAGAGCGTCAACCCGGACGAGGTGGTGGCGATCGGTGCCGCCATCCAGGCGGGGGTACTGCAGGGCGAAGTCAAGGATGTGCTGCTGCTCGACGTTACCCCGCTGTCGTTGGGTATCGAAACGCTTGGCGGCGTGTTCACGCGGTTGATCGAGCGCAACACCACTATTCCGGCGAAGAAGAGCCAGGTATTCTCCACAGCGGAAGACAATCAGAACGCCGTGACGATCCGCGTCTTCCAGGGCGAGCGGGAAATGGCTGCCGACAATAAATTGCTCGGCCAGTTCGATCTGGTGGGAATTCCGCCCGCGCCGCGTGGCGTGCCGCAGATCGAGGTGACCTTTGACATTGACGCCAACGGCATCGTGAATGTCACGGCAAAAGACAAGACCACCGGCAAGGAACAACAAATCAAGATCCAGGCGTCCGGTGGACTCTCTCAGGCCGATATTGACCGCATGGTCAAGGAGGCTGAGGCAAATGCCGAGGCAGATAAAAAGAGGCGCGCTTTGGTCGAGGCGCGCAATCAGGCCGATGCGCAGATCGGCATCAGCCAGAAAGCGCTGGACGAAGCAAAGGAAAAGTCTTCACCGGCTGACGGTACACCGGTTCAAAAAGCGATCGAAGAACTACAGTCATCGATTGCCGGTGACTCCGTGGACGAGATACAGGCCAAGACAAAGGCCCTCAATATCGCTTCCGTTAATTTTGGAGCCAAGGTGCATGAAGCATCCGGCGCATCGTCTTCTGGAGCCAGCGACGCGTCGGATGGCGCATCGAGCGAGGATGTCGTGGACGCTGATTTCGATGAAGTCGACAGCAAGGACGAGCACCATGGCTGACGCGGACTCTCGGAAAGAGGACGAGCCGAACGTGGCAAGATCGGACCCAACTGGCCAGACGACGGGTGCTGGATCTAAGCCCGACACGGGCTCAGAGGCATCCCTGCAGGCCGAACTGGCTGATGTGAAGGACAAATTGTTGCGGGCGCTCGCCGAGCAGCAGAACATCCGGCAGAAGATGCAACGAGAGCGTGATGAGGCCGTCAAGTTTGCGGCCTCGCAATTGGCGGGAGACCTGCTGGACACGCTCGACAATCTCCGGCGGGCGATTGACAGTGTTCCGAAAGGGACATCTGACCAGGACACCGTCGGCCCGCTCCTAAAAGGCGTGGAGGTGACGGAATCCAATCTGCTATCCACGCTTTCCCGCCATGGATTGCAACGCATCGATCCGCTCGGCACGGCTTTCGATCCGCACGTTCATCACGCGGTTCGCGAGCACACCGATGCGGCCGCCGAGGAAGGCACTGTCGTTGAGGTGTTGCAGCCGGGCTATCTGCTCCACGGCCGGCTGCTCAGGCCTGCGATGGTTGGTGTTGCGATCAAGGGACAGCAAAAGAATGGAACCGCCATCCAATGAGCAGGCTGAGCCACCCGTTGCGACGTGGTTGTGGCGGGTTTTGTTGTCGGTGATCTTGGAACCCAAGGCTTGCGCGTCTTGAATTGTTTCATCGACGCGGACGCGATCTCAGATGCGCAAGTCTCCTGCGCTTTTGGACCTCCGCGACGATACGACGCCGAATGATAAGGGGCTGTCCTTCCAATGTGTCGATAAGGTCGCCGACGGCGTGGCGGAGGCTGTAAAGCTGGTCAAGCAGGACCAGCACGGCCTCCACGCCGTCATCATTGATGCCCATTTCATTTGTTAGATCGGCTATCAATTCGGCTCTTGCCTGATCGACGTCCCGGAAGGTTTCCTGCCCGTCGATCATCAAAGGCGATATCCAGCCTCGCTCCGTCAAGGCGCGCAACTGAGCGATATCGATTTGAAGGTTATGTGCAAATTCTTCTTGATTCATCATCTACACTCCCATCCTGTCTCGAGGATTATAGACTTTGCCGGCCGACCAGTGGGCGACGAACGTCTTCAACTCGGCGTCCGGACTTTCGGGGAGCATGATTTTCAGCAAGGCATAGACATCGCCCCGAGAGCCTTTTGGGCGAGCCACGCCCTTTCCCTTGATGCGCAGAATCCGTCCACTGGACGAATTCTCCGGTATGGTCGCAACCACGGGTCCGGCAGGTGTCGGCACTTTAACCCTGCCACCGAGGACGGCTTCGCCAAGCGTGATCGGGAGGTCCAGATGAATGTCATCACCCTCGCGCCGATAGAAAGGATGAGGGCGAACGTGAAGTTCAATCAGAGCGTCACCGGCTTCCGCCCCACCTCCGCCGGCGTGGCCCTTGCCACGCAGCCTGAGGGTCTGCCCGTTTCGGGTGCCTGGGGGGATGTGGATGTCCACCATCTCGCCGTCTGATAGCTTGACCTGGCGTGTGCTGCCGTTGACCGCATCGAGAAAGTCGATCTCCATTGAGTACCGGACGTTGGCACCGGGCACGCGGAAACCCCGCCGCTCTTGACGAGAGAAAAATTCGGCGAAGATGTCGCCGCCGGCCGAATCCGCGAAGCCATCGCCATCGTCGTAGGACCCACCAGCCGTGCTGGCATCGGCAAAGTCACGATAGTATCGCCGTTCTTGCCTTTGCGTGCCCGTAGAATCGATCTCGCCATTATCAAATTTGCGGCGTTTTTCTTCGTCGCGCAGGATCTCGTAGGCTGCCGACAGTGCTTTGAAATCCTGTTCAGCCTGTTTGTTTCCGGGATTGAGATCGGGATGGAGCTTCTTTGCCTTGCGGCGATAGGCCGACTGGATATCGCTCTGCGAGGCATCGCGCTTGACGCCGAGGGTTGCATATGGATCGCCATTGGTTATCGGCATCTTCGCTGCCCCGCCCTTCGTAAACGTCCCCTCGTCGGGGAGGCCGCTGGAGATTTTTGCCAGAACCCCAAAAGAAATACACGAATTTTAAGGCCTGAAACTGACGGTCATCAATGTGACCTGTGCATCGCGGATGCACCTTTGAAGACCTGGACGTTGTTCCTATTCAAGAAGGGAGATCGGCATGCAGCCTAACATCGAAAACACGGGGCGATGGTTCGACCCGCTCCGCCAGGTGCGCTCTGCACAAGGCAACATGAGTCGTCTGTTTGACAATTTCCGGCTGGCGGATGGACCCGAATTACCCTTGATGAATGTCTGGGCCGGAACCAATGGAGCGGTGATCACGGCCGAGATACCCGGCGTGTCGCCGCAGGATCTCGACGTCGCGGTCCATTACAACACCGTTACCTTGAGTGGCAGGCGAGCGATGGAACCCTTAGCGGAGGATGCTGTCATTCATCGCCAGGAGCGCGTCACCGGTGCCTTTGCCCGGAACCTGATATTGCCGTTCCGGGTCGACGGCGAACGGGCGACCGCGACTTTTAAGGACGGCGTGCTCCGGCTCGATCTACCCCGTCCAGATGCGGATAGGCCACACAAGATCACCGTCAGCCGGTCCTGAGGAGAAACCACAATGACCGATCACCAACCCAACGGCACAGCATCTGCAGAAGGCACCCGTGCCGGACCTGTCTTCAACCCGCCAACCGATATCATCGAAGACAAGTCTGGCGTTCATCTCATACTCGACATGCCGGGCGCGGATCCGGAGAGTCTTGATGTCACGCTCGACCAGCGTGTCCTGCGAATCTCCGCTCGATCGGTTTCCACTGCGCCTGAAGGCTATGCGCTGGTGCATGCGGAGTATCGTGATGGGAGCTATGAGCGCAGCTTTACAGTCTCCGAGCCTATCGACACCGCGAAGATCGAGGCCGTTTTCAAGGACGGCATTCTTCGGCTGACACTGCCCAAAGCCGCGCCATCCCCCGCTGCCAAGATAAGCGTCAAAGCGGGATGATGGAGGACATGCAATGAAAATCACAGATCTCGTTCCCTGGCGAGGCTCCGGCCGCGACGTTACCACCCGCTCTACACCGATAGACCCGATGTCGGGGCTGCAAACGGAAGTTGAGCGCGCTTTCGACAATTTTTGGCGCGCCATTTCCTATCCGTTCGCCGCTATCGATCGGACGTCTCATCTGGACGACGTTCGTGTCGATGTCGGTGATAACGGCAAAGAGGTCAAAGTCACCGCAGAATTGCCGGGCATCAGCGAAGCCGACATAGATGTGTCGATCAGCAACGGTCTGTTGACGATCCGTGGCGAGAAGAAGTCGGAGTATGAGCTTGAGGAAAATAGCGTTCTCGTCAAAGAGCGAGCGTATGGCACCGTCGAGCGAACGATAACGCTTCCGGACGGCATCATTGCTGACGCGGCCACGGCCACATTCAGGAACGGCGTGCTAACCCTCACCATACCAAAATCCACAGAGCCCCAGGCTAAGGCCCGCCGCGTTTCAGTCCAGGCGGGTTAATTCATCTCTCCCTATGAAACGCCCCCCGTTGCCCGCGACCGCCCACGGTTGCGGGCTTTCTTGTTTTACGAGCGAGCGAATGTCTTCAACGGGATTCCCGGCAAAGCTGATGACCGTCAAGGCCGAACCACCATAGGCGAGCTAGCTTCTGGATGCTGCGTACGAAGGAAGCCTTCGACGTGTAGCTTCATCACTCACAGCGGAGGATCGCGACATGACAACAGACAGTGACATCAAGCGAGACGTGGAAAGCGAACTCAAATGGGATCCGGACATTGATGCTTCAGATGTCGGGGTTGCAGTGAAAAACGGGGTGGTCACGCTGAGCGGCTTTGTGCGCAGCTTCACCCAGAAGTATGAGGCGGAGAAAGCGGCGAAAAGGGTCCGGGGCGTTCTCGGCGTCGCCAACGATATCGAAGTCAGGTTGCCTTCGATCCACGAAAGACCCGATCCCGAAATTGCGCGCTCCGCCGTCGAAGCGCTCAAGTATGAACTGCCCTACTCGCACGAAAACATCAAAGTCGTCGTCAAAAACGGCTGGGTGACCCTCGAAGGCAATGTCGAGTGGGAATATCAACGCAATCGGGCCGAAGTCGCTGTGCGAAAGGTCAAGGGTGTGCGGGGTATCTCCAACCTAGTCACGCTGAAGCCGCGCGCCACTCCAACAGAGATCAAATCGAAGATCGAGGATGCTCTGAAACGAATGGTTGAGGTCGATGCGAACCGGGTGACCGTAACCGCCAGCGGCGGGGAGGTGACCCTCACAGGTACCGTTCGTTCGTGGGCGGAACGGCAGGAAGCCGAGCGCGCAGCTTGGCGTGCGCCTGGCGTCACCAAGGTGGACAACCGAATTACCATCTCGCCGTGATCAATCACCGTTGATATCAGCCGGGCTATTGCTTGGCCCGGCTGTGATCCTTCGAGAGGAGTTGGTCGCTTGATCCCTCAGGAAAGTCCGGGAACTGATCGGCAAGAGGAGATGGATCTGGACCGGGTTGGCCTGGCTGGAATCAACTCATGTCTCCTGAGTGATCTTCGTTCGCGCAACGCCCCACATCTTGGCCTGCCTCGAAGACCTGCAAGAACAGATTTCCCTGAAATGGCCAGTTGCCGGGAGAATGGTTCTTGCGCTGACCTGTCCGAACGGCGTCAGCGTGCCAAGAAGGAATCTGGTCCGGACGTCCAGTTGCCATGTCGTATCCGCCGCAGAGACCCGAGGCCGAAATGCACGATTTGCTAGCCCGGACACTTATCCTCATCGTTGCATCGGGATTTGCGGTTGGTCTTCTAAGCCTCCTTCGGATGCCAGCCGCCACAGGCTATCTTCTTGTCGGTGTGGCGCTCGGGCCGCATGGCCTCGGCGTTTTCGGTTCGGCGGAGGATACACGGTTTCTAGCGGAACTTGGCCTGATCTTTCTCATGTTCATGGTCGGCCTCGAATTCTCTGTTCCCACCGTTATTCGCGCGCGGTGGGATGTGCTTGGTGCTGGCAGCCTGCAGGTTGGCATGACGATCGCTCTCGTGGCCACCGGGCTGTTCCTGAGCGGCGTAGCGTTACAGCCGGCAATTATCATAGGCGGCGCCATCGCGATGTCGTCGACAGCCATCGCCCTTAAGCAACTCGCTGAGCAGGGCGAAATGACCAGTCGGCATGGACGGCTGGCGCTTGGAATATTGCTGTTCCAAGACCTGGCAACACTCCCCTTTCTCATCCTGGCGGACGCTTTGTCGCAAGGTGAAACCCTGGAGCCCATGGCATTTCTCAAGCAAATTTCAGTTGCAACCGGTGCGCTGCTCGCGGCAGCCGTCATCGCGCGGCCTTTGATCCGCTTCGGGTTCTCGTGGGTTCTCAGGTCCCGTTCCGCCGACCTCTTCCTTTTGTGGGTGCTGATGAGCGCGATAGGCACCGCCTATCTCGTTCACCTTGCAGGTCTTGCTCCTGCGATCGGAGCGTTTGTCGCGGGCATCGTCATCGGTGAGAGCGAATTTCGCCATCGCGTCGAGGAGGACATCCGGCCGTTTCGTGACGTTTTGGTCGGGCTGTTCTTTATCACCGTGGGCATGGGTATCGACCTGTCGGCAATACCGAGATTTCCCTTCGCGATCATCCTTTGGGTGCTGGTTTTTGTTCCCGTAAAGGTGCTGCTGACCTTTGTGACAGGACTGATCGCCGGGGCGCCCCGCGAGGCAGCGGCAAGGACCGCCGTGATTCTCGCGCATGGCGGCGAGTTTGGGTTACTGCTTATGTCGCTTGCGCTTCAGTCCGGCGTTATATCGCCGGAACTGGGGCAGCCGATACTGATTGCTCTTGCCCTCACGATGGGTGTGGCCCCGCTCATCATCCAGCGCAACCACTGGGCCGGTTGGCCATTCGGTCGTCGAGATCGTCGCATCGCCGCGACGGAAGCTTTGATCCGCGCCCATAGCTTTGGCCTCCGGGATCACGTCATCTTGTGTGGTTGTGGTCGTGTTGGTCGCCTCGTCGCAACGGTCCTGGAATCGGCGGAGGTCCCTTACGTGGCGATTGAGATGGATCTGCCGCGGTTTCGGACTGCCCAGCGGAAATCTCAAAAGGTCGTATTCGGCGACGCAGGACATCGACGCATTCTTGAGGCGGCAGGGCTGGATCAAGCCGTTCTGGTTGTCATTACGTTCGATCATCAAGGCACGGTGAAACGCATCCTGCATCAAGTGAAGGCTCTTGAACGGGCACCAGCGTCGCTCGTATCAACGGCTGATGACCTCGACATAGCGGACTTTGCCAAACTCAACGCGACTGCGGTGTTTCCGGAAAATCTAGCCGCTGGTCTTGCTCTTGCCGACCGGGCTTTGTTGCTGTGCGGCAAAACGAGGGATGACGCGACCCGCGTCGTCGACACAGTTAGGGTGGAGCTGGTGCAGGGACAGACGAGGGAAGACGGCATAAGCGCCCGTTGACCGAGGTGCCGAAACAACCTGAAAGATCGAGGCGTCTCTCAACCGCGCCTTGCCGATGGTGGAGCCGAACCGGAGACATAACCTTGTTTTCGCGCAGGATGGTTCTGTCACGTTTGCCGCTTTGAATGTTTTGCGGCGATCACGGTCGCAACGCCCATCCCGCCGGAAAGGTCGCGGATGCGTCGAGTGCGCACGCGTCGGAACGTCCTTGTGGTCCGCCAGAAAAGCAAGAAGATGGATGTCGCTCCACTCAAGCTGCCTTGCTGGCACCAAGTCATGCGCGGCTGAGTTCTTTGGGGCATGAGCTCAACTTTCCGTCTGGAAGTGGCGATACGCCTGCCAATGCGGACAGCGATCAAGCTCAGCTTTCCAGCCCTTTACAGAACGACCAGCGGCCACGGGCGAGGCGCAGGTGGCTTATCACTGCGGAGATTCCCAGGTGTGGCATCTCGGCTTCCTCCTCCGTCGATCAACACAACGCTATCGGTGAACTAAAAACTGACGATCATCACGGCTCGCCCGGCACAACTACCCTATCCTTTATGACATGTCGTGCATGCCAGCACGCGCTGCCAGCGCCAACTGGTTACTTAAATCCCGGACGCGAACGGAGAACACTATGATTATCGCATCGCCCGATAGCCGCAAATTTGAGTCGATGAATGACATGCTCGCGAGAAACTGGTGGGCAGTCGCGTTGCAGGGCGTTGTCGCGATCCTGTTCGGCATCGCCGTTTTCGCGATGCCGTTTATCACGATGCTCTCATTTGTGATGGTTTTCGCCGTGTTCAGTTTCATCGACGGGATCTTCGGGATCGTTGCATCGATACGCGGTGCGCGAAGAGGAGAGCGCTGGATCTGGCTGCTGCTCAGCGGCATCCTTGGTGTCGCCGCCAGTGCGGTCGCGATCTTGTGGCCCGGTATTACAATCTTGGCGTTCGTCATTCTACTCGCCTCACGGGCGATGGTATCTGGCACCTTCATGCTGATCTCGGCTTACCGGCTCAGGATCGATCACGGTCGCGTCTGGCTGGTGGTTGGCGGCATCGCGAGCGTCGTCTTCGGAGTTCTGCTGATCTTCTGGCCTTTTGTCGGGGCCCTCGTGCTGACTTTCTGGACCGGCGCACACGCCGTTGTTCTAGGGGCGACACTGCTGGCTCTGGCCTACAAGCTGAGATCTCAAAGTGTCGGCCTGCAAGGCGATCTCGCTCATTCCACCACGGGAATAACAGAGTGACAGGAGCAACATATGTCGGGGATTCTTTCACGAGGAACAAAGGCGCCCGCTTTTGCCTTACGCGTAACGCCGGATCAAACCCTCTCGCTGTCCGAGTTTACGGGCCGGCGCGTGATCCTGGCCTTCTATCCCGCAGACTGGAGCCCAGTTTGCGGGGACCAGATGACCCTCTACAATCACGTGCTTTCCGAATTTCGAAAGAAGGGCGCGTCCCTACTGGGCATATCTGTCGATAGCGCCTGGTGTCACCAGGCCTTCGCTCGGGATCGGACCTCCATTTCCCGTTGCTGTCGGACTTTCACCCCAAGGCGCAGGTGGCTCAGGCCTATGGCGTCTATCGCGATGACGTCGGCGAATGCGCTCGAGCCCTTTTTATCGTTGACGAGAACGGCACGATCGCGTGGAGCTATTTGTCGCCGGTCGCGGTCAATCCCGGAGCGGATGTCATTCTTGACGCGCTCGATCAGATGCCAAACCTGGAGCAAAAAAATGTCGACGCTCAAAGTTCCCGTTAATGCGCGCGATCACAAGCGTGGTGGTGAAAGCGCGAGCGTCACGCTCGTGGAGTATGGCGACTACCAGTGTCCCTTCTGCGCTCTCGCAAATCCTGTCGTCCGATCCTTAGAGAGCCTGTATGGTCAGAAGCTGTGTGTCGTCTTTCGGCATTTCCCATTGGTCGAGGTTCATCCTTTCGCAGCGTCATCAGCCGAGGCGACGGAGTATGCCGGCGATCAAGGCGTGTTTTGGGACATGCATGATGCGATTTTTTTGAACCAGCACCGGCTTAGCATGCAACTTCTTTTTGCCATTGCCGGAACATTGAAGCTGTCGCAGATCGCACTTCGTGAGTCGATCGCTCGGTCGCTGCATGCCGACAAAATTCAGGCTGACTTCATTGGGGGTGTCCGCAGCGGTGTCAACGGAACGCCGACATTCTTTGTGAACGGCTTGCGACACCAAGGCGGATTCAGCGCACGCGAGCTTGGTATGTCAATACAGGAAGCGATGGATGCTTCGCCGTCCGCCGTTTGAGTCGACTCTGTACGAATCGTGCCGCAGATCCCGGAACTCGCGGCGTGTTGCCGAAGTGCCTGTTGCCGAAGTGATGGGGTGATCCAGGTGTCGCGGCTGTTTCGGCGTGCAGCATGATAAGTGTAGCGGCCCGCGGGCTAGCCTCTACCGGTGCCGCAGGTGCCATTCACCCACCCTCTGCCAGGCTTGCGAGAACTGAAAGTTTGACCGCTTGGCCCAGTTGACGCACGCCCAAACGTTCCATCATGCGTGAGCGGTGAACCTCGACGGTGCGCACACTGATGCCGAGCCTGAAGGCGATGACCTTGTTTGGCTGCCCGGCGACCAGTGCTTCCAGAACTTCCCGCTCCCGTGGACTGAGCGTCCCTATTAGCACAGCCGCGGCAGCGATATCTTCTGTCCGACCCTTCATGCCGATGCCACGCAACGCGGATTCAATAGCCGAAATGAGAGTCTCGTCAGAACATGGCTTCTCGATGAAGTCTACTGCTCCTGCCTTCATCGCACGGACAGCACTTTGGACATCACCTTCAGCCGTTATTACGATGACCGGCAAACCAGGGTTGATCAACAGCAGGCGAGCCTGAACCTCGAAGCCATCCATCTCAGGCATGCGAAGATCCAGCAGAACGCAGCCTAAAGCCAAATCTTCCGCCACACCGAGAAATGCCTTGGGCGTCGCGTAGGAAGTCACCCGGAAACCAACTGCGTCCAGCAGGCGCTCCAGCGAACGACGTACCGCTGGGTCGTCATCAACAACATAAACGAAAGGAGACGTACCTACCTCCATTTCATTGCTCCCGTGGGAAAGTGAAGTTTATACGAAAGATCGCTCCGCCTCCGAGGTTAGGCTCATATTGCAGCGTGCCGCCGTGAGCTTCGACGATTATGCGGCAGATCGACAACCCCAAGCCCATCCCGTCCGGTTTCGTTGTGTGGAAGGGTTCGAAAAGATGCTCGGCAATCTCATCCGGAACACCGGGTCCGCAATCTGCCACCGAGATCTCAATCGTTTCCTCGTCGAGCCGTGATGTCGAGACCACCAACTCGCGTCGCTCACTCTCCACCATTGCCTCATGCGCATTGCGTATCAAGTTGAGCATGACCTGTTGGAGTTGAACTCGGTTCCCCAATACCGCATCGGCGCGCGGGTCAAATTTCAGCTTGGTGCGTACGCCGTGTGTTCCGCTTCCCATGGAAGCGAGGGCGCTGGCTTCGCGGATCAAGTCAGGGAGTTTTTCTATCCGCATTTCCGTCTCGCCACGCTTAACGAACTCTCTGAGGCGGCGGACGATCTCACCGGCGCGGAGTGCCTGGGCTGAAGCCTCATGGAGCACTTCTTGCACCGACTCCACCGTATGTGTGTTTTTTGAGATCATGTGGCGCCCAGCGTTGACCAAGTTTGTCAACGCGGTCAGCGGTTGTTTCAATTCATGCGCCAATGCGCCAGCTATTTGCCCTACTGCACTGAGGCGGGACGCATGAAGGAGCTCTAGCTGCAGTTCCTGAGCGCGGACATCTGCAAGCGCGTGTTCAGCGGCTTCAAAGGTTAGCCGTTTAAGCGCTTCTGCCAACTCCGAGTTACGTTCGGACACCCGCTGCTCAAGTAACACGTTCAGGCGTTGAAGGTTCTTATCTACTTTTTTTTGCCCTCTCAGATCGCGGCTGACTGTCGCCATATTTGTAGAACGGCCCGTAAGCAAATCGTCGATGCGGAACCAATCTACCAAAAAAGGGATGTCTTCTCCTGTTTTGAAGTGTCGGAAATTGAGCTCTCCAAGCCAGCGACCAGTCTCCATAACCTGTGGCAGCAACTTGCGGCGCGCCCGGCTTCGCTCATCTGGAGTTATGAAATCGATGATGTTGAGATGCCGTGCTTCCTGGGGGCCAGAGAGCCCCAGCAGTTCGCAGCCAGCCTTGTTCAGATAGTCAACACTGCCTTCTAACCGGACAAAGCCAACGAGTTCGGAAGATCGCTCGACAAGGCTCGCCATACGCAGTTGCTGGGCATCCGCATATCCGCGCTCAATAGCCAGTGTCGCATGGCTTGCGGCAATTTCGAGAAGCAGCCGATGGGCATCGCTTGGAAAATGAGGATGGAGGGAGCCTGCAACAATCCCCGCATTTTCGCCAAAGCCTATCGGAGCGCTGGCGAAATGCAATTCGCCATTCCCAAAGGTATTGCCGATCCCGAATGCCTGCTTGCGCTTGTCCAGCCAGGCACCACGAACGATGGTTTTGATGCGATCGATCGCTTCGGCAGAGCTTACGAAGCTCGTTCGTATCACTTCCACGGGGGCGTCATCGCCCAGCCCCGGTGAGGACACATAGATGATGTCGGCATTGAGCATGGAAATCAATTCGGCGGCCACACTCTCAGCAATTTGCTGCGAGTTGTAGTCTTTCCAGCTTGTCGGCAGAGTCGAAAGGGCGACAAGATCGCGAATGCAATGCTTGAGCTCTTGTGGTTCGAAAAGCCCATTGACCCTTAACATGTCGCCTGATCCAAATACAGGACGCACTTCTAAACTTGACCGGCTGCGCAAATACTGAAGCAGAGCAACATGAGCGCATCTCCGGAATTAGCGCCTGCCAGCAAGCCGTCCATTGGGTCGGAACTTTTCATGATGCCGCCGGTGCAATTTCCGATGTTTTCCAAATGCGGAGGTCGACAGACCGCCTAGCAACCACATCTTGGAGACTATACACTACGCGCTTCGATTGCCCATACGTTATTTTAGGACCGGCAGGCGGGCCAGCGAACGTGGTGAATTCCTGAGTGTCTGGTTCTCGAGCGAAATCTGGAGCCTGCTCCGCACGTAAACTTAATTACAGCTTTCCGCCGGCGATTTTACTGTCAACGGCTTCGTATAGCCGGTGGATTCTTTAAGCGAGGATCCCCCAATTGCATGGGTACATGCAGGTGGGTATGCACGTTGGCATTCGTGTCGAAATGGCCGAGATCCTGCCACCAGCCGCAGCGGTTGCGTTTTCGCAGCAATCCGCTGCGGAGAGAGCACCGTCCGGGGTCGGAAACTCGTACTGTTCCCATACCTTCCTCCCGATGAGCAAAACAGGAAAGGCTCGCTATCAGTGTGGCCAGCAGGCCGGTCGGGATCGGGTGGGGGAAAACGAGATTGTTCGCAGGAGCGTGGAGGTCGGGCCGTGCGACGACATCGGCACCGGTCCGATCCAGAGCAGCTCTCCGCTGAGACCGGCTATCGGTCATGAGGAAGGCTGCAAGCTTCGTGGTCTTGTGGGAACGGATTAATGTTGCGGAATTGTAACACAGGTCTGGGATTCAAACCTGGGGTCTATGCGTGTCATCAGCATTCGCACCGGCTGGTGCTCAACAAAAACAAGAATTTAATACTCAAGTTTTAATTTCCGCCAAGAAATGGGGTGTTTCAGTCCATGACATTCCTGTTGCGCGGCGTCTCCTCGACACTTATCGACGTCCAGCAATCGTGTCGTGCGCTTTTCTTGCAGGCTGCGGCGGGGTGAAGAAGAGAGGCGAGTCGAGAGAGACATCCGCTGTGATCAGGACCCGCTATTCCCCGTGCGGCATAGGGCACTTCGACCAACCGGCTCACCTCTCAGACTAACCGGGCTGGCCTGGAAAATGATGTAGCCATCAGCAAACGGCGAGCGATGCACGTCAGGCTGGACACGAAAAAAAGGGTGCCTGCCGTTGCTTTGTTGCCAGCGGCATCGAGGTTTTCCGGGCAGTGGCTTGGTTGCCTCCGGGAGTGGGATATTGGGCTATTCGGACAGATCGCTGAACCTCTATTTACTGCACCGGGTCGAGCTGATCGATCTCGCATCTGCCATTCTCGGTGACAGGGCTCGCGCAGAGGACATTGTTCAGGAAGCTTTTTTGCGGTGGAATTCAGCCGACGCTCGCCTCCGACCGGAGCAACCAGTTGGTTATCTGAAAAGGATTGTCAGAAATCTTTCTCTGGACGCCCTACGTCGCTGCATGTTCGAAGGCCGGATGTTCGATGCTTCTGCGCTGACCGAAGAAATTGGGGAGACAGCGCCATCTCCTGAACAGATCGCGATCGACCGCGACGAACTCGCCGCTGTCCTAAAGGCTCTGGATGCGCTTCCTCAACGCACTCGTCTTGCTGTGGAGTTATACCGGTTTCACGGCTGCAAGTTGAAAGATATAGCACTGCGGCTCGATATCTCGGTATCGCTAGCCCATTCTTTGGTCGTTGACGGGTTGGAGGCTTGCCGCCGTCAGGTGGCGAGAACAAAATGATCCGTGACGGGAATAGTTTTAAAAAAAGCCGCGCCCTATACGTTATTTCGAATAGAAGATGGCCTAAAGGGCCGCTGGTTCACTTACGACGAGTTCAATAAGCAGGGACCCATCATCATTCAGCACGATAGCGATATTGATAAACGTTCGCGCGAAGCGCTCGAGTGGCTGGTTGCCCTGCGCGAAGAGGATAACGACGAATCCGTTTTGACGCGCTTCCTCGCTTGGAAGACTGCTTCTGCGGAGAATGCGCAGGCTTGGGATAATGCGCAGCGCCTCTGGAACGTTCTTGGTGCCGTGCAGCCGGCGCTCGACGCACCGACCTCCGAAGACGGTTCGTACGGATCGGCTGCTGTCGTAAGGCCTGCTTTTCCAGTCCATCCACCACGCCGCGTTTGGCAGTTGCGACGTCCCGTTCTGGCGGCGGCTCTGGCTGGTGCGCTGGCCGTGATCACCATCTTGGTCGCACCAACGGCAGGTCTCTGGCTCCGAGCGGATTACCAGACAGGCACCGGCCAAAGCCAGCAGGTTCGTCTTAAAGACGGATCTATCGTGACCCTCGGTGCCGACAGCGCCGTCTCGCTGTCTTTCGCTCAAGGACGGCGCGACGTGCGGCTGCTCGCAGGGGAGGCTTATTTCGAGGTGGCGCACGACCCGTCTCGGCCCTTCACGGTCGACGCTCAAGGTGTTGAAACAACTGTGCTCGGTACCGGTTTCAATATTCGCATGAACAGCGATGGAGTAGCTGTCTCGGTGGCGCATGGTCGTGTGCTGGTGGACTGTCCCGCCTGTGGAAACGGGAAGGCCGGGCCGCCACTCGAAGCAGGTGAATGGCAGCGCGTCGACTGGAAAGGTACGATCGAGCGCGGCACGACCTCGACTTCTGCGGTCGGCGGATGGCGCAACGGCACGCTGATGGTCGAGGACGTTGCTGTCGGTGATGTTATCGATGCGCTGAACCGGTATTACCGTGGCCGTATCATCGTCGCGGCACCTGGCCTACGCGACAAGCGAGTGACCGGGGTCTACGATCTTGCCGACCCCATCACGGCGCTTCGCGCCGTGGCGCAGTCGCAGGGAGCGAACATCTATACCGCGGGATCGTGGCTCGCCGTCGTCTCCGCTCGATAGGAGTTTGCGCCCGAATTCAAGCTCTTCCACCTGGTTGTTTTCCCCGCACTGCATTTTTTCCTGAAAATTCCGAATGCCCATCCGTTTCTTGTTCAGGAGGTCGACGGCGCTGCCGTCCGCTTTCCCTCGGAAGTGCATTAGGGGCGTTCAAAAAATGGCTGAGAAGAGAAACAACAGGACAATTCGCGCGATCTGGACAACGGCGTTGCTGATGGCAACCGCGCTCAATGGTGCTCTTGTGGCGATGACCGGGCACGCCAGGGCGCAGGAGATGGCTGACGCGCGGAAGGCGTTTGCGATTGCTCCACAGCCACTGGCGAGCGCCCTGACCCTGTTTGGCCAGCAATCTGGGCTTCAAATCTCTGTCGATGCGGCAGCGGTGCGCGATCATCGGACCCTCGGGATACACTCCACTCTCACTGCTGAGAGGGCGCTTGCCGAAATCCTTGCAGGATCGAACCTGACCTACCGTTTCCTGGATCCTCGTACCGTCATCATTAGCGCTCACGTCGACAGTGGTGCCTCGTCCGCCGAGGGTGCGACAGTTCTTCGCCCCATCGTGATCAAAGGATCCAGAACCCTGGCGGACGATCCTTATCGGACAGCCGGATCCAGCACCTATATTTCTGGGGAGAAGATCGAACGGTTTCGCGGCACCTCTGTGGGCGACATGCTTTCCGGAACACCAGGTGTGCTCAATGGCGATAACCGCAATGGTGCTGCGCTGGACGTAAACATACGCGGTATGCAAGGGCAGGGGCGCGTCCCAGTGGTCGTGGACGGTGCGCAACAGGAAACCACCGTCTATCGGGGATATGCAGGCGTCGCGGGGCGCTCTTTCATAGATCCGGACTTCATTGGCAGTGTCATGGTGGAGAAGGGTCCGAACAGCAGCGCGGATGGAGCAGGTGTGATCGGTGGCGTCGTTCGAATGAATACGATCACGCCCGACGACATTCTCCTTCCCGATAAAAGCTTCGGTGTACGCTTCAAGGGGGGATTCAACTCCAACAGCTCATCCATTCCGCCACTCTACACGACAGGCGGGTTATACGGCCAGCAGGCTTATCCAAGCGCATCGTTGCCCGGCTCGTTTGGGGGATCAGACGGTATGGACAGGCCTGGGTTTTTGGAGCCAACCGGCGGCAACGGCAGTGTTGCCGCTGCATATCGATCTGAAAACCTCGATATCGTCGCTGGCTTTGCCCGTCGCCAGAACGGTAATTACCACGCCGGCACGAAGGGCGATGTGCCCAGTCCAGTTCTGTTTCCTGATTGTGGCAGGGTCACAGAACAGTTGACTTGCAGTCTCCCCCGGTCCGGTTGGACTGGGGTCGGGTTCTCCGGCCTGAACCGGTTCCGTGCGGGGGAAGAGGTTCTCAACACGTCGCAGAGCAATACCTCGACCCTCTTAAAAACCACCGTTCGGTTACCCTACGATCAGAAGATCGATCTCGGCTACATTCATTATGAAAGCCGATATGGAGAGATCATGCCGTCCCAGATCGTATATTCAGGAGATTATGGGGCCTATCAAGCCACGTTGAGCCAGGTAGAGATGGATACGTATACAGCCAAATATGGCTGGAATCCTGAGGATTCAGATCTCGTGAACGTCAAACTGTCTGCATGGATGACGAACGCCGATCTCACAACGCCTATGCAATGGTATTGGCCCGCTGTCGGCACGCCGGCTGATCCCACTTTTGACAACTACTATGGTGCTGCGAACCGGCGCTGGGGCATCAATGCGGAGAATACGTCACGTTTCGACACCGCTTGGGGCGACCTGTCGTTCAACTACGGAGGCTCCTTCACGCACGAGCTTATCGAGCCAGGCGAAGGAGCAAATCTACCGAATGCGCGAGAGGGAAACCGGAGTGAAGCAAGCATCTTCACCTCCGGTGAATGGAAGCCGACGCAATGGCTGACGTTGAACGGTTCTCTCAGATATTCAGAATTCAAATCGAGAGACACTCGCCCATGGGAAACGACCACCTATCCATTGAGCTACAATGGCCAGGTGCTGAGCTTCAATTCCTCGGCTGAACGGGCCGCATATCGTCGAGCCCATCCCGGCTCGACCAATCTTCCCGCCGTGACCACCTCGAACTCCGGCGTCTATCAATCCTATGAAGATAGCGGCTTTGCTCCCATGGGCAGCGTTATGGTGGAACCCTGGGACGGTATCCAGTTCTACTCGAAGTATGCCGAAGCTCTGCGTATGCCCAGCCTTTTCGAGACCACACGAGGATTTTCGTTCTACGGCGGCGATTTTCCACCGGGCCAAGCCAATCCCCTGCGGCCTGAGCACGCTCGGACATGGGAGTTTGGATCTAATGTGATGAGCGATAGCATCTTCACCGCAGGAGACGAACTCAAACTGAAGGCCAGCTATTTCCATAATCGGGTGGACAACTATCTCACCAGATCTCTCAATCAAGGGAGAGCCTACATCGTCAATATCGATTATGCCAAGTTGGAGGGTGTTGAGCTGGCAGCATCCTACGACGCGGGCGACTTTTTTGGCGACCTGTCCTACACCCGTTACCTACGAACAGAGTTCTGCTCTCGTCCCGGACAGGTTTCTGGGACGTCGTACACAGCCCTTTGCTCAAGCGGCGGCGTTGCCAATAGTTATGTCATCAACCAGCTTCCGCCGAAAGACAGCCTCTCGCTCACTCTTGGCATGCGCGCTCTGGACGAGACTCTTACCTTCGGCGGCAGGTTGAATTACATCGGCAACCGTCCCACGACCGCTTTGGGGGTATCAAACTCCACAGGTGGAAGCCTGACCCATGTGGAGTGGAAACCTTACACTGTGGTTGACCTTTTCGCGAGCTATAAGGTCAACGACAACCTTAAGATCGACGCCGCCATCGATAATGTTGCGGACACCTACTACATGGATACGCTGACGCTCGGACTGATGCCTTCACCGGGTCGAACGTTCCGGCTCAACCTGACCGCAAAATTCTGACTGATGTCACAGCGGCAACCCCGCCTCGTTGATGGAAAAGGAATGGAGCCTGTCGACGGACGTTGGGCTTAGTGGTGCTGGCGCTTACCGGCTCATGGGCAGTCTTGAAAGCCCATGACGGTATGCGGAAGCGTCAATAGTCGAAACCGGCTCCATCCACACCTGGCGTCGATTCCTTTTTCCAACGTGGCGAACTTCGAGCTTGCCGTCGCAATGACTTTATCATAAATGGTATAACATTACACATCGGCTGAATGAGAATTCTTGTGACTTAAAATGAAGAAACCCACCTCGGTGCACTCCTCGAATGCCAGAATTTGACGAAGAAACTCCAGTGCTGTCCCGCCCAAGATCATCGTGTCGAGCGGGCGCGGTAAATTCACTCTAAGGGACGTTCGTACAGACATTTGAGCTTCAGCGTCGCGCGCCGGTCTGCAAATGATCAATGGAAATCCTTTTTCATTGCAAGTTGGTCCGCCACGCTTTTGCGATGGTGTTGCGCCGTTGACAGGAATGGCGCGCCATGTAGATTTGGCCGGTCATGGTTCTTTCACCTCGGTGGAAGCTAAGAGGGAATTCGGTGCAAAACCGGAGCTGTCCCGCAACTGTAAGCGGCGAGCCGTTTGTCCGATATGTCACTGGCAGAATTGCCGGGAAGACGGAAAACGGCATTGACCCGCGAGCCAGGAGACCTGCCTGACGATATACAATTCCGTGGTCGGGGTGTGCCACAGGAATGATCGCGTGCTGACGGTGTGGTCAGATGCGCCATCATTTTTGCTGTCTCCTCCAATTGAGATTCAGGCAGTGCGCAGCGAACAACATCATCCAGATCGACCAGCAAGGCGGGGAATTCTCCTGATTGCAAAATCCGCCTTTGCGGCCGCGCCCCATAGGGAAATGCAGCGACTGGCAGCGCAACTGGGCGAGTTATGCCCCGAGGACGTCGTCAGTTTTGCATTTACCGAACAAGGTACGCCCTCATTGTTCGAAGGGTTGGTTGCCCTGGTGGCCCGAAACCTTGACCACATCATCATCCTTCCGTTGATTTTGCCGATGGAACCCAGCTTTTTCCGATGGTTAGACAAATCGATAAAGCGCTGGCGAGGCTCCGCGGAACAGCCATGGCCTGGGGTATCGATCACTCAAGACATCGCCTCCTCTCCCTTCATGTTACCGCTGGTTGCTGATCTTCTGAGGGAGCCGAAAATCGTTGAGAGTGCCGAAGGAAAAGCTGTTGCTCTCGAGGGAACGATCGTGCCGCAGCAGCGGTACCGTGTTCTCGTTTGCTCTGGTGCAACGTGCAACAGCGCAGGTGCCGATACGATCTGGAACCATCTACGCAATCAGCAGGAACGTCAGAAACTGCGCATTGTCGGCGAAGGCACTATGACGGCGAAGTCGACGTGCCTCGGGCCCTGCAGTCTGGCACCGGTATTACAGGTGTTTCCAGAGGGTACCTATTACGGCGGAGTGACCGAGCAGTCCGTGGATGACATCATATCCTGCCACTTACTCGGCGGCCGTGTGGTCGAGACTTATGCGTATCACCCCACAGGCCACAAGCAGCGCCTGAGAAATCCCCAAATTGATCCGAGGAGATAAGATGTTATCCAGATTCACGTCCTGCGTTGCTTTTGCTGGGCTCGCTGCCGTTGGCATAATGGCAGCGGCTTCAACTGCCGTCGCTGCGGACGCAGTCCATGTTGGTGCGACCTACATCACCAGTGGCACTGATCCGGCCAAAGGTTCGAACGGTTGGGCATTGACGAGTCATGGTGTTGGCGAAAATCTGTTTACCGTCGACCGCGACGGCAAACTGGTTCCGGAGCTGGCTGAAAGTGCCAAGCGCGACGACGATGTTACGTGGACGATAGAGCTTAGGCCAGGCCGCATGTTTTCTGACGGATCTGCCGTCACGGCAAAGGCTCTGGCAACTGGTTTTGAGAACACGTTTGCGAAAAACAAAGCCGCCCTTGCCACTGGTGGGAAGCTAAGCTTCGAAGCGGTCAACGACTTAACGCTCAAGGTGAAAACAGAAAAACCGATACCCTACATCCCTGCTCTGTTTGCGGAGTGGCCGATGGTTGCTTACACACTCTCGGCGAATGGTGAGGCAACGTTCACCGGCCCCTACAAAATCGCTGCCTTCAAAAGTGACGCTTCCATTACACTCGAGCCGAACACCTATTTTCCCGGTTCAGACAAGCGTTCGCAGGTTGAGTTCCGAAAGTTCGGGGACGCGCAGAGTATGACGTTGGCGCTGGAAGCGGGAGAGTTGGATCTTGCTTTCGGACTGCCATCAGAGGTCGTCAGCCGCCTGAAAAACAATCCCGATCTGACTATCAAGTCCTTTCCAGTTGGATATCAATATCTGGCATTTCTCAACACAACCCGCCCACTGTTGAGAGATGTCAGGATACGTCAGGCGCTTGATCTGACGTTTGACCGACGTGAATTGGCGGCGGCCATCAACGGCGGAGAGCCAGCGACGGGCGCTTATGCCCCATACTTCTCGTTTGCTGGCAAAGATGCCCGAGTGACAGACTTGAACCATGCGGCCAGGCTGTTTGAGGAAGCGGGATGGAAAAAGGGCGCCACCGGTGTCCTTGAAAAGGATGGACAGCCGCTGCGCCTGCTGGCGATCACCTATCCGCAACGTCCCGATCTCGTTACGATGCTTCCCGTCGTGAAGGCCGAACTCGCCAGAGTGGGTGTTGAACTCGACACACAGGTGGTCGAAAACATCCAGCAGGTCGCCGCCGCTGGTGACTTCGATATCGCACTTTGGGCGCAACACACGGCGCCAAGCGGCGATCCGGCTTTCTTCATGAATTCGATGCTGCGCAGTGGCGCTTCGCTGAATTATGCCAAATACGCATCGCCGGAGTTTGACGCCATCGTCGATCGCTTCGCGTCGGAGAGCAACCCGGAGACGCGCGCCAGCATTGCGCTTCAAGCGCAGCAAAAATTGTTTGAGGATGTGCCTGTCTCGTTTCTCGTGTCACCGATATGGCATGTTGGACTCTCGAAACGGCTCCAAGGATATGAACCGTGGGGATCGGATTACCACGTCTTGCGAGCAGATATAGGCGAAGCGAAGAGCGAGTGAATTTGACTTGGCCCCTTATCAGATCGGTCATCGGGCTGGTGGCGATTTCATTCGCCGCCTTCACGGTTATCGCCATGATGCCATCTGATCCCGTCTCCATTGCCATACATCTTTGGAATCTTCCGGCAACAGAAGCCACATATGCTGCTCTGCGCGCCGAATGGGGGCTGGATCAACCTATTCCGTTCCGTTACCTCCATTGGCTGTCCAATTTCCTCACAGGAGACTGGGGCCGGTCCTTTCGCACCGGAGAGCCGGTATTGCGAGAATTTGCTGAGCGTCTGCCATTATCGCTCTTCATGGGCCTGTCCGGCCTTTTACTGGCAGTGATCCTTGCCATCCCGCTTGGCTTCTTTGCCGCTGCGTCCCCCGGGGGAGCCGTAGACAAATTTAGTCGCGCTCTATCCGTTTTCGTACAGGCAGTGCCGGGTTTCTGGTCAGGATTGATTTTGCTATGGGTGCTGGGAGTGCAGCTGAAGTGGATAAAACCGTTTTCCAACGATGCAACCTCACTGATCCTGCCGGTGCTGCTCATAGCACTTCATTCGGTTGCCACGCTGGCACGCGTCTACCGCCACGACCTTATAGCGACTACACGGTCGCCCCACTTCGTCACAGCGTTGGCGAAGGGGCTTTCCCAAGGTGCCGCGTTGTGGCGTCATGGCCGCCAGAGCGCACTGTACGCGCTGCTCGCAGCCGTCCGTTCTGAAGCTGGGTGGGTGGTAGGATCGACCGCCACGATGGAGATCTTGTTCGGCCTTCCGGGGATCAGCCAGTTTCTGGTTCAGAGCATAGCGGCTCGGGACCAGATGGTCCTGCAGGCTTATGTGATGGTCATCGCGCTGTGGATGCTATTGTTGAACGCAGCAGCCCAGCTTGTCATGTATCATCTCGATCCGAGAACTCGTTTATGATCCGCTACGGATTGCTGCTCCTGGTTTTTGCGTTTCTGATCGCCGGTGGCATATGGCAACCGCATGATCCGAACGCGGTCAGTCTTCTGGACCGCTACGCGTCTGGTAGTAGCCAGCATTTTCTAGGAACAGATCAACTGGGGCGTGATCTGCTTTCCCGCGTTCTGGTCGGTGGGTGGAGAACCGGTTGTGTGATCTTCGCCGTCTGCTCGATAGGCTTTGTCGTGGGCAGTTTTCTGGGCACGTCTGCTGCCGTGCTGGGTGGCTGGGTAGAAGCCTTGATCTTGCGTAGTTGCGAGTTTTTCGTGCTGGTGCCGACGCTGATCATCGCGCTGGTTGCCGCAGCGCTTTTCGGCCTCTCCCCCTTGAGTGCGGGGCTTGCGCTCGGGCTTGCCGCGATTGGGCCCCATTCTCTCCTCGCGCATTCTTTGACAAAACGCGTCTTAGGGCAGCCATTTATCATCGCGGCGCATAGTCTTGGTGTGTCACCCGCTAGAATGATGACACGACACGTGCTGCCCAACACGTTGCCTTTGATGGTGACCTATGCGGGAAATCAAGCTGGTCTAGCCATCGTCTCATATGCTTCGCTGGCTTTCATCGGCCTCGGATCGGATCCATCGAAGCCCGATTGGGGTTCCATGCTCTTTGAATACCGCGCCTTTATCTTCGATCATCCTCGACTTATGTTCTGGCCAGGGGCAGCGATTGCTTTGACGACTTTCACCTTGAGTGTGATGCTTGATAGAGAGGAATTGGCGCATGTGCAAAAAAAGGGAAGTTCCTTATAATATTAAAGGTTGCGCTTAATCGCCAGCGAGCTTCGCCCATGGATGTTGAAGGACGCCTGTGACGAGGCCATTGGTTCGATCCGCTGCAAAGCAATGGCTCTGGCGCTCCGTCGATGGGGACGATTTCGTGTTGGAGGTTCTGGGGCAACGTCGCTGCGAAAGCAGAGATCCATGCTTGGTATCGATAACCGCTCGCATAAAGGCTTGAACAAGCGGGCGGAGAATTCCCTCCAGCCACTCCGATGGTGAGAACGGATTATGAAGCGCTTCAAGCCACGACGCCATTGGAAGCGCTTCGTCTCCATTCACAATTCGATTGCCAACCTGTTCCCAATCCCCCGCGCGACATCTCCTCCAGCCATCACCTCGAACTGCAGTCAGACTCAATGAACCTATGGGCAAAATCACTCAAACATAAAAGCTGGGGTGCAAACGGCCTACGGCTGACTTATGCACCTCAAATTTATGATGCCCTGGAGGCAATCTCAGGGCGATTTCGCCTAGGCATCAGGTCGCCAATGATGCCAAAACGATATCCGGCACGACTGGAAAATCAGGAATTAAGGGCATTTAGGGAGAATTGGCTGGGGAACCTGGATTCGAACCAAGATCGACGGAGTCAGAGTCCGCTGTTCTACCATTGAACTATTCCCCAATCCGAGAAGCGCCGGGCGGTTTCGTTTGGTGGGTCGTCATATAGATGATTTGGTTGGCTATGCAAGCCGAAAAATGCATTTTTTCCAAAGCTTGTTTGTCGGTTCAGGTCAAAGCCTTGCTTTGGTGGATCTCTGTGTCGAGAGGATCAGGCTGGTTTCGCTGCCGGTGATGCCGGGGACGAGGCGGATGCGGCGCAGTACCGCGTCGAATTCGGTCAGCGTTGCGGCGCTCAGTTCGACGATCAGGTCCCAGCGGCCGTTGGTCGAGTGGATTTCGGAGACCTCCGAAATGCCGCCGAGGGCGCGGATGACGCGGTCGGTGACGTGGCCTTCGATCTCGATCATCATGATGCCGCGTATTGCGTTCTCGACCGCGTCGGCGCGCAGGATGACGGTGTAGCCGATGATCGTGCCGTTTTGCTCCAGCTTCTCCATGCGCGATCGTATCGTGGCGCGGGAGGCGCCGGTTTCGATCGCAAGGTCCGATATGCTTCTTCGGCCATTGTGGCGCAGAAGGGTGATGAGCTTTTCGTCAAGATGATCCATCGAAAACCAAATTGGTAGGGCTATTGATCAGAATGATAAGCTTGATGGGAAAATTTGCCAATCCTTACCATTCAATCTGCCATCTGAATGTGGTGTCATGATCAAAAATCGGGAACTGGAGATGACGTGATGGACTGCAAGTTGATCGGTGTTCCGTTGCAGATCGGGGCAGGGCAGCTCGGATGCGAGATGGGGCCCAGCGCTCTCAGGGTCGCAGGGCTGAAGGGGGCGCTTGAAGAGTTGGGGCATCATGTCAGCGATCTCGGCAATGTGTCGCCCGCGCCTTTTCGCGATCTCCAGCATCCGAACGCGGCGGTGCATCACCTTCCCGAAACGGTCGCCTGGACCGAGACCTTGATCGAGACAGCCTATCTCGAAAGCGCGGATGCCATGCCGATCTTCCTTGGCGGGGACCACGCGCTGTCCGCGGGCACCGTTGCCGGGCTGTCGCGCCGGGCTGCCGAGCAGGGACGATCGCTTTTCGTGCTTTGGCTGGATGCCCACACGGATTTTCACACGCTTGAGACGACGAAGAGCGGCAATTTGCATGGAACGCCGGTCGCCTATTACACGGGGAGAAGTGGCTTTGCGGGTTACTTCCCGCCGCTTGCGCATCCTGTCGATCCGAACAATGTCTGCATGATCGGTATTCGCAGCGTCGATCCGGCGGAGCGTGCGGCGCTTAGCGGTTCCGGTATCACCGTGCATGATATGCGCATGATCGATGAGCATGGCGTGGCCGTCCTGTTGCGGGAGTTCCTGGCAAGGGTGGAGGCGGCCAACGGGCTGCTGCATGTCAGCTTCGATGTCGATTTTCTCGATCCGTCGATTGCACCGGCTGTCGGTACCACCGTGCCAGGCGGCGCCACCTTCCGTGAGGCGCATCTGGTGATGGAGATGCTGCATGACAGCGGTCTCGTCAGTAGCCTCGATCTGGTGGAGCTGAACCCGTTCCTCGATGAACGTGGACGCACTGCGACGCTGATGGTGGATCTGACTGCAAGCCTGATGGGCAAGCGCGTTCTCGACCGCCCAACGCGCGCAGGCTGAGGAGGAAAGATCATGACAGCGATTGCAAAACTGAACGTCGTTCCCTTCGTCAGCGTCGATCATATGATGAAGCTGGTGCTGAAGGTTGGCATCGACACATTCTTGCGTGAACTTGCGGACGTGATCGAAGAGGATTTTCTGCGCTGGGAGAGCTTCGACAAGACACCGCGCGTCGCCTCCCATTCGCAGGAAGGGGTGATAGAGTTGATGCCGACAAGTGACGGCACGCTTTACGGCTTCAAATATGTCAACGGGCATCCGAAGAACACCCGCGATGGCCGGCAGACGGTGACGGCTTTCGGCGTTCTGTCCGATGTCGGCAACGGCTATCCGATGCTGCTGTCCGAAATGACGATCCTGACGGCGCTCAGGACCGCTGCCACCTCTGCCGTTGCCGCGAAGCATGTGGCGAGGGCCGATGCACGTTCCATGGCAATCATCGGCAACGGGGCGCAGAGCGAGTTCCAGGCGCGGGCATTCAAGGCGATCCTCGGTGTCGATCAGTTGCGGCTTTACGATATCGATCCGCTGGCTAGCCGCAAATGCGAGGCAAACTTACGCGGGCTCGGCTTTTCCATCACCATCTGCGACAGCGCTGAACAGGCGGTCGAGGGTGCCGATATCATCACCACCGTCACCGCAGACAAGCAATATGCCACGATCCTGACCGACAACATGGTCGGCCCCGGCGTTCACATCAACGCCGTCGGCGGTGATTGCCCCGGCAAGACCGAACTGCATCGCGACATCCTGCTGCGCTCGGATATTTTCGTCGAATACCCGCCGCAGACGCGGATCGAAGGGGAGATCCAGCAGTTGGATGCAGACCATCCGGTCATCGAGTTGTGGCAGGTCATGGCCGGCAAGACGGTGGGTCGCAAGAGCGAGCGGCAGATCACGCTGTTCGACAGTGTGGGCTTCGCCATCGAGGATTTTTCGGCGCTGCGCTACGTGCGCTCCAAGCTGATGGAGACCGGCCTGTTCGAAGAACTCGATCTTCTTGCCGATCCGGATGAGCCACGCGATCTTTATGGCATGCTGCTTCGATGCGAGGCGGCGATGTCTGCTGCCGACACTGAGAGTCGGATCGCGCTGTCATAATCCTTGAAGTCGGCGTCTTCTGGCGGTGAGTTGCTCGCGCCAGATGGTGAAGAGACCTGCTGCGATGACGATAGCCGCGCCAATCACCATATGGGCGGTGAGCACTTCACCATAGATCGTGACGCCGACGATGGAGACCAGCACCAGCTGATAGTAGGAAAAGGGCTGGACAGAGGCCGCATCCGCCAGCTCGAAAGCGCGGATCAACAGGTAATGGCCGCTCATGCCGGTGATGCAGAGCGCCAGCATCCACAGCCAGTCATGTGGCACCATGTTGACCCAGTAGAACGGGCCGATCAGTGTCAGCGCGGCTGCACCGGCAACACCGGTATAAAAGAAGCTGGTCATGGCGGTATCGGTGCGGCTGGCCAGCCTTGTCATCACGCCATAGAGCGCCAGCATGAAGGCTGCGACAAAGGTCAACAGGAATGTCAGATCGAAGCCCGTTTCACCTGGGTTGATGATGATCAGCACGCCGATGAAGCCGACGAGGATGGCGCACCATCTGCGCCAGCCGACCTTCTCCCCAAGCATTGGAACGGAGAGTGCTGCGACGATCAATGGGATGCAGGCGAAGATGGAATGTGTGTGGGCGAGACCCACCAGCCTGAACGAGAAAATTGAGAGAACAATCTGAGCCGCAAGCAGCACGCCGCGGCTGATCTGCAGCAAGAGCCGCTTGGAGCGCATCGTTGCCTTCAGCCCGTCGTGAGAGCGTGCGGCGAGGACAATCGCAAAGACGGCAAAGGCCCAGTAGCGCAGCATCACGATGAAGACGGGCGGGTAGTACTGGCCGAGATGTTTGGAAATGCCATCCTGTACGGCAAATATGGAAAACGCCCCAAGGGCGTAGAGAAGTCCGGTGGATTGGCTGGGCATCGCTCTCTCTCGGCATATCGGCGGGGGAGGGCATGCCGATAATCTGACAATGGGCAATTATGCGAAAAATGCCCGAAGCGAAAGGCCGGATCAAAACGCTTCCGTTCCTGCGTCCGAATAATTCCAACCCATACGTCGTTTTTGCCCTTGTAGCTCTAGTTACTAGAGGTCGTAGAACCTCTGCAGTATCAAGAGGACTGTCAGATGAGCACGGATTTACAGACCAGATTTCGGGTTGGCGGCATGGATTGCGCATCCTGCGCCAGTAAGATCGACACTGCCGTTCGGCGCATGCCGGGCGTGGAGGACGTCTCTGTCTCTGTGACTGCCGGAACCATGAGCATCCGTCACGATCAGACAAGCGATCTTGACGCCATCGGTAAAAAGGTTCGTGGCCTTGGCTACTCGGTTGAGCGATTGGCGGGGCGTCAGGCCGACAACCCGACATCGGCAAACCACGGTGGGACGTGCTGTGGCGGTCATTTGCATGATCACGCAGACGGAGAAGGCCATAGGCATTCTCACCACGACCACGACAATCATACGCATGGCGATCACGATCATGGCGACGGTGCTGTCGCTGTCGAAGGATTGCATGGCCATGACCATGGACCGAGCGGCGGTCCATGGTGGAAAAGCAAGAAGGGCCGTGCGACGTTGTTGGCTGGCGCAGCTTTGGTGGTTGCCTATTCGATCGGTCACCTCGTGCCGTCCGTCCAGCTTTATGTTTTTGCCATCGCCATGCTGGTCGGTTTGGTGCCGATCGCGCGCCGCGCCATCATGGCGGCGCTGGCGGGTACTCCCTTTTCCATCGAAATGCTGATGACCATCGCGGCGATTGGTGCGCTGGCAATCAGAGCCACGGAAGAAGCCGCAGCGGTCGTCTTCCTGTTTTTGGTGGGCGAATTGCTGGAAGGCGTGGCCGCCGGTAAAGCGCGTGACAGCATCAAATCGCTCTCTGCCCTCGTCCCGAAAACTGCACTTTTGGAAGAAGCGGGCAAAACTAGGGAAGTGCCAGCGGAGAGCCTCGAGATCGGTGCCATTATCTTGGTTCGTCCAGGCGACCGTGTATCGGCAGATGGTGTTATCGTTTCGGGCGAAAGCGCCATCAACGAGGCGCCGGTGACGGGCGAAAGCGTGCCTGTCCAGAAGAATGCCGGCGACAGCGTGTTTGCTGGAACGGTGAATGGCGATGCCGCATTGCGGGTGCGTGTCACGGCGGCCGCTGCCGACAATACGATTGCCCGTGTCGTGAAACTGGTGGAGGAAGCGCAGGAAAGCAAAGCGCCGACCGAACGCTTCATCGATCGCTTCTCGAAATATTACACGCCGGGCGTGGTGGCCGTCGCAGCACTTGTGGCGCTCGTGCCGCCGCTTCTCTGGGGGGCGAATTGGGACGAGTGGATCTACAAGGGCCTTGCCATTCTGCTGATCGGCTGCCCATGCGCGCTGGTCATCTCCACCCCTGCAGCCATTGCTGCCTCGCTTTCGGCGGGTGCGCGCAGAGGCCTGTTGTTGAAAGGCGGCGCGGTGCTGGAAGGCCTTGGCCGGCTGACGGCGGTGGCGCTGGACAAGACCGGCACGCTGACCGAGGGCAAGCCGAAGGTGACGGATATCGTCTCCTTTGGTTCGACGGCGCCGGAAGTGCTGCGTCTGGCAGCCGCGCTTGAAACCGGTTCCAGCCATCCGCTTGCGCTTGCGATTTTGGAGAAGGCATCGGAAGACCGAATCGTCGCGCCTGCCGCAAGCGATGCCAAGGCACTCGGCGGCAAAGGCGTTTCCGCTACGGTCGGTGGGCAGTCGGTCTTTCTCGGTTCGGCGAAAGCTGCTCTCGCCATGGTCGATATCCCGGCTGCGGATCAGTCCGCCCTCGGTGCGCTCAATGATGAAGGCAAGACGGTGTCGGTTCTCGTGGTGGACGGTAAGCTTGCCGGTGCCATCGCCATGCGCGATGAGCCGCGTGCGGATGCAGCCGAAGGACTGAAAGCGCTGAAGGATAAGGGCGTGAGGATCGTGATGTTGACGGGCGATAATGCCCGCACGGCAAGCGCCATCGGCAAGACGCTCGCCATCGAGGTGCGCGCAGACCTTCTGCCGGAAGACAAGCAGCGCATCGTCGGCGAACTGAAACAACAGGGTTTCTTCGTCGGCAAGGTTGGGGATGGCATCAATGACGCGCCCGCTCTCGCTGCTGCCGATGTGGGGATCGCCATGGGCGGTGGAACGGATGTGGCGCTCGAAACGGCGGAAGCGGCCATCCTGCATGGACGCGTCGGCGATATCGCCCGGATGATCGATCTGTCCAAACGAACGATGCGCAATATCTACCAGAACATTGCCATCTCGCTGGGCCTGAAGGCTGTCTTTCTCGTCACCACCATTATCGGTGTCACGGGTCTCTGGCCCGCAATCCTGGCAGACACAGGCGCCACGGTGCTTGTGACCATGAACGCGTTACGGTTGCTGAGGACAGTAAAGTAGGGCGGCCGCGCTGCCGGGCGCGGATGTCCCAGGCGAAACGGTTACGAGACGATGACAAGGAAACGAGGGATCTCTTAGCGCCATTTATCCTTGGCGCTCTCATCGGCATCTTTGGCCGATACCCATCCGCCTGCCGTGCCATCCGTTCCGTGCTCCTTTTTCCAGAAAGGGGCCGCGGTCTTCAGGTAATCCATGACGAAATTGGCGCCGTCAAAGGCGGCCTGGCGGTGAGATGAGGCGGCGATGACGAGGACGATGTTGTCGCCGGTGGCGATCTTGCCGTAGCGGTGGATGGCCGTCAGGCCACGAAGCTCGAAACGCTCGATGGCAAGCTTGGCGATCCGCGTCATCTCCGCTTCCGCCATGCCGGGATAATGCTCAAGCTCCAGCGCAGAAAGCGCACCACCTTCGTCGCGGCAGAGGCCGGTGAAGGTCACGACGGCGCCAATCCCTGCGTCATCTCGCGTCAAAAGCTTGGCTTCCACCGCGGCGTCAAAATCGTCCGTCTGCACGCGAATGGTCGGGGTGACACCCATCGGTCAGCCGCCGGTCATGGGCGGGAAGATACCGATCTCCCGCGCACCGACAATGCTTTCGTGGTGCTCGATATGCTCCTGATTGACCGCAACGCGAATGACATTCGGATATTCGAATGCCGCTTCGTATTCTTCGCCAAGGCCTTTCAGATAAAGGATCAGCTCACGCGCCGTCTTCACATCAGCGGGGATGTCGAGATCCTCTTCCGCCTTGCCGATCTTTTCGCGCACCCAGGCGAAGTAAACGATATGGGTCATCACTCTTCATCCACGATGTGGCGCAGGCCAGCCTTGAAGTAGTCATAGCCGGTATAGATCGTCAGCGCTGCCGCGATCCACAGAAGGCCGATGCCGATTTCGGTCGTGTAAGGCAGGATCGTATCGCCAGCGGGTCCGGCCAGAAGGAAAGCGATAGCCACCATCTGGATCGTGGTTTTCCACTTGGCGATGCGGGTCACGGGTACGGACACCTTCAAGGCCGCGAGATATTCGCGCAGGCCAGAGACCAGGATTTCACGGCAGAGAATGGTGATCGCGGCCCAGAGCGACCAGCCCGCTATGGTGCCGTCAGCCGCCAGCAGCAGCAGGATCGAGGCGATCAAGAGCTTATCGGCAATCGGGTCGAGCATGCGGCCGATATTGGATGTCTGGTTCCAGATGCGCGCCAGATAGCCATCGAGGAAATCGGTGATCGAGGCGACGATGAACAGCCACAGCGCGGTCCACCGGGCAAAATCCGAACTCTCAAGTTTTCCTTCCACGAAGAAGCACAAGACGATGACCGGTACGGCCAGAATGCGGCCATAGGTCAGAAGGTTCGGGATGTTGTAGGTGCGCGAAGCCATGGAAAACCTGTCTATCAATATCAAAGCGTTGATGACGCTCTGAGGTGGAAGCGTCAACACCTCTTTGTGTTTTTTTAGCGGGCGGCGGTAAAAGCCGCCGCGTCACTCGCGGCCGCTCTCATGGAAGTGATTGTATATCTGTTTTGCGACAGTTTCTGAAATGCCGCCCACAGCCATCAGATCGCTGAGCGCCGCACGCGACACGGCTTTCGCCGTGCCGAAATGCTGAAGAAGCGCGCGCTTTCTCCCCGGTCCGATGCCGCTCACCTCATCGAGAGGATTCTTGATCATCTCTTTCTTACGTCGCGCCCGGTGAGAACCGATGGCAAAGCGGTGCGCCTCGTCGCGCAGGCGCTGGACGAAGTAAAGAACGGGATCGCGCGGTGGCAGCGAAAAGTCGCTGCGGGTATCGGTGAAGAAGCGCTCGCGACCGGCATCTCGGTCCACACCCTTGGCAACGCCAATCGCGGTGACGCAATCACGAATGCCGAGTTCATCGAGAATGGCACGTACCGCCGTCATCTGGCCTTGACCGCCGTCGATCAGGATCACGTCTGGCCAAGCCGGAAACGGCATATCTGCCGCATCTTCCGGTGACACCGGCTGGCTGCGGTCAGGCCTGCCTTCTTCTTTCAACAGGCGAGAAAAGCGACGCGTCATCACCTCGCGCATCATACCGAAGTCGTCGCCGGGGGTGATGTCCGTCGATTTGATGTTGAACTTGCGGTACTGGTTTTTGACGAAGCCATCCGGCCCTGCCACCACCATGCCGCCCACCGCATTGGTGCCCATGATATGGGAGTTATCGTAGATCTCGATACGGCGCGGGATGTAGGGCATACCGAAGGTCTCGGCGAAACCTTTCAGCAGACGCGCTTGAGACGAGGTTTCGGCGAGCTTGCGGCCGTGGGCTTCGCGGGCATTGCCCAGCACATGATCGACAATGTCCTTCTTTTCGCCGCGCTGCGGCACCGAAAGGACGACCTTGTGACCGGCCTTTTCGCTAAAGGCTGCAGCCAGCAATTCCTGCTCGTCCACAGTTTCAGACAAAAGAATCTGCCTCGGCACCGGCTTGTCATCGTAGAACTGCGCCAGGAAGGCGTTGAGAATTTCCGAGCCCGGGAGGGATGGATCGGCCTTGGGGAAATAGGCGCGGTTGCCCCAGTTCTGCCCGGTGCGGAAGAAGAACACTTGAATGCACGACACGCCACCTTCGTGGTGGATGGCAAAAACGTCCGCCTCATCGATCCCGGCAGGGTTGATGCCCTGATGGCTCTGTACGTGCGACAGCGCGGCCAGACGGTCGCGATAGATCGCGGCGCGCTCGAAATCGAGATCTTCCGAGGCCTCGTTCATCTGCCGGGCGATCGTCGATTTTACGCTCTGGCTTTTGCCGGAGAGGAAGTCTTTCGCTTCCTGCACCAGCTCTGCGTAAGCATCGTCGCTGACCTCATGGGTGCAGGGGCCGGAACAGCGCTTGATTTGATAAAGCAGGCAAGGTCGCGTACGGCTCTCGAACACGCTGTCGGTACAGGTACGGATCAGGAAGGCGCGCTGCAGCGAATTGATGGTTCGACCCACCGCACCGGCAGAAGCGAAGGGACCGAAATAGGCGCCCTTGCGCGCTCTGGCACCGCGATGCTTGAAGATCGCCGGCGCACGATTGTCGGCCGTGATCAGAATATAGGGAAACGACTTGTCGTCGCGCAGCAGCACGTTGAAGCGTGGGCGGAAGCGCTTGATGAGGTTGGCTTCCAGCAGCAGCGCTTCGGTTTCCGTGCGGGTGGTGACGAACTCCATATGCGTCGTCAGCCGCACCATTTGGCCAATGCGGTTTGAATGCACGCGGCCCTGGGCATAATTGCTGACACGCTTCTTCAGCGAGCGCGCCTTGCCGACATAAAGAACGTCGCCAGCCTCGTTGAACATGCGATAGACGCCGGGATTGTTAGGCAGGTGTTTGACGAACTCGCCAATCAGATCCATGCCCTTCAAGCCGGACTCGTTCTTCCATCCGGCGTTCCAGTCGATGCCTGCGCTGTCCCGCTCCACGGCAACATCGGCGGTGGAGAGTGCAACATCGTCTTCGTCGTCGTCGGTTTCATCGAAGAGAACACCGCCATCCGGCAGCTTCTTTCCGTTCATTCATTAATCTCCGCCACGTCCGGGGTTTCCCAGCCAAGATGCTGGCCCCCGTCGAGTGCGATCATCTGGCCGGTCATCGAGGGGGTATCGTAAAGAAAGCGAATCGTCCGCCCGAACTCATCGGGCTTCGGACCTCTCTTCAATATAAGGGCGTCGACCTGCGCCTGAAAGTCCTCGGGGCTCTGTCTCTCGTTTTTAAACGTCGGGCCGGGGCCGATGGCATTGACCCGGATGCGCGGCGCGAAGCTTTGCGCCAAAGTTTGTGTTGCGGCCCAAAGCGCTGCCTTGGACAATGTGTAGGAATAGAAGCGCGGATTGAGCGCCAACACGCGTTGATCGATGATGTTGACGATCAGACCGGAATGCTCTTGTGGCAGTTGCCTTGCAAATGCGGCTGAAAGAATGGACGGCGCGCGTACATGCACGGCAAAATGCGCATCGAAGGTCTCGGCATCGAAGGTTTCGGCTTCATCCTTGTGAAAAACAGAGGCATTGTTGACGAGAACCCCCACAGGTCCCAGTGCTTTTGTCGCCTTTTCCATCAATTCGGCTGTGGAGGATATGTCCATTAGGTCTGCCTGAAGGACGACCGCCTTGCCACCTTTCTGCCGTAAAGTGTTAGCGAGTTCCTCGCCTTCGGCCAAAGAGGAACGTGCGTGGATCGCTACCGCAAATCCCTCGCAAGCAAGATAATCGGCAATGGCTCTGCCAATGCGGCGCGCTGCGCCCGTTATCAAGACGGTCTTCGGTATAGTCTCTGTCAAAGCGGACCCGTGCTCTGCTTATTCCACATTTACTTCCAGATATAGATCGAAATGATGAGGTTTGCCCACATCCGAATGGCGTTATACAGATTTATCCGGCGCAAGCTTTGCCAGCTTAATTTGATGTAAACACAAGTAAAAACGCGCTTTGCTTAAATTAACGATGCGTTATCCTTAATGGATTTCTGTGTCCTTTTGGCAACGTCCAATTTCTGTCACGGCTGTGCCTCAATCAATTCACATTTTGGCTCTGTGATTTCCTCATTCCCCCATCATTTTGCATTTCCAGACGGGCAGGGAACTAACTGTTTTATACCGCGTTTGGGACCGAGTGTTTGAGTGCCCCCGCGGGTTTGAAAAGGAGAATGGCATGCGTACTATCGTTGCAACACTTTTGGCTTCTACCATGGCCGCGGCAGCTTTCTCGGCAGCACAGGCAGCCGACGCGGTCAATGAAGTTCCGCAGGCGCCGGTCGCAGTTGAGCAGCCCGCACCGATCAAGGATTGGTCCGGCGCGTATCTCGGTGGTACCGTGAACTACGACTGGGGTCGTTTCAGCGGCAGCACCAACGGTCGCGACGCTGACGGCTTCGGCGGCGGCCTCTATGGCGGTTACAACTGGCAGAACGGCCAGATCGTTTACGGTGGTGAAGCCGACCTCGCTTATGGCGATGAAAAGGGCTCCGCTGGCGGCAACCTTCAGGGCAAGCAGAAGCTGAACGGCTCGCTGCGCGCTCGTGTTGGTTACGACATGAACCCCTTCCTGATCTACGGTACGGGTGGTCTTGCAGTTTCGAACAACGAACTTCGTGACACCGCAACCGGCAGCAAGGACGACAAGACGGCTCTCGGCTACACGGTTGGCGCCGGTGTCGAAGCTCTCGTCACAGACAACATCACGGCACGTCTTGAGTATCGTTACACCGATTATCAGGACAAGGACTTCGCCATCAACGGTGGCAACGTCTCGCGCGGCTTCGACGACCACAGCGTCAAGGCTGGTATCGGCGTCAAGTTCTAATTCGCCAGATATTATGCGGAAAAGCCGGGGTTCGCCCCGGCTTTTCTGTTTCTGCAGCAAGAGAAATCCGCGATCAGGCGGCAGATTTCAGCTCCGTATACGGCTTGAACTTCTTGCCGAACTTTTCCGGCCAATCAGAGAGCCGTTTGCGACCATCCGCCCACTGTCCGCTAAACCGCAAATCGAGATAACCAATCATCGCGGCTAGCGCAAAGTGGCCGCCATGCAGCTTCTTTCCGGTCTTCGGGAGATTGTCGTTCAGGTAATCGAGCGCCTTCACCACCTTGCGCCATTGCTTGTCGATCCACTCCTGGTGAACCTTTTCTTCCGGCCGGAAGCGCTTTTCGTAGACGATCGCCAGCAGGCAATCCATCACACCATCGCAAAGTGCTTCGAGGATTTCGGCTTCGGTGCGCTTGGCATGCTTCTTCGGGTAGAGCTTTCCGCCAGACACGCGATCGAGATAATGCATGATCGCGACACTGTCGTAGACCGAGCCACCGTCATGCAGCAGCACGGGGATCTTGCCCAGCGGATTGTTGTCGATCAGCGTGGCGGTTTCGGCATTGGTGTCGACGCGGACATCGGTGATGCCGATATCCAGATAGCGCGCTGCCATGCGCACCTTGGCGGAATAGGGGGAGGCGGGAGCGTAAAGCAGTTCCATTGGTTTTTCCTGTTTCACTATCGGATGGGAATGATCTCTGCGGCATTCGACCGGCAACCCTGGCGATTGACCTCAGGGCAATCGCGGAAGGACAAGGTCTTGGACAGGCAGATCCGCACCTCCTCCAGTCGCGGACCTTCGCAGCTGATAGCGATGCCACTCTTTGTCATGCCAGGATTAGCATCCACAAAAGCGGACTCGATAGCGTCGGCGGAAAGCCTTTTGCTCTGATCGCCGATTGAGAGGTCGGCAGGTATCTTGATGCGGTCGTAGGCATCACGTGTTTTGTCGAAATATTGTTTCTGGGTCAGGCCGCTGCAACTGCCATGCTTGCGCCACTGGTGGCCGATCAGCCCCATGGACGGCATGATGTCGAACATGCTTCGTCCGAGGTTGTCAGGCACGCGCTCGTTTTTGTCCGCGCCGCAGAATTCCGGATAGCTTTGGTCGTTCTGAGGCCAGAGACCATGAACCACGAATCCGAACTTCCGATCCGAGCCGCATTGCTGCCGGCTGTTGCGCCCGGCATCACTGGCACAGAATGCGGGAGACCAGGAGAGCGACAGGACGTAGAAATCGAAACCGGTTTCCGAGGTTTCTGCGGCGCCGCGTGAGCTACGCGACGAAGGAGTTTCAGTTCGCTGGGTCACAGGCCCGGATGCCGGTTGGGGTTGGCCCAGAAACAGCCATCCAGCCGCTGCCAGTGACAGTGCGCCGAGTGCGATAAAACCGAAATACTGTTTCATCGAAGGCGCTGTCTTTCTGGCAGGGATGACGATTTGTTGAACAGGCTTCGGGTTTTATACCATCTTCCGCCTATGGCAAACAGACCGCCGAAAATTCATTTCTTCAGCATCCTTCGTGTTGAACCGGAGTTGGTATAACGAATAAGCTTGTCGAATCCGGCATGGCAGTCTTGTCGGAGGGAGGTTCGAGTCTGGGCATGTCCGCATGAAAATGAAAAAGTATCTTTGGCCCGTGATTGGGATTGCGACGATCTGCTTTTCGGTGTGGCTGCTCTACAAGGAATTGCGCCATCTCTCGCTCGATGATGTCTGGGGCAGCCTTAGCGCCATCAGTACGCATCACTGGTTGATGTCAGGACTTTGCACGCTGGTCGCCTATGCCGCTCTCGCCGGCTATGACCGCATTGCCTTGCAGCATCTGAAACGCAAGGTCGGCTGGCTTTTTATCGCGCTGACATCGTTCACCACCTATGCCCTGTCTCACAATGTCGGTGCATCGGTATTTTCCGGTGCCGTCGTCCGCTACCGCGCCTATACGTCGAAGGGATTGAGTGCTGCAGAAGTCGGCGTTCTCGTTGCCCTCTGCTCCTTCACCTTCGTGATCGGTACGATCATGCTGATCGGCTTTATCCTGGTTTATGAGCCGGATATCACGGAGCGTTTCGTTGATGTTCTGCCGGTAGAAGCCTCGCGCACCACCGGCATCCTGCTGCTTGCCATCGTCGCACTTTATATTCTCGGCAGCCTAATGAAGCTCAGGCCGCTCAAGATCGGCTCCTTCACGCTATTCTATCCGGTCCCGAAACTGGTTGTGCAGCAGCTGGTCATCGGGCCGATCGAATTGATCGGCGCGGCCGGTATCATCTATTTCGCCCTGCCCGAGCTGGGCAATCCAGGCTTCATGGTGATCCTGGGGATTTTCCTGATTTCCTTTTCCGCCGCACTGATTTCGCATGCGCCGGGAGGGCTCGGCGTGCTCGAGCTCGTCTTCGTCATGGGCCTGCCGGACATGAACCCCGCAGACGTCATCGCCGCACTTCTCGTCTTCCGCCTGTTCTACCTGATCATCCCGTTCGTCATCGGCCTGTTCATCATCCTGTTTTTTGAACGCTCGCAGCTTGCAGCCGCCGAGCGGGAAGAGAGGCGGCTACAGCAGAAGTAGGATTGTTTACTCCTCGCCGCGCAGCCAGAAGGCGCGATGCGACGCGTATCGATCCTGCGCCATGATCGACTTCAGCACGGGCAGCATCGTGTGCAGTTCATCCTTCAGTGTGTAGGGCGGGTTGACGATGATGAGGCCGGATCCGCTCAAGCCGTCCAGCCGGTCGCTTCTGACCGATAGCTCGGTGCAGAGCATTTTCGGGATATCATAGGATTGCAGGCGCTCGTGAAAGTCCTTGATCGGCGCGTTCTTCTTCAGCGGATACCAGAGGCAATAGGTGCCGGTGGCGAAGCGACGGTAGGCTTTGTGCAGACCATCCGCCAGGCGCTCATATTCGTTTTCCTTCTCGAAAGGCGGATCGACCAGCACGAGGCCGCGCTTTTCCTTGGGCGGCAGATGCGCTCCAAGTGATAGCCAACCATCAAGTTCGGTGATGCGCGCCTGATAGTCGCCTTCGAAGAGGCGTGAGAGCGCGCGAAAATCGTCCGGGTGGAGTTCCATCGCCGAAAGACGGTCCTGCGGGCGAAACAGCATCCGTGCAAGCTTCGGGGAGCCTGGATAGTATTTGAGCCCGCCTTCCGGGTTTAATTCCCGTACGGCAGAGAGATAAGGCTCCATGAGTTCGGCGACCTCTGCTGGAAGATCGGCTTCCAGAAGCTTGCCGATGCCCGTTTGCCATTCGCCCGTCTTCTGCGCCTCTTCGGACGAGAGATCGTAGAGGCCGATGCCGGCATGCGTATCCAGCACGCGAAACGCCTTGTCCTTGTTCTGCAGGTAGCGAACGAGCCGCGCCAGAACCGCGTGTTTCAGAACGTCGGCAAAATTGCCTGCGTGGTAGATGTGCCGGTAGTTCATCGGGGGCGATGCCTTTTATGAATTATCTTGATGCGCGTCACTTCGCCCTTTTGGCGATCTCGCAGATGCAATATAGAAAATCTATGAACGTTGCGACCCCGATTTCCGCCAAAGCCGTGACCGAAGCCACTCGCGTCGGCCATACCGTATGTCCCCATGACTGTCCGAGCGCCTGCGCGCTGGAGGTCGATATCAACGCCGATGGCCGCATTGGCCGTGTGCGTGGCGCCAACTCTAATACCTACACGGCGGGTGTGATCTGCGCCAAGGTCGCGCGCTACTCGGAACGGATCTATCATCCGGGCCGGTTGCTGACGCCGAAGCGTCGCAAGGGCGCTAAAGGCGCTGGCGAGTGGCAAGAGATCGGCTGGGACGACGCGCTGGACGAAATCGCCAATGCCTTCATCGAGGCGGAAGCTGCGCATGGTGCCGAAGCCGTTTGGCCCTATTTCTATGCCGGTACGATGGGGCAGGTGCAGCGCGACAGCATCGAGCGGCTGCGCCACGCCAAGAAATATTCCGGTTTCTTCGGCTCCATCTGCACCAACATGGCCTGGACCGGCTATGTGATGGGCACCGGCGCGCTGCGCGGACCGGACCCGCGCGAGATGGCAAAGGCCGATGTCGTCGTCATCTGGGGCACCAATGCCGTCGCCACCCAGGTCAACGTCATGACCCACGCGGTCAAGGCGCGCAAGGAACGCGGCGCGAAGATCGTCGTTGTCGATATCTACGACAATCCGACGATGAAGCAGGCTGATATGAAGCTGGTCGTGCGGCCGGGCACGGACGCGGCTCTTGCCTGTGCCGTGATGCATATCGCTTTCCGGGATGGCTATGCCGACCGCGCCTATATGGCGAAGTTCACCGACGATCCGGCGGGGCTCGAGGCGCATCTTGCGTCGAAGACACCGCAATGGGCTGCCGAGATCACCGGTCTTTCTGTGGAAGAGATCGAGGCTTTCGCGAGGCTCATCGGAACGACGAAGAAAAGCTTCTTTCGCCTCGGCTATGGCTTTGCCCGCCAGCGCAATGGTGCGGTTGCCATGCATGCCGCGCTTTCCATCGCCACCGTACTCGGATCCTGGCAATATGAGGGTGGCGGCGCGTTTCACAATAACGGCGATATCTTCCGGCTGAACAAGGCGGAGCTCATGGGAACGGCCTATGCCGATCCGAATGTGCGCCAGCTCGATCAGTCGCAGGTTGGTCGCATCCTGACTGGCGATGCCGAGGCGCTGCGCGGCGGCGGTCCGGTGACGGCCATGTTGATCCAGAACACCAATCCGGCCAATGTCTGTCCGGAACAGAGACTGGTGAAGCAGGGCTTTCAGCGCGAGGATCTGTTCGTCGCCGTGCATGAGCAGTTCATGACGGAGACGGCAGAGATTGCCGATATCGTTCTACCGGCCACGATGTTCCTTGAGCATGACGATCTCTATCGCGCGGGCGGGCAGAACCATATTCTCCTTGGGCCCAAGCTGGTCGAACCACCGGAGACTGTGCGCACAAATCTCTTCGTCATTGAAGAACTCGCCAAGCGCCTTGGTATCGATCATATGCCGGGCTTCGGCCTCAGCGAGCGCAAGCATGTCGAGACGATTCTTCAAGCGAGTGGCTGGGGCAGCTTCGACAATCTGGCTGAAGAAAAGTGGATCGATGCGCAGCCTGAATTCGAGGTCGCGCATTATCTCAAAGGTTTCGGATACGGCGATGGCAAGTTCCGTTTCAGCCCCGATTGGCAGAACGGCCCATCGCCGAACAAGCCGCCGAAAAATGTCGGCGTCATGGGGCCGGCCGACGCGTTTCCGAAATTTCCGGATCAGGTTGATGTGATCGAAACGGTCGACGCCGAGCATCCTTTCCGGCTTGCCACGTCTCCCGCTCGCAACTTCCTGAATTCCACCTTCGCGGAAACCAAGACCTCGGTGCAAAAGGAAGGCCGTCCAGAGCTGATGATTTCCCCCATCGATGCCGTGCGCCTCGACATCGCAGAAGGGGATGTGGTTCAGATCGGCAATGCGCGCGGCGATGTGCGGATCCATGCTAAGATCGTCGAGGGCGCTCGCCCCGGCGTGCTGATTGCCGAAGGGCTCTGGCCCAACAAGGCGCATCTCGACGGCGAGGGTATCAATGTCTTGACGGGCGCCGATGCTGTTGCGCCCTATGGCGGAGCGGCGTTCCACGATAACAAGGTGTGGCTGAAGAAAGCCTGATGGGAGTTTGATGATGCGATCCACTGCTGGTCCAGTATCGCAGGTCGATGACGAGGCGCGCGTCAAGCTCATCGAAAAGCAGACGGTTTGGAAGAACTTCATCCATTTGCAGACGATGATTTTCGAACAGCAGGCTCGTGACGGGCGCACGTTCCGCATCCATCGCGAGGTGCATGATCACGGCGTGGCCGCCGCGATCCTGCTTTTCGATCCGAAGCGGGAGGATGTGGTGCTGGTTCGCCAGTTCCGCCCCGGCGCCTATGTGAATGGCGACCCGAGCTTCATGCTGGAAATCCCCGCCGGTCTGACCGATGGCGATCAGCCGGACGAGGCCATTCGCCGTGAATCCATGGAAGAAACCGGCTATGCCGTCAGCGCGCCGCGTTATCTCTTTGATACCTATGCCAGCCCCGGCACATTGACCGAGAAGGTCAGCCTCTTCTACGCCCGTGTCGATCTCGATGTGAAGGCGGGAGAGGGCGGGGGGCTTGAAAACGAGGGGGAGGACATCGAAGTCATGACCGTCCCCCTCGACGCCGCCTATGACATGATCGCATCCGGCGAGATCACCGATTCCAAGACGATCATCATGCTGCAATGGGCGATGCTCAATAGAGCGAGTTTGTAACGACTGTCAGACGAAGGACGCGTTTTCCGCAAGGGCTGCTGCGGAGAGCTTCCTATCGGCTGTGGCCAGCGGCATGTTTCGTCCTGTGGCAAGCGCGAGATAGGCCGCATCATATGCGGAGAGCGTATGGCGTTGCGCAAGCTTTATGACGGAGACCGAATCGCCGCCCGATACAAGGGTCAGCGGAAGGCTTTGAAACCGTAGCAAGATGGAGAGAACATTTTCCTGATCGATACGCTTTCGTTGCTCCGCCGTGATGAGAATGTTGTAAAGCTCATGGGCGAGAAGATCGGGAGCGAAAGCATCGTCATGCTCGAGCCTGGAAAGGGCCTTATCCGCTACTTCATTGGTTTCGTCAGGTAGAAACCAGGCAGCGACCACCGAGGCGTCAACGACAAAGGGCATTTAAAGTCGGCCTTCAGTCTTCCAATCCCGAATCTCATCCGCAGTGACGTGAACGCGTGCGGCACGCTCAGAGCGCAATGTTTCTATCAGTTGCTTACGAGCCTGAACGTCGTTTGCCCTGACGAGACGGGCCACCGCGTCGTTGCCCCGTGCAATAATCACGTCTTCACCCGCTTCCACCTTTGCAAGAAGCTCTGAAAGATGTGTCTTTGCTTCACCCACTTTTACGGTCAGTGTCATCGTCCTCATGCTCCACTATTTAAAAAATATCGGAGCAAAAGCGACTTGGTCAAGGCTTGACCAAGCTAATCTCAAGCAGAGAGCAGCGTCTCGCTGGTGGACGTTTGGTTGCCATTTCGTACCACTTTGCCACTCTCCACCCGCACTTTACCTTCGGCAAGCAGCTTCAGCGATAATGGGTAGAGTTTGTGTTCAACGGTAAGAACACGTGCGGCGAGCCCTTCGGCCGTATCGCCTGCGATAACAGGCACGGCCGCCTGGCCGATGATCGGGCCTTCATCCATGCCTTCGGTAACGAAATGCACGGTGCAGCCGGTGATCTTCATGCCGCTGTCGATGGCGCGCTGATGGGTATGGAGGCCGGGGAAGAGCGGCAGAAGCGATGGATGGATATTGATGATCCGGCCTTCGTAAGGCGCGATGAATTCACCAGAGATCAGGCGCATATAGCCGGCAAGGCAGATGATATCAGGCGCAAGTTCACCAAGCGCTGCCAGGATCGCACCTTCATGCTCGCTCTTGCTGGCGTAATTCTTGCGTTCGAAAACCAGCGTTGGAATGCCGAAACCCTGCGCCTTGGCAAGCCCGCCCGCCGTCGGCTTGTCGGAGATGACGCAAGCGATCTCTGCGGGAAAATCCGGGTCACGGCAGGCTTCGGCCAGCGCCACCATGTTGGAGCCGCTGCCGGAAATGAAGACGACGACGCGCTTGCGGGGAGCGCTGAGGCTCATAGTTCGAGCGTGCCCTTATAGATCGTGCCATGCGCGCCCTCTTCACGGGCAACCATGCGTCCCAGCGGAAAGACGGTTTCGCCCTCGGCGGTCAAGGCGTCTGTGACGACTTTGGCGTTCTCGGCGGAAACGACGACGATCATGCCGACGCCGCAGTTGAAGGTGCGGAGCATCTCGTTTGCCGCCACGCCGCCGGTCTTTGCAAGCCAGGAGAATACTGCAGGCACCTCAATGGATTCGAGATCGATTTCCGCAGCCAGATGCTTCGGCAGCACGCGCGGAATGTTTTCCGGAAAACCGCCGCCGGTGATGTGGGCCAGTGCCTTCAGTGCGCCGGTCTCGCGGATCGCCTTCAAAAGCGGCTTCACATAGATACGGGTGGGGGTCAGCAGGGCTTCGCCAAGCTTCTTGCCTTCGGCGAACGGCGCTGGCGCATCCCAGTCGAGGCCGGAGAGCGACACGATCTTGCGCACCAGCGAGAAGCCGTTGGAGTGAACGCCGGAGGAAGAAAGACCAAGGATCACGTCGCCTTCGGCGATGTCGCCAGCAGGCAGAAGCTGGCCTCGTTCGGCAGCGCCGACGGCAAAGCCCGCGAGATCATAGTCACCATCGGAATACATGCCCGGCATTTCAGCCGTCTCGCCGCCGATCAGCGCGCAACCGGATTCCAGGCAACCGGCCGCAATGCCGTTGACGATGGCTGCACCCTGATCCGGATCGAGCTTGCCGGTGGCAAAATAGTCCAGGAAGAAAAGAGGCTCTGCGCCCTGAACGACCAGATCGTTGACGCACATGGCAACGAGGTCGATACCCACCGTGTCATGAAAATTCGCGTCGATCGCGATCTTCAGCTTGGTGCCGACGCCATCATTGGCGGCAACCAGAACCGGATCGGTGAAGCCTGCGGCCTTCAGGTCGAACAGTCCGCCGAAGCCACCGATTTCACCATCCGCACCGGGACGACGGGTGGAGCGGACGGCAGGCTTGATCTTCTCGACCATCAGGTTTCCGGCATCGATATCCACGCCTGCATCGCTGTAGGTAAGACCGTTCTTGCCCGACTGGCTCATGGCTCTCGTCTCCGCTGGTTTTCTTGGGCTCGCCATTCGCATGAGACGGTTGTCGATGCAAGGGTAAGAGCGTTGCAGCCCACGTTTTTCGTGCCTTTTTGCCCTCATTGACGCGTTGAGCAATGCGCTGTTGAGGTGTCTGACCACCTGTCGTCACCCTTGACCTCTCCTATCGGGGCATCCTATCTCGTTGCAGTGCGTTATGAGGCGTCACGTGCCACGAAGGAAAATGAGATGCAGCCACAGATCAGAGGCATCAATCTAAGACGCCAGATATTCTTCTGGCTGGGTGCGCTTGTCGTTTTCGTCGTCTTCCTGATGGTCTTCAGTTCCATTCTGCTGCCCTTCGTGGCGGGCATGGCGCTGGCCTATTTTCTCGACCCGGTTGCCGATTGGCTGGAGCGTCGCGGTCTGAGCCGCATGATGGCCAGCGTGTTCATCCTGATTTCCTTCGTGCTACTCTTTGCGCTGTCGCTGATCATCATCATTCCGTTGATTGCTGCGCAGGCGTCTGAATTCATCAGCCGCATTCCGCAATATATCTCGTCGCTTCAGCAATTGATCGCAGGCGCAGATACCAATCTCTTGCCCGCCTGGGTCAGCGCGCAGATCGCCACGGTTAAGGAGAATTTCTCCAAGCTGTTGACGGAGGGTGCGGGCTTTATCGGCACGTTGCTGACGCAGATCTGGAATTCCGGCAAGTCTCTGGTGGATGTCATTTCGCTTCTGGTGGTCACACCAGTCGTCGCCTTCTACCTGCTCTTGGACTGGGACCGGATGATCGACAAGGTCGACAGCTGGGTGCCGCGCGATCACGTTGCCACCGTGCGCCAGATTGCCCGCGAGATGGATTCAACGATTGCCGGCTTCATTCGCGGGCAGGGGTCACTCTGCATCATTCTCGGCGTTTATTATGCCGTCGGCCTTTCGCTTGTCGGCCTCAATTTCGGCCTGCTGATTGGCATGTTTGCCGGTGCCATCAGTTTCATTCCCTATATCGGCTCCATGGTGGGGCTGGTTCTCGCTGTCGGCGTGGCACTCGTCCAGTTCTGGCCGGATTATATTTATGTGATCCTGACGCTGGCTGTGTTCTTCTCCGGCCAGTTCATCGAGGGCAATATCCTTCAACCGAAGTTGGTCGGTAGCAGCGTTGGCCTGCATCCGGTGTGGCTGATGTTTGCGCTCTTTGCGTTTGGCGCGCTGTTCGGCTTCGTCGGCCTGTTGGTTGCCGTGCCAGCTGCGGCAGCTGTCGGCGTTCTCGTTCGCTTCGCCCTGTCGCGCTATCTGGAAAGCGATCTCTATCATGGTCGCGCCGCCAACCTGCCTTGGCAACCTGATATCGTGCCATCGCAGAAGATCGACACGCAGATCGACTCCCGAGCTGATTGATGACGGAAAGTGATAAGCCCGGCCCCTTCCGGCCCAAAGCCGAACAGTTGCCGCTTGCATTCTCTCATAACAGCGCAACGGGCCGTGACGATTTGCTGGTGGCCGCTCCTCTGGATGCGGCGGTCAGCATTGTCGACGAATGGCCGAAATGGCCCTCGCCGGTCGTCATCCTCGCTGGCCCTCCCGGATCCGGCAAGTCGCATCTCGCTGCGATCTGGAAGAACACCAGCAGTGCCGTCCAGATCAATCCTCAGAAAGGATCGGATGCCGCCCGCGCCGCCGAAAAGGGACCCGTGCTATTTGAGGATGCCGATCGCGTCGGTTTCGACGACACCGAGCTTTTCCACGTGATCAACAGCGTGCGGGAGAACGGCACGTCGCTTCTGATCACCACGCGGCAATGGCCGGCCACTTGGCCCGTATCGCTACCGGACTTACGCTCGCGGTTGAAGGCGGCCACCGTGGTGGAGATCGGCGAGCCGGACGAGAACCTGTTGGCGCAGGTGCTGATGAAGCTCTTTGCCGACCGTCAGCTTTACATGGATGACAAACTCGTCAGCTATATCGTGGCAAGAATGGAACGTTCGCTCGACACGGCGCAGATCATCGTGGAAAGGCTGGATCGTCTGGCGCTTTCGCGCGGCACGCGCATCAGCCGGTCGCTGGCGGCGGAGGTTCTGAATGAACTGGGTGCCGCTTCGCAGGACGATTGACTGTCATAGTTCCGTCGTCAAACTGTTATACGGCCATGGAAACTGAAAAGGGGCGGGTGATTTATGGATTCGGTTGTGCAGGAAGAATTGGAGGGCGGTCAATCGGCACAGGCAGCGGAGGTTGAAAATCTCTGGGATAGCCCTACTCGATTTGTGAACCGCGAATTCTCCTGGCTCCAATTCAACCGCCGCGTTCTCGAAGAGACGCTGAACCCCGCGCATCCGCTTCTGGAAAGACTGCGATTCCTTTCCATTTCCGCCGCCAACCTCGATGAATTCTTCATGGTGCGCGTTGCCGGTCTCGAAGGTCAGGTACGCCAGTCGGTGACGATGAAGACCCCGGATGGCAAAACGCCCGCCGAGCAGCTTGAAGACATTCTGAAGGAAATCGACAACCTCCAGATGGAGCAACAGGCGTCGCTTGCCGTGCTGCAGCAGTATTTGGCCAAGGAAGATATCTACATCGTCCGTCCGGGCGCGCTTACGGACGAAGACCGCACCTGGCTCGAGAACGAGTTCGAGGAACGGATTTTTCCTGTTCTGACGCCGCTCTCCATCGATCCGGCGCATCCGTTCCCCTTCATTCCCAATCTCGGCTTCTCGATGGGCCTGCAGTTGGACAGCGTCAATGGCCGTGAGCCGATGACGGCGCTGCTGCGCCTTCCGACCGCGCTAGACCGCTTCATCCGTCTACCCGACGATAAGACCGCCATCCGTTACATCACCCTGGAAGATACGGTCGGTCTCTTCATCCACAGGCTCTACCCCGGATATACCGTCAGGGGCTTCGGCACCTTCCGTATCATCCGCGACAGCGATATCGAGCTGGAAGAAGAGGCGGAAGATCTGGTGCGCTACTTTGAAAGCGCCCTGAAACGCCGTCGTCGTGGCTCCGTGATCCGCATCGAAACCGACAGCGAAATGCCGCATTCCTTGCGTCAGTTCGTGGTCCACGAACTGGATGTGCCGGAAAATCGTGTGGCGGTTCTGCCCGGTCTTCTGGCGCTCAATACCATCTCGGAACTCGCCAAGGCGCCGAGAGAAGACCTCAAATTCGAAGCCTACAATGCCCGCTTCCCGGAGCGTGTTCGCGAACATATGGGCGATTGCCTCGCCGCCATTCGCGAAAAGGACATGGTGGTTCACCACCCTTACGAAAGCTTCGATGTCGTTGTGCAGTTCCTGTTGCAGGCCGCACGCGATCCGGACGTTTTGGCGATCAAGCAGACGCTTTACCGCACCTCCAATGACAGCCCGATCGTTCGCGCGCTGATCGATGCCGCCGAACTTGGAAAGTCGGTGACGGCACTGGTTGAGCTCAAGGCTCGCTTCGATGAAGAAGCCAACATCCGCTGGGCGCGCGATCTGGAGCGTGCTGGCGTGCAGGTCGTGTTCGGCTTCATCGAACTCAAGACCCACGCGAAGATGTCGATGGTCGTGCGTCGTGAAGACGGAAAGCTGCGGACCTACTGCCATCTCGGCACCGGCAACTACCATCCGGTGACCGCCAAGATCTATACCGACCTGTCCTTCTTCACCTGCAATCCGAAGATCGCCCATGACATGGCGAATATCTTCAACTTCATCACCGGCTATGGCGAGCCGGAAGAAGGCATGAAGCTGGCGGTCTCCCCCTATACGTTGCGTCCGCGTATCCTCAAGCACATCAATGATGAAATCGAGCATGCCAAGAATGGCGCGCCCGCTGCCATCTGGATGAAGATGAATTCTCTGGTCGATCCGGAAATCATCGACGCGCTCTATCGCGCCAGTGCCGCAGGCGTGGAGATCGATCTGGTGGTGCGCGGCATCTGCTGCCTTCGCCCGCAGGTGCCGGGCCTGTCGGACAATATCCGCGTCAAATCCATCGTCGGCCGCTTTCTGGAGCATAGCCGCATCTTTTGTTTCGGCAATGGTCACGGCCTCCCATCGGATAAGGCGCTGGTCTATATCGGCTCTGCCGACATGATGCCGCGAAACCTCGATCGACGCGTCGAGACCCTCGTGCCGCTCGTCAATCCGACTGTGCATGAGCAGGTTCTTTCGCAGATCATGCTCGGCAATCTCATTGACAACCAGCAAAGCTACGAGATACTTCCCGACGGAACGTCCAGGCGTATCGAGGTGCGCAAGGGCGAGGAACCGTTCAACGCGCAGCACTATTTCATGACCAATCCCAGCCTGTCCGGACGTGGTGAAGCTTTGAAGTCCAGTGCGCCAAAACTGATTGCCGGGTTGATTTCGTCCCGCAAGAAACAGGCTGAATGACACGATCAGAAGCACAGGGGCGGCTCGTCGGCCATGCCCCCGTTTCCGTCATCGACATCGGTTCGAACTCAGTTCGCCTTGTCGTTTATGAAGGTCTTTCGCGCGCGCCCGTGGTGCTGTTCAACGAAAAGGTTCTGTGCGGTCTGGGCAAAGGCCTGGCCTTGACCGGACGGATGGATGAGGAAGGCGTTCGCCGTGCGCTGATGACGCTTCGTCGTTTCCGCGCCCTCTCCGATCAGGCACAGGCCACCCAGGTGCATGTGTTGGCCACCGCGGCTGCGCGAGAAGCGGAAAACGGACCGGATTTCATTCGCGATGCCGAGGCGATTCTTGGTTGCGAAATCGAGGTTCTCTCGGGCGAGCGCGAGGCGCTTTACTCGGCTTATGGTGTCATCAGCGGCTTTCACGATCCCGACGGCATCGCGGGCGATCTGGGCGGCGGGTCTCTCGAACTGATCGACATCAAGGGCAACGCCTGCGGCAAGGGGATCACGCTTCCGCTCGGCGGCTTGAGGCTCTCCGAACAGGCGGGTGGCTCTCTTGAAAAGGCGACGGCTTTTGCCAAGAAGCAGGTCAAGAAAAGCGCAGCACTTTTGGCGGCGGGGGAAGGCCGGACCTTCTACGCCGTCGGCGGCACATGGCGCAACATCGCCAAGCTCCACATGGAAATTACCCATTATCCTCTGCATATGATGCAGGGCTATGAACTTCCTCTCCAAGAGATGCTGAACTTCCTGAACGAGGTCATCGCCTCCAAGGACAGCAAGGATCCCGCCTGGCAGGCCGTTTCCAAGAACCGCCGCTCGCTTCTGCCCTTCGGCGCCATTGCCATGCGCGAAGTGCTCGAAGTCATGAAGCCAGCAAAGATTGCTTTTTCAGCACAGGGCGTGCGTGAAGGTTATCTCTACTCGCTGCTGTCCGAGACAGACAAAACCGCAGATCCGCTGCTGGTGGCCGCCGACGAACTGGCGGTTCTTCGTGCTCGTTCTCCCGAACATGCGCGTGAGTTGGCGGATTGGACCGGCAGAACCGTCCCGGTCTTCGGCATTGATGAAACGGAAGAAGAGGGCCGATACCGGCAGGCTGCCTGTCTTCTGGCGGATATCAGCTGGCGCGCCCACCCGGATTATCGCGGGCTCCAGGCGCTGAACGTCATTGCTCACTCGTCCTTCGTGTCCATTACCCATCCGGGCCGCGCCTTTATCGCGCTCGCCAATTATTATCGCTTCGAAGGCCTGAACGATAACGGCACGACGCAGTCGCTTGCCGAGATGGCTGGCCCCCGCCTGCTTGAACTTGCCAAGCTGCTGGGTGGATTGCTGCGCGTCGTCTACCTCTTCTCAGCCTCCATGCCGGGCGTGGTGGATCATCTCCGGTTCCGCAAGTCCGACAACCCCGATCTCGATTTGGAATTCGTCGTGCCGCATGACTATTGCGATTTCGCTGGCGAGCGTCTGGATGGACGCTTGCAGCAATTGGCGAAGCTGACGGGCAAGCGGCTGGCATTCGTTTTCGAATAACCCGCGAACACTCATTACCGATCGTAAGGGTCGCTGAAGGGGGGGCGCCGCCGAAATGGCGACGCTCTATCTCCTTTAAGTCTACGCATCGTGCTTTCCGAAAAGCGGGTCCGATTTTCGGGCCGATGCTGTAGGGCTCACTTTGCGTCGAGCAGGTCTTTCACGTCGAGGATGACAAACTCGTTGTCGTCTGCCTTGTCCAGCGCACGACCGGCCGAGAAAGGCAAGTTATTGTCGTTGCCGACAATGATGTGGCTGGCGTCGACGCGGTCGACGTTTTCGATCGTGACGAACGGCATGGTGTAGATGCCGTTTTCAGAGCCCTGGCGGGCCTTCTTGTCGGGATCGGCGATTTTCATCAGGTCGATATAGCCGATCTTGCGGGCAGCCTTGCCGACATTTGCGTCGTTGAACTCGATCTTGTAGATGCGCTTCACCTTGGCAGGCGTTGCAAAGCAGTTGGCTTCCGGCTTCTTCGGGTCGGCACAGACCTTGTCGGCCGTACCGGCGCCATTGTCGCGTTCGATCACCAGCGCAGTGCTGTCATCCAGCATGTTGAAGTCGCCGATCGCCTCGCCGCCTTCGGCCAGAGGATAGAGCCATGTGCGACCGGTCCATGCCTTGGAGGCTACATCGAGTTCGATGATGCGCAGGCCCGTTGCCCCGTCTTCCGTCTTTTCGACCTGACCGTCGGCATTGTAAAGCGGGCCTTCCAGTAGTCCGTAGAGCTTCGTGCCATCCTTGGAGAGCGCCATGCCCTCAAAGCCACCGGAGCGCTTCAGATTGAAGGCGGGCAGTTTCTGGGTCGGGTTTCCGGGAAGCGTGAGCGTTGGGTTGTCGGGAGACTTGACCTCGATGTCGCCTGCTTTGGTGGCAATCACATCCGTCAGCTTGCCGTCGCGGGTGAACTTCAGAATGTAGGGACCGAATTCTTCGCCGACCCAAAAACCATCTGAGACCGGCTGGATGGATTCCACATCGAAGTCTGCGCCGGTGAGGTAACGCTTGTCCGAGCCTTCCATGACGATCGGGAAAGGGGCCTTCTTGTCGGGATCGGACAGGAAGACGGTTTCAAGCGCGTTGACCTTGCCGGCGTCCCAGTCGAACGTCAGATGGTGCAGCATCAACATGGCGTCGCTGGAATTCAGCTTCGTGCCGAAGCCATTGTCGGACAGGCTCCAGAAGGTGCCGTCTTCCATGGCCTTGATGCCGGAAAAGCCCTGCATCGCCTGACCATCGAACGGCATGGAGAGGCCGGTCGGACGAACGCCATCCTTGCCGGGCACCGTGCCGATGCCTTCGGCACGCTTGCGGTCTGCCGTGGTGAACTTGCCCGCGGTTTTCAAAAAGTCCGGTGCATCCCCTGGTGCGGGGATGATGCTGTTGGCGGGCAGAATAGCCTGAGAGACGAGTTTTGCCGGGAACTCCTTCTCTGCGGCGAACGTCTGGAGGTTGCCGAGCGTCAGAAAAACTACGGAGGAAAGGAGGATCTTTTTCATAAAACATACCTATCGGTTGCATGAGAACGCAATGGACCGATAGGCAGCGTTTGTGACAGGCGCACTAAGGCGTGTTGAAGCTTTGATGACGGCTTTCTTTTTACAATGCCGGCTGGCGGCTGAGTGCGCACACACCGAGTGTCTGTCCGCGACCCTTGACGGCATGTTCGCCGAGATACTGGCTCTTGATGCCCTTGGGCAGCAGAAGCTGGTGAGCGAGGTCAGACGAGATCAGGATCGGGTGGCCAAGCATCTTGCTAAGTGATTCCAGCCGCGCGGTCGTGTTCACGGTGTCGCCAAAGTACGTGATCTTGTGGTGGTCCACGCCGATTTCCGCCGTAATCACCGGCCCGCCGTGAATGGCGAAGCGGAGTTTTGGCACGGTGCCGAAATTTGCAATCCAGGTCGCGCGCGTGCTTTCGATTTGCGACAGGATGTCGAAGACGCAGTTGATGCAGGCGGCGCGCCGGATTGCGAGATGATAGGGCCAGGTGATGATCGCCGCATCGCCGATATAGTCGTCGATGATACCGCCGTGTTTTCTGACGGGAGCTGCATAGGCGGAAAAAAGCTCTCCGAGGAATTCCTGGGCTTTGAGATCGCCGTGGGTTTCGGCAAAGGATGTGGAACCGACCAGATCGATAAAGAGAAAAACGCGCTCTTCGCTAACCGGCCTGCGATAGCGTCCCAGGATAAGATCGATGAAGATATCGCGCCCCAGAAGCTCGCGCACACGCATGATGAAGACGATGATGGCGCACACACCCAGCGTAAACACCATCGTTTGCATTTCCGCATGCACCGCGCGCGCCCAGCTGGTGGGAAGGACTCCGGTAGCCCAGAGAATGGTGCCGCCCAGACCGAAGCCGCAAAAGACGAGGATGACGTAAACCACCATGCCGACAACAATATAGGCGGGCGTTGGCAGCATGCTGATCTTCTTGGACAGGCCGGGCAGAATATGGCCACGCTCGAAGGCAAGAATCGGCGCGCAGGCAAACAGGGCGTAGGTTGCCCCGATGAAGGCGCCACCGCCATATTCGAGGAATGCATAGACCACGCCGCTTCCGGCAACCGCCAGAAACAGCACGACATAGTCCAGCATCGCCAGAATTTTTCTCATCATCTGCCCTTAAATGAGGGGTGGGGTGCCACTTCCTCCCAAGTGAGCAGGTCGATTCTTCCCGATGCGGGATAATAATGCGGATCATGTCCCGTCAAAAGGGATGTTTAAGCAATCTCTCAGGAAGAGGCGCGGTTGTGGCAGTTTTGCACGAGGCCTACTTTTCACCGATGACTTATGCTGTGGCCTGATCTTTCGGCATCTCGACGGCCTCGACCTTCTTGCCAGCAAAGCGAAGGGCGACTTCTCCGCGGATGAGCTTGAGGGCGGGCTCACCGAAGAGTTCACGCCGCCAGCCGGAGAGGGCTTGAACCTCGGCCTTTTCGCCTTCAGAGGCGATCTTGTCGAGATCGTCGCTATTGGCGATAACCTTGGCGGCCACGCCGTGCTTATCCGCTGTCAGCTTTAAAAGCACCTTCAACAGCTCGACGGCGGCACCAGATCCTTCCGGCGAGTGGCTGTGGCGCGGCGCCTGCGGCATGTCCGCCTTGGGAAGGGCGAGCGCTGCATTGACCGTTTCGATGATCGCGGTGCCGGAAGTGGAGCGCTCCCAGCCCTTTGGAACGGTGCGCAGGCGCGACAGGGCTTCAGCGTCCTTCGGTTGCTGCTGGGCGATCTCAAAGATTGCGTCGTCTTTGAGCACGCGCGAACGCGGAACGTTGCGCGAGCGCGCCTCACGTTCTCTCCAGGCGGCGACAAATTTCAGGATGGCAAGCTCGGTCGGCTTGCGGAGACGCGACTTCAGCCGCAGCCACGCATCGTCGGGATGCATGTCATAGGTCTCGCGCGCTTCAAGGATATCCATTTCTTCCTTGAGCCAGGACGAACGGCCTTCACGCTCAAGCTGCGCCTTCAGCGCCAGATAGACATCGCGCAGATGGGTCACGTCTGCCAAGGCATAATCCAGCTGCTTTTCCGAGAGTGGACGGCGGCTCCAATCGGTAAAGCGGGACGACTTGTCGATCTGGACGTTCTTGGTCTTCTGCACCAGCTGATCGTAGGAAATCGAATCGCCGAAGCCGCAGACCATGGCCGCGACCTGCGTATCGAAGATCGGATGCGGGATAAGACCGCCCAGATGATAGATGATCTCGATATCCTGACGGGCAGCATGGAAGACCTTCACGACATTCGAGTCGGCCATCAGTTCGAAGAGCGGCGTCAGATCGATACCCTTTGCCATCGGGTCCACCAGCACTTCAAGCGTGGGGCTCGCCATCTGGACGAGACAGAGCTGCGGCCAGAAGGTCGTTTCGCGGAGAAACTCAGTGTCGATGGTGACGAATTCCGATTTCGCCAGCTCCTTGCAAGCTTCGGCGAGTGCTGCTGTCGTTTCAATCATTACGTTCGGCCAGTCCTGGAAAACACTCCGTCTTACTTTCCCTTTGGGGGCCGCATGTCAATATGAGAGGTGGCTTTACTTCACGCTTTGCCCTGCCAATCGGCGATCTTCTCCTGTATTTTGTCCTTATCCGGCTCTCTTTGGCGGTTCGCAGGACATCTTCCACGGGCAGGAAAGCCTCGCGGGTGGCGCTTTTCCTTGACAAATCGGTTCAGCCATGCGCTTTTCCGCCAAATTTCGAAAGTCGGCCCCAGAGGCCATGACACGCTTCTTCAGGATACCATCATGCATCGCTACCGCAGCCACACCTGTGCCGCTCTTCGCAAGTCTCATGTCGGCGAGACCGTTCGTCTTTCCGGTTGGGTGCATCGCGTTCGAGACCATGGCGGCGTTCTCTTCATCGACCTTCGCGATCATTATGGCATTACCCAGGTGGTTGCCGACCCGGACAGCCCGGCTTTCAAGGCGGCTGAAACGGTGCGCGGCGAGTGGGTGATCCGCATCGACGGCAAGGTCAAGGCGCGTTCGGAAGAGACCGTCAACAAGGCCATGGCGACGGGCGAAATCGAACTCTACGCACAAGAGATCGAAGTGCTGGGCGTTGCCAAGGAATTGCCGTTGCCGGTCTTCGGCGAGCCGGACTATCCGGAAGACGTTCGCCTGAAGTATCGCTTCCTCGATCTTCGCCGCGAGACACTGCACAAGAACATCGTCAAGCGCACGCAGATCATCTCCGCCATGCGCAACGGCATGGCAGAGGCTGGCTTTGCCGAATATACGACGCCGATCCTGACGGCCTCTTCGCCGGAAGGCGCGCGCGACTTCCTCGTGCCGAGCCGTATTCATGAGGGCAAGTTCTTCGCCCTGCCGCAAGCGCCGCAGCAGTACAAGCAGCTTCTGATGGTTGCCGGTTTCGACCGCTATTTCCAGATCGCGCCGTGCTTCCGCGATGAAGATCCGCGCGCTGACCGCCTGCCGGGCGAATTCTACCAGCTCGACGTGGAAATGAGCTTCGTGACGCAGGAAGACGTCTGGTCAACCATGGAGCCGATGATGACATCGGTTCTGGAGCAGTTTGCCGAAGGCAAGCCGGTCACGAAAGAATGGCCGCGCATTCCCTACGACGAAGCGATCCGCAAATATGGTTCCGACAAGCCGGATCTGCGCAACCCGATCGTCATGCAGGCTGTGACCGAGCATTTCGCCGGTTCCGGCTTCAAGGTCTTCGCCAACATGATCGCGTCGAACCCGAAGGTCGAAGTCTGGGCCATTCCGGCCAAGACCGGCGGTAGCCGCGCCTTCTGCGACCGCATGAATGCCTGGGCGCAGGGCCAGGGCCAGCCGGGCCTCGGCTACATCTTCTGGAAAGAAGAAGACGGCAAGATCGCAGGCTCCGGTCCGCTCGCCAAGAACATCGGTGAGGAGCGCACCGAGGCGCTGCGTACGCAGCTTGGCCTGGAAGCCGGTGATGCCTGCTTCTTCGTGGCTGGCGATCCCGCCAAGTTCTACAAGTTTGCAGGTGAGGCCCGCACCCGCGCTGGCGAGGAATTGAACCTCGTCGATCGCGATCGTTTCGAGCTTTGCTGGATCGTCGATTTCCCCTTCTTCGAATACAATGAAGAAGACAAGAAGATCGACTTTGCCCACAACCCCTTCTCCATGCCGCAGGGCGGTATGGAAGCGCTGGAGAACCAGGACCCGCTGTCGATCAAGGCCTACCAGTATGATGCCGTCTGCAACGGCTTCGAGATTGCTTCGGGCTCCATCCGTAACCAGTCGCCGGAACTGATGGTCAAGGCGTTCGAAATGGTCGGTCTCTCGCAGAGCGACGTGGAAGAGCGTTTCGGTGGCCTCTACCGCGCCTTCCAGTACGGCGCTCCTCCACATGGCGGTTGCGCTTTCGGTATCGACCGTGTGGTCATGCTGCTTGTCGGTGCGAAGAACCTGCGCGAAATCACGCTGTTCCCGATGAACCAGCAGGCACAGGATCTTCTGATGAACGCGCCGTCGCCAGCAACGCCGACACAGCTTCGCGAACTGGGTCTGCGCGTCGTTCCATCCAAGAAGGATTGATCGATGCTCAGGCAGATCGCCGAGCGTCTTCAATCAGCTTTCACCCGTGCACTTGCGGCAGCCTTGGCTGCCGCTTTTGCGTTCTGGGCCGCCCGACATCTGCTCGGTCATCAGCAGCCTGTCTTTGCTGCGATCGCCGCACTGATCTGTCTGGCGCCGGGCATACCAAGTCAGATCCGACAAGGAATGGGTCTGATCGTCGGCGTGACTGTCGGCATTGTGGTGGGCGAGTTTGCGCTCGTCATTCCGCCGGAGCTTGCAGAGCTCAGAATGGCATCTGCCACTTTCATCGCCATGATGGTTGCCGTTTCGTTCGGAATGCCGCCGGTCGTGCCCATCCAGGCAGGAGCATCTGCCATGCTCGTGCTGTTGATGGGACCGCAAGTCGCAGGCCTAGCGCGCTTTCTCGACGTGCTGGTCGGTGCTTCCACAGGCCTCATCGTCGCATTTGTGTTCTTCCGTGAACGTCTGAAGTTTTAGGGCCTAAAAGCGTGTCGCGATCTTTCAGATTCGCTCATACGCTTTAGGTCTTTGTTATCGCGTGTCGTTATCGCAAAACCGCGGCACACTTTTGTGCGCCATGCTTTAGCTGGCGCTGCTGCCTGCGCACGACAAAAAGCAGCGGAGGCGATCAAGCTCCGCTGCTTCATTTTCATTTCGGACTCTCGGACGTTATCGAGCCAAGCTGGCTTAGACGGAGCGTGCCGGCGGCATGGGCTTCAGCGTGTTCATCAGAGCGCCGTAAGGCAGCAGGAGAACGAGACCCACCAGAACCTTGACGGACAGGTCGCCGAGCGCCCAAGAGATCCAACGTGGAGCCTCGAGCGAGAGGATACCAAGGACCGGAGCATTCTCGATGGCAAAGGCATCGTTCGGGCCAATGAAGGCGAAGCTTGCGGCAAAGGCGATCGAGAAAAACAGGACTGTATCAAGCACCGAGCCGAACATGGAGCCAGCCAGCGGTGCGCGCCACCAGCTTTGGCGACGCAGGCGATTGAACACCGAAATATCCAGCAGCTGGCCAACGAGATAAGCGGTCCCGGAAGCAATTGCGATGCGTGGCAACGAGGTCCAGAAGGACAGCGTGACGCCGACGATGAAGCCCGCCAGCACGACGCGACGTGCAATGGAGGGGCCGAACTGCCGGTTGGTTAGATCCGTCACGAGAAAGGCGACAGGATAGGTGAAGGCACCCCAGGTCAGCAGATCGCCGAGATTGATCCCGAGCAAAGTACCGGATAGCGGATATTGAACGAGAATATTCGATGCGACGACCACGAGGGTCATCAGCAGCACGTAGATAAGCGTTTGGCGCAGGTAAGGCATTTTTTTATCCTGGGTGATGCCACCAGTTGGAGAAAACATATGCAGGCGGCAGTCGTCTCAGACGGTCATGCAGCCTTGCGTGAAGAGGGGAACGCTGATTGCCGAGGCGTAAAGCCAACCCCAAAATAGACAAAAGGCTTGAGCGGCAGAGCCATTCAAGCCTTTTGAAAAGGATAGACGTTTGAGCTGCGATTAAGCGGCTTCAGCGGTCTTCTTTGCGATCTGGCGACGCAGCAGGCGGGCGCGCATCGAGAGATCGTTTTCGTCAGACTTCAGAAGGAAGGCATCGAGGCCGCCACGATGTTCAACGGAGCGCAGGGCCGCTGCGGAAACGCGCAGACGGAAACGCTGGCCGAGAGAATCGGAAATCAGAGTCACCTGGCAAAGGTTCGGGAGGAACCGGCGCTTGGTTCTGTTGTTGGCGTGGCTGACGTTGTTGCCCGTCTGGACGCCCTTGCCGGTCAATTCGCATACACGGGACATGGGTACACCTATTCGTTGTCACTGTATGGCTATCAGTCTGCTCTCCGGCAAAATCCGGTTTGCAATCCAACAGCCGATGATTGGAAAGTTGCGGTTCTATAGTCAGAGCCGTCCGTGCAGTCAAGCCGCTCGCGCCCTTTTGTACGCGATTTCACCGGTTTTGCTGTGGCTTCCGCTTTTTTATTGCCACAAGTGGGCGTATATGATCGCCGGAAACACGCGGCTTTCGGTGCCCGTCGAGGTGATATCTCCATGATCGTCAATGCACAAAGACTTTTTGCCGCTACAGCCCTGGTACTTTGCGGTCTCACGCCTTCCTTCGCTGCCGAATCGCGCCATGACAGCGAATATTCCATCGCGCTTGGGGTTTTGCCGATCGCACGCGCCAACTTCTCGACAAAGATGAATGGCTCGACCTATTCAATTTCCGGCTCTTTCAGTTCGGCAGGCATCGCCAGCGTGCTGAAGGACATTTCCGGCAAGACGACAGTGTCTGGCGCCAAGCGCGGCAATCGCATGCAGGCGAATGAATATTCGCTGGTCTACAAGGACGGCAAGCGGACCCGCACCTATGACGTGCAGTATCGCAACGGCAACGTCACCTCGACCACCATCAACCCGGCGCCGGAATCCCGGCCGGACAATTGGGTGGATGTGAAGGATCGCGATCTCCGCTCCGTGCTCGACCCGATCTCCGGCCTGATCTTTCCGGTCGGTGGCCGCATCTGCCCGAGCCGCCTGCCGATCTATGACGGCGAGTCGCGTCTCGATCTGGTGTTGAGTTCCAGCGGAACGAAACCCTTCAAAACCAACGGCTTTTCAGGCGACGCGGTTGTCTGCAACATGCGTTATGTGCCGAAATCCGGCTTCCGCAAGGGTCGCAAGGATATCGAATATCTGAAGTCGATCTCCATGGAAGTGTGGTTCGCCAAGGCAAGCACCATGGATGTCTACGCACCGGTCTATGCGCGCATCCCGACAAGGGTCGGCCAGGTCTACATCACTGCCACGAAATATGGCGGCTGATCGCGTTCCAGCAGAAGTGGCTCTTTAACCCGGCTCCCAGCCGGGTTCGGCCATGACGAAACTGTCGAAAACGAAGCCTCGGGGCAACGGTACAGCCGACCAGCGTGAAGTCGCCAAGACTTTCCGCCGACTGCCAGCAATTGGATGGGACGATTGCCTGCGGCTGCTCACCATCCAGGATCGCTGGGCCGAGGCGCACAGTTGTGACACTCTTGCCGTCCTCGGACATATGGAGCGATAGCGGCGCCCCAGCGTAGTAATGCCAGACTTCGACGGCGTCGATCACCTTGTGCCAGTGCGAGCGCTGGCCCTTTTCGAGCAGGTAGTAGATCGCCGTCGAGTGGCCGCGCTCTTCGCCATTCGCATCGCGAAAGGTCTGGCGATAGAAGCCGCCTTCGGGATGCGGCTCCAGATTGAGGGCGGCAATGATGGCGGCCGCAGACTGTTCTGCTGCCATCAGAAATTATCCTTGCGCGCTCTGATCTCAGCAAACACGTCCTCATCTGTCGCGCCCTCAAGGCCAAGATGGGCGCGGATGCCGGTGTCCGCCACGCGCATATAGGGATTGGTTTGCTTCTCGAGCGCGATCGTCGTGGGAATGGTGAAGCGGTTCTCATTGCGTAGCGCCTCGACGTCACTCAGGCGGCGCTTCAATGCCTCATTCTGTGGATCGACGGTGACGGCGAAGCGGGCGTTGGAGAGCGTATACTCATGGCCGAAATAGACTTGCGTCTCGTCCGGCAGTGCCATCAGCTTCTGGAAAGAGCGCCACATATCGGCCGCTGGGCGCTCGAACAGGCGACCGCAGCCCATGGCAAACAGCGTGTCTGCGGCAAACAGCAAGCCGTCTTCGGGAAGATAATAGCAGATATGTCCCGCCGTATGCCCGGGCGTTGCAATGACCTGTACACGGCGACCGGCAATCTCGAATTCGTCGCCATCGGCGGCGGTCTTGTCGAGACCGGGAATGGCGACCGCCTCATCATGGGGTCCACGGATTTCGCAGTGGAAACGCTCCTTTAGTGCGAGATTGGCTTCCACATGATCCTGATGGTGGTGGGTGGTGAAGATGTGGGTCAACTGCCAGCCGCGGCGGTTGAGGGCTGCGAGGATCGGCGCTTCTTCCGGCGCATCGATGGAGATTGTCGTACCGCTTTCGCTGTCATGCAGCAGCACGCCGAAATTGTCGCTTCGGCATGGAAAGACTTCGATATCCAGCGGCTTCATGGTTCGCTCCCTCTCGCGCATTTAAACCTGTCTCTCCTATTTAGGCGACGCGCGCTTGAAGTCCAAGCTTGAAGTCCTTTCGCGAGCCGCTACATTCCAGCCATGAACACCGATATCGTCGATCTGCGCGAATTTTATCATTCCCCTCTTGGCCGTTCCGCCGAACAGGCGATCACCATGGCGCTGTCGACGCTTTGGCCATCGATGCCGGATGAGCGTCTTGTCGGTCTCGGCTATGCCGTGCCGTTTCTCGATCGGTTTCGCCACGATACGGAGCGCACCTTTGCCTTCATGCCCGCAGGGCAGGGCGCGGTGAACTGGCCAGCAGGCGAGCTCTCCTCCACGGCGCTGGTCTTTGATGAGGAGTTGCCGTTGCCCGATTCCTCGATTGATCGCGTGTTGATGATCCACTCGCTGGAATTCGTCGAAAATCCGCGTGAGGCGCTGAAGGAACTCTGGCGGGTGCTGGCGCCCGGCGGGCGTCTCGTCATCGTGGTGCCGAACCGGCGCGGCGTCTGGGCGCGCATGGAGCACACGCCTTTCGGCTCTGGCCGGCCCTATTCCCGCAGCCAGTTGACGGCACTTCTGCGCGAAACGAATTTCACGCCCGGGGCCTCTTCCGAAGCGCTGTTCTTCCCGCCATCCAAGGTCCGGTCTGTTTTGAAGTTCCGTCGTTACATTGAGACGATGGGGCGGAGAATCTGGCCGGTCTTTTCTGGCGTCATCATCGTTGAGGCGCAAAAGCGTCTCTATCAGGGGCTGCCGGTGACGCAGCGTGCGTCCCGTCGCGTTTTCGTGCCGGTGCTGGCGCCGCAGGGTGTGCCCAGCACCCGGACGAGATTGACGCAAAACACGGGAACAGCAAAAGACGCTCTGATACTCGACAAAGGGCTGCTTCCAGTCTAATGCCTTCGGCATTGTCAGGCCGGATTTCCCGGCGCTTTTCCGAAGGTCGATGAAATGAGTGCAGAGCTTAACCAACCTGTTCCGCGTCCGGGTATCCTGGATATCGCCGCCTATGTTCCGGGCAAGGAGCATGTGGACGGTGTGGCCAAGGTCTATAAGCTCTCCTCCAACGAAACACCGCTTGGCGCGAGCCCCAAGGCGATCGAAGCCTTCAAGGCGGCGGCGTCCAATCTTGAGATCTACCCGGACGGTCAGGCAGTGGCACTGCGTCAGGCGATTGCCGATGTTCACGGCCTGAACCCGGCCAATATCATCTGCGGCAATGGTTCGGATGAATTGCTCGGCCTGCTCTGCCACGTCTATCTCGGTGCGGGCGACGAGGCGATCATCACCGAACACGGCTTTCTCGTCTACAAGATCCAGATCATGGGCGCAGGCGCCACGCCGGTCACCGTCAAGGAAACGGATTGCACGGTCAATGTCGACGCGATCATCGACGCGGTTACGCCGAGGACGAAGATGGTGTTCATCGCCAATCCGGGCAATCCGACAGGCACCTATGTTCCGGTTTCGGAAATCCGTCGTCTCCAGGCGACGCTGCCGAAGAATGTCATTCTGGTTCTCGACGCGGCTTACGCCGAATATGTGCGCAAGAATGATTATGAAGCGGGTCTTGAGCTCGTTTCCGGCAACGGCAACGTGGTCATGACCCGCACCTTCTCCAAGGTCTACGGTCTGGCAGCGCTGCGCGTCGGCTGGATGTATGCACCGGCTGCCATCATCGATGCGCTGAACCGCGTGCGTGGCCCCTTCAACATGAATGCGCCTGCCATTGCCGCAGGCGCTGCGGCCATTCGCGATCAGGCCTTCATGCAGCAGGCCGTAGCGCATAACCTTCTGTGGCTCGACAGATTGACTTCGGTCTTCACCGAGCTTGGCCTGAAGGTCACCCCCTCCGTCACCAACTTCGTTCTCATTCATTTCCCCGATGAGGATGGCAAGCGTGCTGCCGATGCTGACGAGTTCTTGAGCCGCCGTGGCTATATCCTGCGCGCGGTGCGGGGCTACGGCTTTGCCAATGCGCTGCGCATGACGGTCGGCTCGGAAGAGGCCAATCTCGGCGTCATCGCCGCGCTCAAAGAGTTTATGGGTCAGGCGTGATGGCAGACATTCTGTTCGAACGCATCGCGCTGATCGGCATCGGCCTGATCGGCTCGTCCATTGCTCGTGATATCAAAGAACGCGGCCTCGCACGCGAGGTGGTCGTCTCGACGCGAAGCGAAGAGACGCTGAAGCGCGCCGAGGAGTTGGAACTGGGGACATCCTACACTACCTCGGTGGCTGATGCCGTGAGGGAGGCCGACCTCGTCATCGTCTCGGTTCCCGTCGGCGCATCCGAAGATGTGGCAAAGCAGATCGCGCCACATCTGAAGGCGGGCGCGATCGTGACCGATGTCGGCTCCACAAAGGCATCCGTCATCGCGCAGATGGCGCCGCATATGCCGGAGCATGTGCATTTCATCCCCGGACACCCGCTGGCGGGTACGGAAAAATCCGGCCCGGACGCCGGCTTTGCCGGTCTCTTTCGCGATCGCTGGTGCATCTTCACGCCGCTGCCCGGCACGGATGCTGCCGCGCTCGATCGTCTGAAAGGTTTCTGGCTGGCGCTCGGTTCGCGCGTTGACGAGATGGACCCGGAGCATCACGACAAGGTGCTGGCGATCGTCTCGCATCTTCCGCACATCATCGCCTATAATATCGTCGGCACCGCGGACGATCTTTCGACGGTCACCGAGTCGGAAGTGATCAAATACTCCGCCTCGGGCTTTCGTGATTTCACCCGACTGGCGGCATCCGATCCCACAATGTGGCGCGATATCTGCCTGCACAACAAGGATGCGATCCTCGAAATGCTGGCGCGGTTTTCGGAAGACCTGGCCTATCTGCAGCGCGCGATCCGCTGGGGCGAGGGCGACAAGCTGTTCGAGCTATTTTCTCGCACCCGCGATATTCGCCGCTCTATCGTTCAGGCGGGCCAGGACGTCGATGCGCCGGACTTCGGCCGCCATTCGCTGGACCAGAAGAAATAGGGTCGGGATTTTCGCCGTCATTCTTGAGCCGGAATTGCAAGGGAAACATTGGTTGCCGCTGTCTTCCGCGGTATTCTTTGGAGTGGACATTGTAAGGGCGGATATCGCTGATCGGCAATGGTGGCGAACATTGAAAAACAGTCCCGAAGAGGGCGGCTCAAAAAACTGATTGCAGGGGCTGGCGGTCTTGCTGCCGCCGGTCTGTCGCTCGGCTATTCCATGTATGAGCGACGCGAGAGCGAGATTGTTCCGGTCGTGGAGGCTGCAAAGTCCGTCGATGCCGGGCGTTGGCAGGTAGAGCTGGCTTCTGCCAGCATTATCTCTCTCATGCCGAACGGGCTGAAAGTGACACCAGGCAAACAAGCGGTGGCCGTCACAATGCGCCTCGAAAACAGGTCCGCGGAAAGCTCCAATATCTACGGCGATGTGGTCAGGATCGACAACATCAAGGACGCTCCGCGACCGACATTCTATCTCGACCGGGATCGTGATCTGCTCGGCGACTTGCAGCCGATGATGCCAGAGACAGTGACGGCTGTGTGGGAACTTCAGGACGATGCCCCGGTGCCTTCGTCGCTCGACGTCTCGGTACAGGGTGAGGTTTTTCGTCCGCGGGACAATCTCTATGCCGCTCCGGGCTGGTTTGCGAAGGGCGCCGTCGCGAAAGTCATTCTGCCTCTGTCTGGTCAGGGCAGCACTGAGGGGGCGCCGTGATCCGGACAGCCTTCTACTCAGCTCTCGCAATGCTCTCGGTCCTCGCCCTGATGGCGCTCAAGGAAACGACGCCATCCTACGCTATGCTGACCGGCCCGATCATCACGCGTGGACATGCGGGCGAAACGGTCTCTGGGCGTGCGTTCAGCGCCAAGCTCTCACAGGTTCGCAAAGCCAAGGTCCTCTCCTATGACAGCTTCGGGCGGAAGGTAGAGCGCGATACATCCGGCGTCTGGGTTGTCGTCACGGTGGAAGCTGCCGCATCGACAGAGACATTACCGATACAGGCGGCCACAATCATTGGCGCATCCGGTCGTTCCTACAGACAGTCGACACGGGTTGACGGCGTGCCGGGTGCCCTATCCACCAAGACCATTCAACCCGGTCTGCCGACGTCCGGCATTTTCGTTTTCGAATTGCCCGAGGCTGAGACCTCGCGGATGGCGCTGATCCTTGCCCGACACTATTCCCCGCAACTCAGCGATCAGCTCGACATCTCGATCGACGCAGGCAAGGTTATCTCTCAATCGACATTGGAGATCGGCAATGATGGGCGCTGATCGGGAACGCACATTGTGGTGGATTTCGTTTATCAGCCTGCCTGCCCTTGTGGTGCTGGCCTTCTCCCTGAATGCCTGGCGCAGCGTTCAGGAATATCAACGCCGTACCGAAATCGAGATCGTCGGGAATGCCCGCGACCGCATGTATGCGGGTGCGCTATGGCAGGTTGAGGCGGCCCGTTTGCTGGGTGATGGCAAGGACACGCCACTTCGCCTTCCAGGTGAGCGGCGGCTGCTCATTCTTCGGCTCAGCGCAACGGCAGTCAAAGACATCGGTGAAGATTGGTCGCAGTGCCAGATCAGTCTGGTCGACGGTCAAGGCTGCCGGTGGCTGCCGCTGGATGTGACCTTGGCGAACAATGTCAGCCGCGAACTCGATCCTAAGGCGACACCGATCAATGGCTGCGGTGTTGCCTCGCTGACGCCGCTTTCAAAAGGCGAAAACACCTTGATCGAGGAGAAATTCCTTGTGCCGGCCCCTGTCGCAGGTCAACTTTCGGCACGGATCAGTTTCTCGCCGTCGCGCCCCGCCGCACTTTCCATCCCGCTTCACCTCGGTTCGCAATAGAGCGCCGTGCTCCCCTTCGGGCCGATGCTGTAGCAATAACCGGAGGAAAACCGGTTCACGCGTCGAGCGCTCGCGCCCGCCATTCGCGTCCACGAGCAAAGCCAATTTCGAGTGTGGCGGCCAGCAGGCAGATTTTCAACGGTGAGACCAGCAGTCCCTCGCCGGGGTCGCTCGGCGTGCCGAAGAGCAAGGAGATGCCCTGTACAATGACTTGCCAAAGCGCAATGTCCTGCGGGCCGATCCAGCGTGAGATCCCAAACCACGCCCACGCCGAACCGAAGTCCAGCAGGCGGTAGGAAAGGATGGCGCAGAGGGTCAAGGCGAACCCGGAGCTGAGCGCGAGCCCCACGCCTTCTGCCAGGGTTCGGTAACGCTTCAACGTTCCCGCGATAAAGTGAGAGACGAAGTCCTGCAAAAATTTCGGAAGTGCCTGCCATTTGGAGACAGCGGCAGAAAGACCGCGGCTTGGCAGAGGATATTCGCCATTAATATCGTAGCCATAGATCAGCGCGGCAAGCGTCAGCCAGACAACGGGATAGAGCGCATAGAAGAAAACGGATTGCAATCTCTGGCTCAAGGAGGGGGCGGAAAATTCAGCGGGTGCAGGGAGATCCTGCGCGATGGCACCGGGCACCGGGTCTAGTTCTGCAAAGAGATGGCCGATCATGTCCGGCAGATGCGTGAACCAGTTGCGGATCTCGTCCTGCCAGGTGGAAATGACGAAGATACCGATGAATGCCCAGTTCGCTTCGCAGATGACGATGACGATCGGCCATAAAGGAGACTTCGACCGCTTGCTCATGAACTTGGCAAAGCGTCGGATGGCCCAGGCAATGGCAACGGAGACGATAAGCCAGGCACCGCCCGTGACTTCCAGCAGCTTTGCAGTTTCGCCGGAAAGCAGAAGGTCTAAGGACAGTCGCGCATAATCCCGTAGCGTGTCAGCAAGAAAGCCCCAGGCCGCATAGAAGGCGAAGAAGGGAACGAGCGTCAGCGCAAGGGCAGTGATGAAGTTTGCCTGTTTTGGGACGTTCGGCTCTATCGCTGCGTTCTGCGCGGAGGCGGCATGGAGCGCGGGAAGGCCGCGGCGGACGGTCTCAAACAGCGCGACGATGATAACCAACTTCAAAAGAACGACGAGCGATAGCAGAGACAGACCCGCCAGCGCGTTCCACCGGCCAATGAGTGCGGCCAGATCGGTGAGCGCGAGGCTCCCGGAAAAGCCGATCAACCATAGTGCCATGAGTTGCGGCCAGAAGCGCGCGAAGAGCACAAGCGTCAGATGCAGCGCAGCCACGCAGTCCCGCAGCGGGTTGGCTTGAGATTGGCTTGCGGACTCCAGAGATTGCTGCATCTGCCTATCATTGTTTCAAAAGCAGGAAGGACATCCACCGGCGCCCGTCAATCGGGTAGCCGGTCGCGATCAGCTCCGCCCTCAGATCGGCGGAATTTTGCCGAGGGGTATGAAGCCGCTGACGGTGGCGCGGCCGCGGTCGACCACGAGATCGACGGATGTGCGGTCGCCGCCGCCTGCGAGCGCACCGAGAAGCTTGCGGGCGGTGTCGATGGTGGATTGAAGCTGCGGGAAGGCCTGCTTGGCATTATCCGCCCAATCGCCCAGCTTTTCGATCTCCAGCTTGAACTTGCCCGACAGATAGCCCTGATCGTCGAAAGCAAACGGGCCGCTGATGCGCATGATGCGACCATCGCCAATATCGAGCATCACCCGGCGCAATTCGCCGCTTGCACCGTAAAGCCCTGTCGTATCGCTGCCGTCGATCATGCCGGCCTTACCCGCCAGCGTCACGTCGGCGATGGCGTTGAGGCGCGGCAGAATCTGTGGCCAGCCCTGAACGACTGTCGCGGCATCGTTGAGTGTTACCGCGCCGTCGAGATCGGCACCATTCTGACGCAGATGGACCTCTGTCTTGGCGGCGTCGAAATCGATGGTCTGGTTGGTGACGGAGGAGACGGCTTGCGCCTTCAGCCCGTCGATGACGAGCGACGTTCGGTCGATACCTTTAAGCTTGGTGACAAGGCTGGACTGAAGATCGGCCCATTGCGCCGAGACGGTCAGCCCATGAGAGGTGCGAATCTCAGCCGGAGAATCCAGCTCCCAGACGATATGACCGGGAGCGTAAACCTGTGCTGCCGAGCGCAGGGCGCCGAAGGATGTCGTCACGCCGGTTTTGGTGTCTTCGACATTCACCTTGGAGCAGAAGAGACCGATGCGGAAGGGGTAGCCGCGAAACGCCATATCAGTGCATTCGCCCTGCACACTGGACGTGCCGCCCGGCGCAATGGCCTTGATCACCGTTTCTTCCAGTCGCTTGGCGGCGTAAAACCAGCCCGCCGTATAGATGGCGATGACAAGCACGATGCCGAGCCCGAGAAAAAGGAATTTTCTGCCTGTACGGGATTGGCTTGACGTTGCCATGATGATCTCCAATGCTGCGCGGCGTATGATAGTGATTTGGCGTGCGATATGGACGATTTTTGGGTCTTTGGCTACGGTTCGCTAATGTGGAACCCTGGCTTCCCTTTTGAGGAGCGCCAGCGAGCGCGGTTATTCGGCTATAGGCGAGCGCTTTGCATCCGCTCCAACCATTACCGCGGCACGGAGGAAAGGCCGGGGCTGGTGCTGGGTCTCGAGCGCGGCGGCTCCTGCCTTGGCGTTGCTTTCCGGGTCAAGGCGTCGGGCCGCAAGCCAGTGCTCGATTATCTGCGGGAGCGGGAACTGGTGACGAATGTCTACAAGGAACGCCAGATCATGGTGAGCCTTGAAGACGGTCGGCGGCTGAACGCGCTGACCTATGTGGCCGATCCTTGCCACCCGCAATATGTCGGTGGTCTGGAGGTGGATGATGCCGCCTCGATCATCCGTAACGCGGAGGGCAGCTCCGGCCCCAACGCCGATTACGTCTTCAACACGGTAGAGCATCTGAAGGCCATCGGCATTCGCGATGCACTTCTGGAAAAGATCGCGGCTCATGTCGGGGATGGAGCAGAAGCGAAGTAGTTCCATCGAGATTTGTACGGTCGGACAAATGAAAACGCCGCGGATGTTTCGATCCGCGGCGTTTGTGTTTCAATCTTCGTCAGGACGAATGAGCTTCGGACGCCGGTGGCGGTGCCTCCCGGTGTTCCTCATGCTCCGTGACCGGCCGCTTGGTGCGCATCAATGTCAGGACGAAGACGAAGAAGGCGGGCACGAAGAAGACGGCCAGGATGGTGGCCGAGATCATGCCGCCGAGAACGCCGGTACCGATGGCGTTCTGGCTTGCCGCGCTGGGGCCGGTTGCAATCGCCAATGGGACGACACCGAGCGTAAAGGCAAGCGAGGTCATGATGATCGGGCGGAAGCGAACGCGTGCGGCTTGCACCGCCGAATCCAGCAAGGATTTGCCTTCGGCATAATAATCCTTGGCGAATTCGACGATCAGGATCGCGTTCTTGGCCGAGAGGCCGATAATTGCGATCAACCCCACCTTGAAGTAGATGTCGTTCGGCATGTCCCGGACAATGACGGCCAGCACCGAGCCGATGATGCCCAGCGGCACGACGAGCATGACTGCAAGCGGGATGGACCAGCTTTCGTAAAGACCTGCGAGAAGCAGGAAGACGAAGAGAATGCTGAGACCGAAAAGGAACGGTGCCTGAGAGCCGGACTTGATTTCCTCAAGCGCCTGTCCGGTCCATTCATAACCGATACCGGCAGGGAGCTCAGATGCGAGACGCTCCATCTCGGTGATCGCCGCGCCCGTGGAGTTTCCGGGAGCAGGAGCGCCGGCGATACGGATCGTGGGATAGCCGTTATAGCCAACCACCTGCGGCGACCCCTTCTGCCACTGCGCAATGGCGAAGGAGCTCAAAGGTACCATGCCGCCGCTGGAGTTGCGGACATTGAGCTTCAGCAGGTCCTCCACCTGAAGACGGTCGCGATCCTGCGCCTGCACGATGACGCGCTGCATGCGGCCAGCATTCGGGAAGTCGTTGATATAGGACGATCCGAGATTGGCGGTGATGGTGTTGTTGATATCCGCGAAGGTCACACCAAAGGTGTTGGCCTTTTCGCGGTCGATGACCAATAGCACCTGGGCCGCGTCCGGCAGACCTTCGATACGCATGCCGGTCAGGATCGGGCTTTGGCTCGCCTTCTGCATCAGTTCTGCGGCGGCGGCGGAAAGGGCAGCCTGGCCGATGCCGTTACGATCCTGCAGACGGAAGGAGAAGCCCCCGGAGGTGCCGAAGCCTTCGATGGGCGGTGGCGAAAGCGCGAATGTCGTGGCGTCTTTCAGGCCGAAGAGCTTCATATTGGCGCGGTTGGCGATATCCTGCGCGGAATTCCCGGCGCCGCGTTCGCTCCAGTCCTTCAGCGTCACAAAGGCAAGTGCGGCATTAGCGCCGTTCCCGGAGAAGCTGAAGCCCTGGATCGCGACGATGTCCTTCACGGCAGGATCTGCCTTGAAGATCGTCTCTATCTGCTTGATGGAGGCAAGCGTGCGGTTGGCACTGGCCTCTGGTGGACCCTGAATATCGACGATCAGGAAGCCCTGGTCTTCATTCGGCACGAAGGCGCTTGGCAGGTTGATGAAGAGGTAGCCGAGACCCGCGACCAGCGCCAGATAGATCACCATCATCCGGCCTGCTCGCTTGGCGGTGCCGGTTGCGGTTTTGGTGTAGCCGTTTGTCAGGCTGTCGAACTTGCGGTTGAACCAGCCCCCGATGCCACGCTTCTCATGATGACCCTTGGGGATCGGCTTCAAGAAAGTCGCGCACAGCGCTGGCGTCAACGACAGCGCCAGGAAGGCCGAGAACAGGATCGACACCACCATGGTCAAGCTGAACTGGCGGTAGATGATGCCTGTCGATCCGGGGAAGAAGGCCATCGGAATGAACACGCAGGAGAGAACCAGCGTAATGCCGAGGATGGCGCCGGTGATTTGCCGCATTGCCTTTTGCGTGGCGGCCTTGGGAGAAAGACCTTCTTCGGCCATGATGCGCTCGACGTTCTCAACCACAACGATGGCGTCGTCGACCAGAATGCCGATGGCAAGCACCATGGCAAACATCGTCAGCACGTTGATGGAGAAGCCTGTCGCATACATGACGGCGCAGGTGCCGAGCAGCGCCACCGGTACGACGAGCGTCGGAATGACCGTGTAGCGGAAATTCTGCAGGAAGACGAACATCACCACGAAGACGAGGATGATGGCTTCCACCAGCGTGTGCATCACCTTCTCGATCGAGGCGGAGACGAAGGGGCTCGTATCGTAGGGAACGCTGTAGGCGACGCCCGATGGGAAGAAGCGCGACAATTCCTCAAGCTTTGCCGTCACCGCTTTCGAGGTGGCGACCGCGTTGCCGGTGGAGGAAAGCTGGATACCGACGGCAGCACTCGGCTGGCCGTTCAGGCGGCTCGAGAAGTTGTAGGTCTCAGCACCGAGTTCGATGCGGGCCACGTCCTTGAGGCGAACTGAGCTGCCGTCTGAATTGGCGCGCAAAACGATGTTGCCGAACTCTTTTGTATCAGTGAGCTGGCCTTTGACCAGAACAGTGGCAGTCAAATCCTGCGAGACGGGATTGGGCGCTGCACCGATCTGACCGGCAGCCACCTGCGCATTCTGGGAGGTAATGGCGCTGTTGATATCGGCAGCTGTCAGATTGAGGCCGACGAGCTTGTCGGCATCGATCCAGACACGCATGGCGCGCTGGGCAGAGAAGAGCTGGGCGCGGCCAACACCTTCGATGCGGCGTAATTCGCCAAGGACGTTGCGGTTGAGATAGTCACCCAGCGCCACCTCGTCCATCGTTCCGTCGGTGGAGGTCAGCGTAATGAACATCAGGAAGCCGGAGGAGGCTTCTTCGACGGTCACGCCCTGCGAGGCGACGGCAGAGGGAAGACGCGCTTCCACGCGGCGGATGGCGTTTTGCACATCCACCGACGCCTGGTTGATGTTGGTGCCGGCCTGGAAGGTGGCGTTGATCGAGACCTGACCTGCCGTATCCGAGGTGGATTCGAAATACATCAGGCCTTCGACGCCGTTCAACTCGTCTTCGATGAGGCGGGTCACGCCCTGATAGATTTCCTGCGGCGAGGCGCCCGGATAGCTGGTGGAGATCGTCAATTGCGGCGGCGCCACCTTCGGATACTGCGCGATCGGCAGGAAGGGGATGGCGATGATGCCGGCAATCGAGATGAACAGCGCGAAGACCCAGGCAAGGATCGGCCGTCTTATGAATAGCTGTGCCATGACGTGACCTTATTGCTTCGGCGCTTGCGCGGCTGCATCGGCAGGCTGTTGCGGCTGCCAGGGTTCCGCAGCGATCTTGCCGCCGGGCTGAACTTTCTGTGCGCCGTCGACGATGATCTTCTCACCAGCCGACAGACCCTTCTCGACAACCCATTCGGTATCGAGAGCCTGTCCGAGTTCGATCGGTCGGGCTTCGGCGGTGCCGTCATCCTTGGCGATATAGACCATCGGCTTGCCCTCGGCGTTGCGGAGAACGGCGCGCTGGGGAATGGTGATGGCGTCCTGACGCACGGCCTGTTCGATGCGCACCCGCACATACATGCCGGGCAACAGGTTGCGTTTGGCATTGGGGAATTCCGCACGCAGCGTCACCTGACCGGTGGTGGCATCGACGCTGGCGCTGGCAAAGAGCAGGCGACCGGCATCGGCATAGACCGTGCCGTCATCGAAGACGAGACGCACGCTTGCCTGATCCGGTGCGGGGCTTGCAAGCTTACCCTCCTCGACGGCACGTTTCAGCGCCAGCATGTCCTGCGCCGATTGGGTGAAGTCCGCATAGATGGGGTCGATCTGCTGGATCAGCGCGAGGTTTTGCGCTCCATCAGCCGTGACCAGTGCGCCTTCGGTTACGAGGGCCGCACCGATAATGCCGGTGATGGGCGCGCGGACTTCCGTGTAGTCGAGGTTGATCTTGGCTTCATCAAGTGCCGCCTGCTGAAGCGCCACATCGGCGTCTGCCTGCGCAAGGTTCACGGCGGCTGTGTCGTATTCGATACCGGTCGCGACGTTGCGTTCGCGCAGCGTCTTCTGGCGTTCAAGCTGCTGGCGGGCATTGGCCTGCGTTGCCTGGGCGCGCTGCAGCGCGGCCTGCGCGCTTTCCACCCGCACCTTGAAGAGTTTTGGATCGATGCGGTAGAGAACGTCGTCCTTCTGCACCAGCGTGCCTTGCTGGAAGACCCGCTCCAGAAGAATGCCGGAAACGCGGGCGCGCACTTCCGCCACGCGCGTGGCAGCGACGCGGCCTGGCAGCTCGTTGACGACGGGAACGGCACGTGTCTTCAATTCAAGAACACCGACGGCAGGCGGGGGCATCTGCATGCCACCTTCCTGCGCGTGCAGCGATGGTCCCGACAGCATGATGATGCCGCCAAGAAACAGGCTCGCAAGGCGGGGCAAAGCTCTTCTGCTCAGCATTTTTAAAGTCCTCGTCTTCATCGCTATCGAGCGATCGTCATTTTTTATCGGGTAATGAAGCGTAGATGTCTTTGATGCCATCAAGAATGTCGTGCCTTTCGCCGGTCTCCCAACGATGAAAATCGAACAGTTCCATGCAACAGAGACCTGTCAGGGCAAGATAGGCGAGAAGCGCTGCTCGCGGGCGAGGGCCAGCCTTCATCGCTTCGAGGTCGGCCTTCGTCCATGCCCGCATGCGCTCATGAAGCTTTTCCTCGCTGGACATGGCTGCCGAAATGGCGAGGCACACAGCACGGTCGATATCGTCCGGCGCTTCTTCCGCCAGGCTGATCCGGCCAAAAAGCTCTGGATGAGGTGCTTTGCCATGGGAACCGACGGCCTCGCGGATACGGCTTTCTTCGGCGGTCATGTGGCGATCAATCAGCGCTTCAAGAAGCGCGCTTTTCGATTTGTGATCATAGACGACACGCGACTTGCTGACCCCGGCTTCCTGCGCCACCGCATCGATGGAGAGCCCTGCCGCGCCATCGCGCATGACAACGCGCTCGGCAGCATCGAGAATATCGTCGGTTTTGATCTTGCGCGTTCTAGCCATGAAACATCCTTTGAGAAAATTTAAGTACGAACGTTCGTTTTTAAAATCAAGCGATTTCTGCGGGTGCCCCGCATTCGGATGTTATTATTTTTGGCAATTCTAATAATGATGATTTTCTAGTGGCTTATAAAATGATGCGACGCAATATCCGTATCACCAATGATGTGAAGTTTGTAACGCGGTCACGCAGATTTGACGCGAGATGCGGGCGCCCACGGCGACCGCAGGCGAAGCCAGAGCGCGCACGTTCTCTTTGAACGACTGCGCCCGCTCTGAAACTTACGCATGCTCCTTTTCGAACCTTGATTTTTGCGGCGATGCTGTCGCCCGATGTGCAGACGGCCTACTGGAGCGTGTGGCGCGAAGACGGCAGCTTGAAACGGACTATGACAGGGTTTGGGCCGCGTTGATGGAGGAGACGAAACGCCGTGTCCGCTCCTGCTGCGGGGCCCGGAAGATCACGTCCGAGCTGCCGGTCTCAACCACCTTGCCGGCTTCCAGAAACACGACAAGGCTGGCGATCTTTGAGGCGAGGCGCAGATCATGCGTTGCCATGACCATGGTCGTGCCTTCCCGCGCCAATTGCCCCAGGACGTCGACCACTTCTGCGGAGAGTTCGGGATCGAGCGCCGAGGTCGGTTCGTCGCAGAGCAGAACCTTGGGTGACGGTGCAAGGGCACGGGCAATCGCGACACGCTGCTGTTGGCCGCCTGAGAGATTCGCAGGCCAGGCATCCGCCTTGTGCGCCATACCGACCTTTGTCAAAAGCTCCATCGCTCTCGTACGCGCTTTTTCAATCGGCCATTTCTGCACGACGAGAAGGCCTTCCATGACGTTCTCAATCGCGGTCCTGTGGGGGAAGAGCTGGAAATTCTGGAACACCATGCCCGTCTGGCGGCGGATCTTTTGGATTTCCTGCCATGCGACCTTACGACCATGATGGAAGGACACGCTGTCCGAGCCGATCCGCACCGTGCCTTCGCTCGGCAGTTCAAGCAGGTTGATGCAGCGCAGTAGCGTGCTTTTGCCGCCGCCCGAAGGCCCGACGAGAGCCGTCACGCTGCCTTCCGGAAAGCTCAGCGTAATGTCCTTCAGGATCACGGCGTCGCCAAAGCGCTTTTCGATGTTGGTGAGTTCGATCATCGGTTGCTCTCCATCATGCCGCCATAACGGGCAAAGCGCGCTTCAAGTCGTGCCTGTAGTGTCGATAGAACAGAGCTCAGGGCAAGGTAGATGAGGGCCGCTTCGATGTAGAGGATCAACGGCTCATAGGTCGTGGCAACGATGCGTTGGGCCGATTGGAAGAGTTCCGGCACGGTTATGGCGGCGGCAAGCGAGGTGTCTTTCACCAGCGAGATGAAGGTGTTCGACAAGGGTGGTACGGCAACGCGTCCCGCCTGCGGCAAGATCGTGCGCTGCATGGCCTGGCGCCAGCTCATGCCGGTCGAGAAGGCGGCTTCCCACTGTCCCTTCGGGACGGACGAAATGGCAGCGCGAATGATCTCGGACGTGTAGGCGCCGACATTCAGCGTGAAGCCGATGAGTGCCGCGGGAAATGCATCGAGAAGAATACCGATGCTCGGCAGTCCGTAGAAGATGACGAAGAGTTGGACCAGAAGCGGTGTTCCTCGGATCACCCAGACATAGAAGCGGGCAAGGAGAGCAATCGGAGCTGGCCCAAATAGCCGCGCGACCGCCGTCGCTAGCCCGAGCGCCAGGCCGAAGACGAAGGAGAGCAGGGTCAGCGGTATCGTGAACTTCACCCCCGCCCACAGGAGCGTGGGAAGTGAGTCCATCATCAATTGCAGCCAGTGCGGCACGAAGAAACCCTCAAAACAAAAAGGAAGCCCGGCGGTGGCCGGACTTCGTCTGCGAATGATTATATGAGAAGGATATAGCAGATGCAGCGCATCCGCTATTTAGAAAGAGCTTACTTGGAAACGTCCTGACCGAAATAGGTGTCGGAAATTTTCTTATACGTGCCATCAGCCTTGATGTCTGCAAGCGCCTTGTTGATCGCGGCAACCAGTTCATCATCACCCTTGCGAACGATGATGCCGGAGTAGTCGGCGTCCGGCTTCTCGGCAACGATCTTGACCGGTGCCTGCGGCTGCTTCTTCTTGAAGTCCAGGAAGGACAGGCTGTCATTGACGGTCGCATCGGCGCGGCCTGTCAGAACCAGCTGGATCGACTGGTCGAAGCCATCGGTGCCGACCAGTTCGGCGCCCGCTTCAGTCGAAAGCTTGCCGAAATTGCTGGTGAGCGACTGCGCCGACTTCTTGCCCTTCAGATCTGCAAAGCCCTTGATGTCGGTGTTCTTTTCGCTGACGATCAGCACGGCTTTCGACGCAATATAAGGCTCGGAGAACGCGTATTTCTGCTTGCGTGCCTCGGTGATACCGACCTGGTTGATGACGGCGTCGTAGCGCTTGGAGTCGAGACCGGCGATCAGGCCATCCCACTTGCCTTCGATGAATTCCGGTTTTACGCCGAGCTTTTCGGCCACAGCCTGACCGATTTCGACGTCGAAGCCGACAAGCTTTCCGTTGGCATCATGGAAGGTAAAGGGCGCGTATGTACCCTCGGTGCCGATCTTGATGACACCGGAGGACTTGATCTGATCGAGGTTTTCTCCTGCTGCAGACGGAGAGATCAGCGCGGCGTGCAGCGCAACAGTCGTTGCAGCCGTCGTTACGATTGTCTTGAACAAGCCCATTGGTATTTCCTTTTCCCTGTGACCGGATGCCATCGCTCCGGTTGATGTCTCATCCCATAAAGCGTGATGTATTAAACGGCAGAAACGTTCAAAAAGATGCGGAGGCGGGGAATATTTTTGCTGATTTTTTCATCTATTGGCGGCTTCTCCGGCAGTGGCGGCCTGAGCGCGATGAGTAGGGAATTTGATAATTATTTCCTATCGATGTAATCGGTAAATCCAACTTAAAACTATCACATCAATTGGCTAAGACATGAACCGCGAGGAGCACCGCGCCGGCTCCATCTTATAAGATGGGGGTGATCGTGCGACGAGTGGGCGGGCCATATTTCCGCAACCGCTCTTCATTGAATTTGATGATTTGATTTAGCAAAGCAGGAGAACATCATGGACAATCCCAATGCTAGCGCGGGCAAATGTCCCGTCGCACATTCTTCCCCGCGCGGAAGAGGCAATCGTGACTGGTGGCCCGATCAGCTGGATATCCAGAAGCTTCACCAGCATTCCAACCTGTCCGACCCGATGGGCAAGGACTTCGACTACGCCGAAGCGTTCAAGTCGCTCGATCTGCAGGCCGTGAAGAACGACCTTCATGCGTTGATGACGGATTCGCAGGACTGGTGGCCGGCGGATTTCGGTCATTATGGCGGTCTTTTCATCCGCATGGCCTGGCACAGCGCCGGTACATACCGCATCACCGATGGTCGCGGCGGTGCCGGCATGGGCCAGCAGCGTTTCGCGCCGCTTAACAGCTGGCCGGATAACGCCAACCTCGACAAGGCCCGCCGCCTTCTGTGGCCGATCAAGCAGAAATACGGCAACAAGATTTCCTGGGCGGATCTGATGATCCTGACGGGCAATGTCGCGCTGGAATCCATGGGCTTCAAGACCTTCGGTTTTGCCGGTGGCCGCGCCGATGTCTGGGAGCCGGAAGAGCTCTATTGGGGTCCGGAAGGCACATGGCTTGGCGACGAGCGCTACAGCGGCGAGCGTCAGCTCTCCGAGCCGCTCGGTGCGGTTCAGATGGGTCTGATCTACGTCAACCCGGAAGGCCCGAACGGCAATCCGGATCCGGTTGCCGCTGCCCGCGACATCCGCGAAACCTTTGCCCGCATGGCGATGAATGACGAAGAAACGGTTGCTCTCATTGCAGGCGGCCACACCTTCGGCAAGACGCATGGCGCTGGCGACCCCTCGCTGATCGGCGCAGAGCCTGAAGGTGGCGCACTCGAAGACCAGGGCCTTGGCTGGAAGAGCAAGTTCGGCACGGGCGTTGGCAAGGATGCCATCACCGGCGGACCGGAAGTGACCTGGACGCAGACCCCGACCCAGTGGAGCAACTACTTCTTCGAAAACCTCTTCAATTTCGAGTGGGAACTGACCACGAGCCCGGCGGGCGCCAAGCAGTGGGTGGCGAAGAACGCGGAGCCATCCATTCCGGATGCCTTCGATCCTTCGAAGAAAAAGCTGCCGACCATGCTGACGACAGACCTGTCGCTGCGTTTCGACCCGGAATATGAGAAGATTTCGCGTCGCTTCCTGGAGCACCCGGAACAGTTTGCCGATGCCTTCGCACGCGCATGGTTCAAGTTGACCCATCGCGATATGGGTCCGAAGGTCCGCTATCTCGGCCCGGAAGTTCCGGCAGAGGATCTGATCTGGCAGGACGTCGTTCCGGCTGTAAACCATCCGCTGATCGACGATCAGGACATCGCCGAATTGAAGGCAAAGGTTCTGGCGACCGGTCTTTCGGTTCAGGAACTGGTGTCCACTGCCTGGGCATCCGCTTCTTCCTTCCGCGGTTCGGACAAGCGTGGCGGTGCCAATGGCGCGCGCATTCGCCTGGAGCCACAGAAGAACTGGGAAGCAAACCAGCCCGAGCAGCTTGCAAAGGTTCTGTCGGTTCTCGAAGGCGTGCAGCGTGACTTCAATGCGGCCCAGACGGGCGGCAAGCAGATTTCGCTTGCCGACCTCATCGTGCTGGCAGGTGCTGCCGGTATCGAGAAGGCCGCAAAGGCTGGCGGACAGGATGTGGTCGTTCCGTTCACGCCTGGCCGTGCCGATGCCTCACAGGAGCAGACGGATGTAGCATCCTTCGCCGCACTCGAGCCGCGCGTCGATGGCTTCCGCAACTATGTCAACGAGAAGCGCCATCAGTTCATGAAGGCAGAGGAAGCGCTGATCGACCGTGCTCACCTGCTGACCCTGACCGGCCCTGAAATGACGGCTCTGCTCGGCGGTCTTCGCGTTCTCAACGTCGGCAAGCCAGAGCATGGCGTCTTTACCGACCGTCCTGAAGTGCTGACGAACGACTTCTTCGTCAACCTTCTCGACATGAGCACCCAGTGGGCTCCTGTCGCTGGCGAAAAGGGCGTCTACGAGGGCCGCGATCGCAACACCAATGCAGTCAAGTGGACCGGCACGCGCGTCGATCTGATCTTCGGTTCGCACTCGCAGCTTCGCGCCTTCGCCGAGGTCTATGCCTCTGCGGATGCCGGACGCAAGTTCACCAAGGACTTCGTTGCTGCCTGGAACAAGGTGATGAACGCCGACCGCTTCGATCTCGTCTGATTTCTGAAGCCAGAAAATAAAGAAGGGGCGTGATGAAAGTCGCGCCCCTTTTCATTTGGCCTGAAAACAAAAAATGCCATCCGCGCTCGACGGATGGCTTTACGTTGGGTGCCTAGACGATGCTTAGAGCGTGCCGTTGCGCTGCTGGATCATCATGTAGGTGTCGTAGGTGTATTCGGCGATCTGCGCCCAGAGATAGGCGTCTTTCTTGAAGGCCTGCTGGCTTTCGTAAATGGTTTTGAAGTCTGGGTTCACCGAGGAAATGCCGGCATAGGTTTCGACTGCGGCCTTATGGCATACGTCGAGGATTTCCTGGCTGAAGGGGCGAAGGATTGCGCCTTGTGCCACGAGTTCCTTGAGCGCCTTCGGGTTCTGCGCGTCATAGCGTTCCAGCATATAGGCGTTTCCGGCGGCGCAGGCGTCTTTCAGGATGCGCTTATAGTTTTCCGGCAGGCCGTTATACTTCTCCAGATTGATGAAGGCGTGAACGGCAGGGCCACCCTCCCACCAAGCGGGGTAGTAGTAATATTTGGCGACCTTGTAGAAGCCGAGCTTCTGGTCGTCATAAGGGCCGACGAACTCCGTTGCGTCGATCGTGCCCTTTTCAAGAGCGGCATAGACGTCACCGCCAGCGATCTGCTGGGGAGTGACGCCGACCTTCTGCATGACCTGGCCGGCAAGTCCGGCGATGCGCATCTTCAAGCCTTTGAGGTCATCGATGGTGTTGATTTCCTTGCGGAACCAGCCGCCCATCTGCGCGCCCGTATTGCCGAGCAGGATGGAATAGATGTTGTGCTTGGCAAAAAAAGCGTTCAGCAGATCGTTGCCACCAGCCTGATTGAACCAGGCATTGGTCTGGCGCGCATTGAGGCCGAAGGGGATGGCAGTTCCGAGCGCGAAAGTCGGGTCTTTGCCGACATAGTAATAGGAGCAGGTGTGGGCCATCTCGACCGTTCCGGCGCTGACTGCGTCTGCCGCCTGGAGGGCCGGGACGATTTCGCCGCCTGCGAAATGCTGGATGACGAAGTTACCGCCCGAAGCTTCCTTCACATGATCGGCAACCAGCTGACCGGCGCCAAAGAGAATATCCAGCCCCTTGGTAAAGGAGGAGGTCATACGCCATGTGATCTGCGGGTTTTCCTGCGCGATAGCCGGTGCTGCGAGGGCTGCTGCTGTGACGCCTGCGCCTGCGGCACCTGCGTTTCTGATAAACGATCTGCGATCCATCACTGATTGCCTTGACTGAAGCTTCGGCGAACCGCTTGGTACGCCTCCCGCCAATGTAATAACCACGTCCGATTGCAGCCTTCAAGACAATAGTGGTGATATTTCGGCCAGCCTTGAGTAACCTCAAGTTGAGATCGGCAACCCGGTCAGGCTTTAAGTGTCGGATCGTCAAAGGCAGGGTTGTAGAAGAGGGAGAGCGTCAGGCTTCTGGCGATGCGCTCCGCGGTCTGCATGAACCAGTCACGCGCTTCCTTCGTCGGCGCGATCTCATCCAGCGTTTGGGAAAACAAGGTCAGCCATTGGGGAAAGAGATCGGCGCTCATGCCGCCGACACCCATATGCGCCTGGACCGGTTTTCCGCCGTAGGCGCCGGTCTTGAAGGCAACGGAAGACCAGAAGCTCTTCATCTTTTCCATGTGCTCCGGCCAGCGGCCTGAAAGCCGGTTGTCGAAGACGGGTCCGAGCGTGTCATGCTCACGGACACGCTCGTAGAAGGTCTCGACCAGTTTGCAAATAAATGCCGCATCGACACCCATGCGCGCCATATCCCTTTCGGCGCGTTCTCGCATTGCGGCGCTGTGCGCAGCTCTTGCTGCCAGGTCTTCACTCATCGGTTATCGGGTCTGCCATGGATGGGGTGGAACGCAAATGTGGCATGGGTTGTTAACCATGCCACCGGTGGCCTCGCCGTCATTTACCTATTGCAAAGGGAAATGACCGAGTTTGGGCTCGCTGGAATGAATACCAGGAGCAATGGAAGATGGCCAGAATTCTCATTACCGAAGACGAAGACGCTCTGCGTACGTTTGTCGCCCGGGCGCTTCGCCTGGATGGACACGAAACCCACGAGGCCGCCGATGGCGAGCAAGGGTTCGAAAAACTGAGCGAACAGGATTTCGATCTTCTCCTGTCCGATATCCGAATGCCGGTGATGGACGGGATCGAACTGGCGCATCGTGCCTCGACGCAATATCCCAACCTCAAAATCCTGCTGATGACTGGCTATGCCGAACAGCGTGAGCGTGCGGACGACCTTGTCACCAAGATCATCGATGTCGTTCCCAAGCCCTTCGCATTGCCGGACATCCGCCTTGCCGTGGCCCGCGCTCTCGCGGCCTGACGCCATTCGCGATGGGTTTGCGAACCTGTCGCTTCTGCGGCTTTTGCCGTTGCTTCGAAAACGGGCCGCAGAATTTTGCATGCATCGCTGCCGCATGCTCTTTAAAGGCGTAAAACACCCCCCATATCCTTACTAGGTAAGCCGCGGCGGTCAAACGCGCCAAGGCTACGCGGCATTTGCAAATCTATCATGTGAGATGCCGAAGAGGGGTCTGCCGCTTCCGGGGGCTCCAATCCCAATGTGCCGATCTGTGCCGAAGGCGGGCAGGCCGGCAAAGGAGGTTATGATATGAACATTGAAAAATACTCAGAGCGGGTCCGTGGATTTCTTCAATCCGCCCAGACCTATGCGCTGGCGCAAAACCATCAGCAATTCTCGGCTGAGCATGTGCTGAAGGCGTTGTTGGACGACGATCAGGGCATGGCGTCATCGCTGATCGAACGCGCTGGCGGCGATCCCAAGGAAGCAAGGCTTGCCAATGATGCAGCCCTCGCGAAACTGCCCAAGGTTTCCGGTGGCAGCGGCGGTCTTTCGCTGACAGCACCGCTTGCCAAGGTCTTTGCGACTGCTGAAGACCTGTCGAAAAAAGCAGGCGACAGTTTCGTAACCGTCGAGCGGCTGCTTCAGGCGCTTGCTATCGAGACATCCGCGTCGACATCCGCATCGCTCAAAAAGGCAGGTGTGACGGCGCAGGCTCTCAATCAGGCGATCAACGATATCCGCAAGGGCCGCACCGCCGATAGCGCCAATGCCGAACAGGGCTTTGATGCGCTGAAGAAGTTTGCTCGCGATCTGACGGCGGAAGCCCGTGAAGGCAAGCTCGATCCGGTGATCGGTCGCGATGACGAAATTCGCCGGACGATCCAGGTTCTGTCGCGCCGCACGAAGAACAACCCCGTGCTCATCGGCGAACCGGGCGTCGGTAAAACGGCGATCGCCGAAGGCTTGGCGTTGCGCATCATCAATGGCGACGTGCCGGAAAGCTTGAAAGACAAGAAGCTGATGGCGCTCGATATGGGTGCGCTGATTGCCGGTGCGAAGTATCGCGGTGAGTTCGAAGAGCGTCTGAAGGCTGTGCTGAACGAGGTGCAAGCCGAAGCCGGTGGCATCATTCTCTTCATCGACGAAATGCACACGCTGGTCGGAGCCGGTAAGGCAGATGGCGCCATGGATGCGTCCAACCTCCTGAAGCCTGCCCTGGCACGCGGCGAACTGCACTGCGTTGGCGCCACCACGCTTGATGAGTACCGCAAGCATGTCGAAAAGGATCCAGCCCTTGCCCGTCGCTTCCAGCCGGTTCTGGTTGATGAGCCGACGGTCGAGGACACGATCTCGATCCTGCGCGGTCTGAAAGAAAAATACGAGCAGCACCATAAGGTCCGTATCTCGGATTCGGCTCTGGTTGCGGCTGCGACCCTTTCGAACCGCTACATCACCGATCGCTTCCTGCCGGACAAGGCCATCGACCTGATGGACGAAGCCGCATCGCGCCTGCGCATGCAGGTGGATTCCAAGCCGGAAGAGCTGGACGAACTGGATCGTCGCATCATCCAGCTCAAGATCGAGCGCGAAGCCTTGAAGCAGGAGACGGATGCATCTTCGGCTGACCGGCTGAAGAGGCTCGAAGATGAGCTGACCGATACGGAAGAAAAGGCGGATGCCCTGACGGCCCGTTGGCAGGCGGAAAAGCAGAAGCTTGGCCATGCCGCGGATCTGAAGAAGCAGCTTGAAGAAGCACGCAACGAATTGGCGATTGCCCAGCGCAACGGTCAGTTCCAGCGCGCTGGTGAGTTGACCTACGGCATCATTCCAGGCCTGGAAAAGGAACTGGCTGCGGCGGAAGAGCGCGACAGCAACGGTGCCGCCTCCATGGTGCAGGAAGTGGTGACGGCGGACAACATCGCCCAGGTCGTCTCCCGCTGGACGGGTATTCCCGTCGACAAGATGCTGGAAGGTCAGCGCGAGAAGCTGCTGCGCATGGAAGACGAACTCAGCAAGTCCGTGGTGGGCCAGGGTGAAGCGGTTCAGGCCGTATCCAGGGCGGTACGCCGTGCGCGTGCCGGTCTGCAAGACCCGAACCGGCCGATCGGCTCCTTCATCTTCCTTGGCCCGACGGGCGTGGGTAAGACGGAGCTGACAAAGGCGCTCGCTCGCTTTCTCTTCGACGACGAAACCGCGATGGTTCGCCTCGACATGTCGGAATATATGGAGAAGCACTCCGTTGCCCGGCTGATCGGTGCGCCTCCGGGCTACGTCGGCTATGAAGAGGGTGGTGCGCTGACGGAAGCGGTTCGCCGCCGCCCGTACCAGGTTGTGCTGTTCGACGAAATCGAAAAGGCGCATCCGGACGTCTTCAACGTCCTGTTGCAGGTGCTGGATGACGGCCGTCTGACCGATGGCCAGGGCCGCACTGTCGATTTCAAGAACACCATCATTATCATGACCTCGAACCTCGGTTCAGAGTTCCTGACGCAGATGGGTGACAGCGACAATGTCGACTCGGTCCGCGAAATGGTGATGGAGCGCGTGCGTGGTCACTTCCGCCCTGAGTTCCTGAACCGTATCGACGACATCATCCTCTTCCATCGCCTGCATCGCGATGAGATGGGTGCGATTGTCGATATCCAGCTTCGCCGCCTCGTTTCGCTGCTCAGCGATCGCAAGATCACGCTCGAACTGGATGAGGATGCACGGACCTGGCTTGCCAACAAGGGTTACGACCCTGCCTATGGTGCACGCCCACTGAAGCGTGTCATCCAGAAATCCGTTCAGGACAGGCTGGCGGAGATGATCCTGGGTGGCGAGGTTCCGGATGGTTCCACCGTCAAGGTGACTGCCGGCACCGACAGGCTTCTGTTCAAGGTCAAGCCGAACGCGTCGCATGATGGCGTGGCAGACGCTGCCTAAATTGATTAAGGGCTCCTTCGGGAGCCCTTTTTCGTTATGACCGATTTTTGAGAAAACAGATCATTCCACGTCGCCAGTGACGACGCCGACGAAAGGCAGTTCGCGGAAAGCGTAGGCAACATCCATACCGTAGCCGACGACGAAGTAATCCGGGCACTCGAAACCGACGAAGTCAGCTTCCAGATCTTCCTTGCGCTTGACCTTCTTGTCCAGCAGCACGGCAATGGAGACGTTACGGGCGCCACGCTCGTAGAGCAGTTCCTTGGCGAAACGCAGGGTACGACCGGATTCGAGGATATCGTCGATCAGAAGAACGTCGCGATCCTTTACGTCGCTATCGATATCCTTGACGATCTTCACGCCTTGCGAAACGGTGCCGGTGCCATAGCTGGAGAGTGTGATGAACTCGACTTCCGGTGCAAGTCCACTATCGTGCAGGGCGCGGATGAGGTCGGCAGCAAAAATGAAGGAGCCCTTCAACACCGCAATGACCAGCAGATCCTTCGTCGGACCCTGGGCGATATGCTTTGCCATATCGCGGTTGCGCTCGGCGATCTGGTCGGCTGTGTAAAGCGGCTCGATGTTTTTTCCACGAACGACGGGCATGGTATCTCCTGCATTGCTCCGCAGCCAGACAGATCCTGCCGGCGGATGGAATGAAGGGGTTGCGGTAGCACAGTCAGCGGGCGGAAGCATCCGTTTCGATAAAGGAAAGCTTGATTTCCGGCGTTTTTCCACCGGGATGGCGCAGTTTTGCCGAGAAGCCGTGGCTCTGGCCCGGTCCAATTTCGGGGACGGGTGGCTCGATCAGCATGCTTGCGACCTTCTCTCCCTTCGCGGCGAAGAGATCGGCGCGGATGGAGGGGACCTCCTGAATGTTGTCGGTCCTGTTGTCGACAATCCCGTTGATCACCAGAACTTCCATGCCACCTGCATCCTGCGGGGTGATGCTGATATGGGTGATGGCGAGTGGGTCCGGTGCCGCTGCGACGGCCTGTGTGTTCGTTGGAAGCACGGAAAAGCCACCGGACATGAAAAACATGCCAACGGCTGCGGCTGCGACAACGGCCGAATAGCCATCGACCGAAAGCGAGGAGAGCTTGCGGTCGACCCATGCGATCATCGCTTCAAACGTCTCGAGCGCACCGACAGTTCTGTGCTTGCCTTGTTGATAAGCCTTGCGTCGATTGTCGTTTCCGTAGTCACGATAGACCGTTTCCTTTACGGTCACGAAGTCGGCGTCGATCGTTTCCGGTCGCATAGCGGCTCTTGTCTTTGGCCGTACAGGCGTATCTGGCATCAAAAGGTCGTAATCATGTGCCGTTTGTTTGCGAAATGGACGGAACATAGCCATGAAGTCCCTTGGTCAGTTTTTCAGCCCAAGTTCACCCTGGGCATTGAAAGGAATCTTGACCAGTCGTAAATTTAATTGGTTAACGCTTCGCAAAGATCGCTTGCTTCGAGCCGCGTTTCCCGCCACTCGCGGGCAAGAAGCGATGGGCGGAGATTCGAAGACGCTCAAGCGGACCGGAAAAGAAAGAGACTGGAAAAGCGTTGATCCATTTCGAAAATGTCGGGCTGCGTTACGGTATGGGCCCTGAAATTCTCAGGGACATGACCTTCGATATTCCCAAAGGGTCCTTCCAGTTCCTGACCGGTCCGTCCGGCGCGGGCAAGACGACGCTTCTGCGCTTGCTGCTGATGTCGCTGCAGCCGACTCGCGGCCATATCCGCATGTTCAACCGCGATATCTCACGCATCCCGCGAAGCGAGCTTCCAATGCTGCGCCGGCGCGTCGGCATCGTGTTTCAGGATTTTCGTCTGCTCGATCATCTGACCACCTATGAGAATGTCGCCTTGCCTTTGCGCGTTCGCGGCAAGGAAGAAAGCGCCTATCGCAACGATGTGATCGAGCTTTTGAAGTGGGTCGGGCTCGGAGAGCGCGTCAACGTTCTTCCCGCCATCCTTTCGGGCGGGGAAAAGCAGCGCGCCGCAATCGCACGCGCGCTGATGGACCAGCCGGAAATCCTCTTGGCCGATGAGCCGACCGGTAACGTCGATCCGCCCATGGCGAAGAGACTGCTTAATCTCTTTCTGGAACTCAACCGTCTGGGCACTGCCGTCGTCATCGCCACCCATGATTTCGGCTTGATGGATCAGGTGGATGCACGCCGGATGATTTTGACCGAAGGGCGGCTCGACATCTATGAATGAGATGAACCGCAAGACGCTAAAGCCGAGAGCGCCGCAGCAGGGCGCACCACAGATGCGCATCCGCCCGATGGCGCCGATCCTGCCGCCCTCCAACATTCAGGGCAATGCGCTGATCGTCGTTATTGCCATCATGGCGTTTCTCGCCTGTCTGACGCTCGGTGCCGTCAGCATGGTGCGCGCCACCGCCGCCAGCTGGCAGAGCCAGATTTCGCGTGAGATCACCATTCAGATCAAACCCGAAGACGGCCTCGATATGAATGCGGCGCTCAACAAGGCCCGCAATCTGGCGCTGGGTTTTGTCGGCACCCGCGAAGGCACGATCATGGACGATGCCGCGACAAGCCGCCTCTTGGAGCCATGGCTGGGCTCCGGGCTCGATCTGTCTGAGCTGCCGGTCCCGCGTCTCGTGATTATCACCATCGATGAAAACAACCCGCCGGACTTCGAAGCCATGCGGGCAATGCTGAAGACCGAAATCCCACAGGCCTTTCTCGACGACCACCGCACCTGGGTGGATCGTCTGGTCTCCATGGCGCATACGACAGTGATGATCGGTGTGGGCGTGCTGGTGCTGGTCTTCACCGCCATGGTGCTGACGGTGATCTTTGCCACGCGCGGGGCACTGTCCGGCAACCGGCATATTGTCGAGGTGCTGCATTTCGTCGGCGCCGAAAGCGGATTCGTCGCACGCGAATTCCAGAAGCACTTTTTGAAGATCAGCCTCAAGGGATCGGGGGCGGGTAGTGCTGTTGCCGCGCTCGTCTTCGTTGCCGCCGGCTTCTGGCAGTCGCGCTCCCTTGCAACACCGCAAAGCGACCAGGCGACCGCCTTGTTCGGCTCCTTCTCGGTCGGCATCGACGGCTATCTCGGCATTCTCGCAACCATGATCATCATTTCGCTGCTGACGACGATCACGGCGCGCATGACGGTGATCCGTACCATCGACGAGATCGACCGCATCCGTTCAGACCCGTCGAAGAGCGATGGCTTGTAAGCAGGTTTGGTGGTTGAGGGCCGGGCACAACCGCCTGTTCCTTGCCATAGTCCCTGCTTATGGTAACTCATGGCAATGAGTCGCATAGACCGGCACGATCATATGGCTGATTCGCCGCGGAACCGATTGTTCTCGCGACGCGGGCCCTTGCGCCGCTTCATCCGCGTCGCCATCCTCATTTTTGTTGTGACCGCCGGTGCCGTCTTCGGCGGATTTCTTTGGTTTGCCGATTCCGTTGCAACCATGCGCCCACCGGAAGGCGCAAGAGCCGATGCCATTATCGTCCTGACCGGGGGTTATCAGCGGATCGACCAGGCGGTCGGATTGTTGCGCGATAAGGTCGGCAAGCGGCTTCTGATCTCCGGCGTCAACCCATCCACGACACGCGCGCAGATCCGGAAGATGACGCAGAGTTCGCCCGATCTCTTCGCCTGCTGTGTCGATATGGGTTACAAGGCGATCGACACGATCGGCAACGCCAATGAGGCGGCAGGCTGGATCCGCGATAAGGGCTACACGTCTATCGTCGTCGTCACCAACAACTACCATATGCATCGAAGCCTGCATGAGCTTAGAAGCGCCAGCCCCAATACGGAATTCATCGCTTATCCGGTCATCAACTCCGATTTGAGCCGCACCAACTGGTTTGCCAATCCTGACGTGTTGCGCACCATGATGTACGAATACGCGAAATTCGTCGTCGCCGCTCTCCGCGACCTGACAGGGATCGGCAAGGGCAACGGCCTGAGGGACTAAAGCCTGTCGCGCAAAAGCGTGAAGCGGTGCTGCGGCATCACTTGCGACGAGACCAATACTCGTCGCGTAAGACGCGAGTTTGGAAGATCGCGCCGGGGTCTGAGCGGTCGCTCCAAAACATCTTGCCCGTCTCGTCAGGCCTCCTTCTCGGCGGATAGGTCTTGCTGCATGGCCCCCGTATCGTGTAGGCGTTGCCCATCTGCGCTGGCGTGAAGAGGCACCCGTCTTCGGCTCAAGCGCCCGGAGATACCAGACACATGCTCAGACTACGTTCGGTTCTGTTCAACACTTTCTTCTATCTCAATCTCATCCTGCGCATGATCGTGCTGACGCCGATCTACTTCCTCGTGCCACGCAAACTTGCCTATGAGATCCCGAAGAACTGGGCGCGTTCCAACCACTGGCTCATGAAGACGATTGTCGGAACGACTTTCGAGGTGGAGGGACTGGAAAACATTCCGGCAACCGGATGTATCTTCGCGCCGAAGCACCAATCTTTTTGGGACACCTACGCGCTGCTGCCCGATCTGAAAGACCCGGTCTATATCCTGAAGCGCGAGCTGATGTGGATCCCGCTCTTTGGCTGGTATGTCGCCAAGCAGCGGATGATCCCCGTCAATCGTGCTGCACGTGGCAAGGCCATGCTGAAGGTCATGGACCGCGCCAAGGAGGAGATGGCCAAGGGTCGTGAGTTGATCATTTATCCGGAAGGAACACGACGTCCGCCAGGGGCGGAGCCTGAATATCGCTACGGAATCGCGCGGCTCTATCGCGATCTCAAAGTGCCGGTTGTGCCGGTCGCGATGCATCCCGGCCTCTTTTGGCCGCGCCGGTCCACCATGCGCTATCCGGGCCACTTCAAGGTCCGTATCCTGCCGCCGATCCAGCCGGGACTCGATCCTGATACCTTCTTCAAGACGCTGATCGAAGTCACGGAGAAGGCAAGCGACGAACTCCTGATCGAGACTGCGCGCAACAATCCTGACCTTCCCATGCCGCCGACCGCGCAGAAGCGGCTCACCGAGCTTGGTTTTTCGCGAGGCTGAATTGCCTTAGCGATGTCCCACGTTCGGGTCTAAGGCACGATGTGTAGTTTCCAAGGGGTAAAGCGTCCTTTGCGCGCCCGATAGGACGCCCCGTTATAGACAAACCCCAAGCCATGACATGACATGCTGAAACCAAATACCTAAGAGCTGGGAACGGATGACGCCGATCTTAGAACCTCCGGTTTTGAAAGTGTTTGTGCGTGTTGACGTCGCTGGAGCAGCGCAATCCGGGCGACCTGCGACCAAGGCTGGCGATCGTCGCGTTGCTGGCCTTGCAACACGACGTTGCGCTTCTTCGGGCTTCCAATAGCGTCAGCCGCAGTCATAATTCCTTCTGACGGCTGACAAAAGCAAAAGAAGCGAGCGCCGCACTGACCAGAGGGACAACAATCATGAACACGACATCCTTGAAAGGATGGTGGCTTCACGGCGTCGTGCTGGCCATCGTCATCGTTTCCGAATATATCGGCATACTGAGACTGCCAATCGGCATTGGCACCGTTGTATTCCTGCCAATTCTTTACGCTTTCGCTTTGGGCATCGCGCTCAATCCTAATATCTTGAAAAAGACCGCAGCGCTTATTCCTTCGGACGCTGTGAAGCTGGCCGGCACGATGATCACTATTTCCATCATGCCGTTCATCGCCAAGTTCGGTACCACTGTCGGGCCCCAGATCGACAAGATCATCGAAGCCGGTCCGGCACTCGTCGTCCAAGAACTCGGTAATCTTGGAACCATCGTCATTGCTTTCCCCGTTGCGGTTTTCCTCTTGAAAATGGGTCGGGAATCGATCGGGGCGACCTATTCGATTGACCGCGAGCCGAACCTGGCTGTGATCGCGGATCGCTTCGGCCTCAACAGCCCGGAAGGCGCAGGAGCCATGGGTGTGTACGCGACGGGTACTTTGATTGGCACATTCGTCTTTGCCATTGTGCCGCCTCTTATTCAGTCGCTGGGCTGGTTCGATTACCGTGCACTGGCCATGTCGTGCGGCGTCGGTTCGGGAAGCATGCTTGCCGCATGCACGGGCGGCCTTGTTTCTGTCTTGCCAGAGAACAAGGATGTCATTTTGGCGCTCGCAGCTGCCAGTAACATCCTGACATATGCCACCGGTCTTTATGTTGGCCTTTTCGTGGCTCTTCCGTTGACGGAATGGCTCTACAAGAAGGCACGTCCGAACGATCCGGCCAACTGGGTAGTCAAAGGAGAGACAAGATGAGCATGAACTCGGTCCAAACCTCCTCCCTTGAGGAGCAACTTCCTACCCACGCCGAAGATGAGCGCGGGATCAATCTCGCCAACTACTCGGGCCTTCTTGTCATCGCCTGTGTCATCGGGCTTGTTGCAAATTGGATCGCGACAGGCGTCAATCCGCTTGTCGCACTGCCCGGCATGGCGATCTTGTATCTAGTGTCGGTGGCAGGCCTCGTCCTGGCGCGCTACCTGCCATTCTACCTGCCCGGTGTAGCCTGGACCTCGCTTCTGGCCATCATCGTGACGTTGCCATTCGTCCCAGGCTCTGCCTGGGTTCTCGAGAAGGTCACCGTGTTGAACTTCCTGGCCCTTGCAACGCCTGCTCTGGCTTATGGCGGCCTCGCGCTGACCAAAGGTGAGTTCGACATCGCCAGAAAGTCCGGTTGGAAGATCGTTATCGTAGCAGTCTGCGTGATGTTTGGAACCTTCATGGGATCGGTCGTGATCGCAGATCTTTCACTGCGGCTCACGGGTCAATAAAAATAATCCGGTCGCATATGGAGAGCGACCGGCATTTTAATCGAAGGAAAGCCGGTGCGGACATTTCTCAATAACGCGGATGTTGCTGAGGCCGTGAACTGGCGGCGTCATCTGCACCGCAATCCTGAAATGGGCTTCGAGGAAACGGAAACATCCGCCTTCATCGCTGCACGATTGGCAGAATGGGGCTACGCGGTAAAAACCGGTTATGGCAAAACCGGCGTGGTGGGCAGCTTAAAACGCGGCATGTCCTCGAAGGCCATCGGTATTCGCGCTGACATCGACGCCCTCCCTATCATGGAGAAAAGTGGCGTCGAATATGCATCCCGCGTCGCCGGAAAAATGCACGCCTGCGGTCACGATGGTCATGTGGCCATGGCTCTCGCGGCGGCGAAATCGCTTTCTTCACAGGCCTTCAATGGCGCCGTCCATTTCGTCTTCCAGCCCGCTGAAGAAAATGATGGCGGCGGCCAGGCTATGGTCAAGGACGGACTTTTCCGGGACTTCGTCATGGATGGCATCTATGGCATGCACAATTGGCCCGCCTTGGATCTCGGAACATGTGTGGCGCGTGATGGAGAAATGATGGCCGCATTCGCCATCTTCGAGATCAAAGTCACGGGACGCGGTGCCCATGGTGCGATGCCGCATGAGGGTGCAGACCCGATTGTGGCCGCGTCGCAGATTGTCTCAGCGCTCCAGACCATCGCGAGCCGTAACGTTTCCCCCTTGCAAAGCGCGGTCGTATCGGCAACGCAAGTTCATGGCGGCGATGCGTGGAACGTCATACCGGAAGAGGTCGTTGTCAAAGGTACGACCCGCTGGTTCGATGAGCAGGTTGGCGCAACGATAGAGAAACGCCTAGCAGCAATTGCAAATGCAATCGCTTCCGCGTTCGAATGCATGGTGGAGATTGACTACCTGCGCCGCTATCCGGCAACAACCAACGACCCAGCCTGCGCCGCCATCATCCGCCACCTAGCGCCCCGAGTGCCGGGCATTAAGGTTGTCGATGCGGATCCGAGCATGGCGGCGGAGGATTTTTCCTTCATGCTGCGGGAAAAACGCGGTTGTTACTTCTGGCTAGGCGCAAGGAAAAGCGGGAGCAACCCGGGCCTGCATTCGCCCTTCTTCGATTTCAACGATGATGTTTTGCCTCTTGGGGCGAACATGTGGATAGCACTGGTCCAAGATCAACTTGAGTCAGCTTGACGGCTATCGAGGATTTGAGCCGAATACATTGACAGGATCGCCGCTGCCGCGAAATATGCGCTGATGGAAACGCTTGACGCCAAAGCTCTCCGGATCTTCACCGCCGTCGTGCGAACGGGTTCGATCCGAAGCGCGGCAGAACTCCTGCATGTTGCCGCGTCGGTTGTCAGCCGGCAAATCGCCGAAACAGAGAGAAACGTCGGGCTTCCCCTGTTCGAGCGCAGCAGTCGCGGCGTAGGCCTGACCGATGCTGGCCGGCTGGTATTAGAGCATGCACAAAGGGTGATCGAAGACAGAAATCTTCACTCCGAGCAACTCGACCAGTTGCGTAGTGTCCAGCAGGCTCGCATCCGTATTTGCTGCGGCGAAGGGTTTCTCGGCGACATGATTGAGCACGGGCTCAAGACCTTCGTGAAGAGCTACCCTTTGGTGGCCTACTCACTGACCCTGGGCAGCACCGACGATGTGTTGGACACGGTTGTCAACGGCGATTCCGACATCGGCATCGCCTATAATCCCGTCATTGATACGCGACTACGGTCGCTCGCCATTTCTCGACAGCCGCTGTGTCTCGTCGCACCGAACGGACACCCACTGCTTGCCCGTCCAAGTATCAGGCTCCAGGATTGCATGGCAGAAAGCCCCTATGCGCTGCTGAGCAAAGGACATGGGGTGACGCAGCTTGTCGCTCGCGTGGCCGCAGACTGCGGGATGGCAGTCGCACCATTGGTGGAGACACCCTCGATCGACGTGTTGAGGCGCTTCGTCATAGCGGAACTCGGCGTAACGTTCCTGCCAAACTTTTCCGTAGCGACGGAACTCTCCCGCTCGGCACTTGGCGTTGCCGAACTGAGCGACCCGCTATTGGCGCAGGCAAGTGCGCACCTTATCGTCAAAGCCCGTCGAAGACTTCCCACTTCTGTGGATCGCCTGGCAAGTCATCTCGCCTCGGTAATGGCTGCCTTCAAGGTGTAAAGGAGGCGTTGCTCCTGCTGCAACGCGTTGTTCCCCACGTTCCGACTACCGGCTCTTCCATGAAGATGAGAGGTTTGCCCTATCAAAATCAGCAGGGCTGAACGCTCATAAAGGGGATTTGAATGTCGGCAGAGATGCAAGCGACTGTAGGGGTCATCGGCCTCGGCAGTATGGGAATCGGCATGGCAACGACTTTGGCATCGAAAGGCTTCCGCACCCTCGGCTTTGACCTTTCGCAGGAGCGTCGCATCCTTGCAGCCAAATCGGCAGTCGGACCTTTAGAGACGATTGCTGCGGCATTCGAAGTGAGTGACTTCCTTGTCTTTTCACTCCCAACAGCAAAAGACGTCGAAGCCGTTATCGATCAACACATCGATATTCTCGAGCAGCGAAGTGGCACGCGCATCATCATTATCGACACATCCACCTCCGAGCCGGATGTCAGCCGCAAATTGGCGCGTCGTTTGGCGGAGCTGAATCATGGTTTTCTGGACGCACCGGTCAGCGGCGGTCCGGCTGGAGCCGCTTCTGGAAAGCTGACAATGATGATTGGTGGAGCGGAAAAAGATGCCGCACTCGCCCGGCCAGTCATCGAGGCTCTGTCCGCAAAGGTGCTTCACGTCGGCGCAAGCGGATCTGGGAATGTTGCGAAGCTGATCAACAATCTTCTCGCAGCAGCGCACATGATCACCACGAGCGAAGCACTCAAACTCGCGCTTTCGAGCGGCATTGATCCGGAAGCTGCCTTGCGTGTGCTGAATGCGGCATCTGGAAAGTCGATGATCAGTGAGGTGCATTTTCCCACCTGGATCATGTCCGACCGTTTTGACAGCGGCTTTTCCATGGGCCTGATGCGCAAGGATGTTCGCCTTGCGAGCGAACTGGCGCGGAGCACGGGGGCAGAACTTCCCATAGCCGAACTTGTGAGCCAGTTGTGGAGCAAATCCGAGTTGAAAGACAGTGACGACTTCACCCGCATGGGTGCCTTCAAACCATCTTCAAAATAGGGTCGTGAGAATAATGAACATCATGAATATGACAGAGGATCAAGGCCCGCGCGTTCGCGAACTCTTCACGGGCTTTTTCAAGACCGACAAAATCGGCAGCTTCGTAAACGGTGAGATCGTGTATGGCGCAGGTGAAACGCTAAGCCTTACAGACCCCTCGTCCGGTCGGACCTTTGCCGAGTTTGCGGACGCTGGTCAGTCGGTCGTCGATGCGGCGATGGACGCTGCGGACGCAGCGCAACCGGAATGGACGAAGCTCACCGCATCCGCGCGCGGTCGCATCATGTTCGAGATCGGGCGCCAAATTCGTGACAATGCTGCCAACATTGCCGAAATCGAAAGTCGTTCCGCCGGTAGACCCATCCGCGATATCCGCGGCGAGGTCCTCAAAGTCGCGGAAATGTTCGAGTATTATGCTGGCTGGTGCGATAAATTGCATGGGGAAGTGATCCCCGTTCCCACCTCGCATCTGAACTACACGCGTAACGAACCGATCGGCGTCGTGGTTCAGATCACCCCTTGGAACGCGCCCTTGTTTACGGGGGGGTGGCAGATAGCGCCCGCCATCTGTGCAGGCAATGGCGTCGTGATCAAGCCTTCCGAACTCACACCGCTCAGCACTCTCATTCTCGGCCTGCTGTGCGAACGTGCCGGCGCACCGCGCGGTCTCGTCAATGTTATCGCAGGACAAGGCGCAACAGCGGGACAGGCTGCCATCAAGCATTCCCGAACCGGGCTTGTGGTCTTCGTCGGTTCAGCTCATGCAGGATCGCTTGTCGCAGCGGCGGCAGCAAAAAATGTGGTTCCGTGCATTCTGGAACTGGGCGGCAAGTCGGCAAACATCGTGTTTGACGATGCCGATTTCGACCGGGCCATTCTCGGGGCACAATCGGCGATCTTCGGCGGCGCTGGCCAAAGCTGCGTTGCGGGTTCCCGTCTCCTCGTTCAGCGCTCGATCCACGAGGAGTTCGTCGCACGTTATGCCTCTGCGGCCAATCGAATTCCTGTTGGCAATCCATTTGAGGATACGACTCAGGTTGGACCCATCAACAATCTGCGTCAATGGAACAAGATTGCAGAGATGGTGACGCTCGGCCTCAATGAGGGCGCAACCTTGGCGGCTGGCGGCAGCCGCCCGCAGTCACTGGAAGAAACGGGTGGCTTCTATTTTGCGCCAACCATTCTTGATAACGTGGCTCCAAGTGCCACTCTCTTCAGTGAAGAGGTGTTTGGGCCGGTTGTCGGCGTGACGCCATTTGACACGGAAGAGGAAGCGGTTGCACTAGCCAATAACAATCCTTACGGCCTTGCGGGTGCGGTCTGGACGAACAATGTCGCAAGAGCACATCGCGTCGCCTCCCAGGTGCGCGCCGGAACCTTCTGGATCAACGGCTACAAGACAATCAGCGTCATGTCCCCGTTTGGGGGCTTTGGAAAGAGCGGGTATGGTCGCTCAAGCGGTAGGGACGCTTTGATGGCCTATACCCAGACGAAAAGCATCTGGGTCGAGACTGCGGTAGCACCGGGCATCACCTTCGGATATGTCGCGTAAGGCTCGTTCTGGAGCCGGAAAATTCCGGCTTCAGACGACCATGATTCCCGTGTTCGATGAAGGGATTTAATCGCCAACAAAGAACGAGCAATCTGCCACCAGTTTTTTGCATCATCGGCTCGATAGTCGGTTCCGATTTCGGGCAGATGCTGCAGGAATGCTTGGTCCGGCACCCCAAGCATCTCCTCGGAAAACTAATTCAGCTTGAACTCCAGCATCAGGTTTCGCTGGAGAAATGAGTGGTTGTCGTCCGAGACAAGGATGATATGGGTCGATCCGTCTGGTTGGGTCACCACATCCATGCCTTCCATATTATCGATCTGATAGGACGGGCCAGCCTCGATCAGTGTTTCTCCATCGACGACAGCACCTGGGAGAATATCCTTGCCATCGATACGGCGGATGCGCATGCCCGCGCCTTCGCTGAAATTGAAGCGGCGCTCCAGCAAGAGCAGGTCGCCATTTGCCAAAAAAGCACCGTCGGTGACGGCGAAATCGCCATGCTTCTTCACGGCGAACAGACCCTTCAATGGTCCCTCCAAGATGGCGGCGTAGAGGTTGCCGCTTCCGTCCACGCTATCTTCCGCCACTGCAACCAGCGCGCCCTTCAACGGCGAATTTTCCGGTGAAGCGACGAGCGTCTCCAGCCCAGCATTGCGCTTTAACGCGTTGTTCGGGATCAGATGCGGGAGCCTGCCGCTTGGCTTGGCATCTGCCAAATCCTTGTCGGGATAAATGCCGATGCGGTGGAACTGCTCATAGCTGACATAGAGATGATTGCCCCGCAGTGCCAAGCCTTCCGCATCCATGTCCACCTTTCTACGCGCAGTGGTTCCGGTCTCGTTCAGCATCGGGTCGACGCGAACCATCGAAACGCCTGAGAGGACGCCCGTTTTTCTGTCGCGTTCAATCTCACCGGTCATCCAGTGGCCGGTATCCAGAACGGCAACGAAGCTGCGTCCGTCCGGTCTGAGGCGAATGCTGGAAATTGCCCCGAAGGCGGGATCGGATGAACGCATCGACAGGCCGCCGATAAACTCCAGCATACCGAAATGCGTCTCACTCGATCCGAAAAGAAAATCCTTGATTGGTGTGGACGTCACCGCGACTTCGGGGGAAGAGGCCCCAATCGCCGCCGGGGCCAGGATCGCAAGGGCAAAGAAGAGCGCGCCGATGACTTTGCCGGAAGACCGGCGGGGAGTATCGCCGTCGCCGCCGCGAGGTGGCCTATCCCGCACGGCGCATCCTGCGGGATGGCTTGCCGGAGCTTGCGCTGGTATCCTCGAAGAGGGCGGCAAGTTGTTCGGTCATGGCGCCAGCCAACTCGTCCGCGTCCACAATCGTGACGGCGCGGCGGTAGTAGCGCGTCACATCGTGGCCGATGCCGATCGCAAGAAGCTCCACAGGCGAACGCGTCTCGATCTGCTCGATCACAGCACGCAGATGCCGTTCGAGATAATTGCCCGGATTGACCGAAAGCGTCGAGTCGTCCACCGGCGCACCATCCGAGATCATCATCATGATCTTGCGCTGCTCCGGCCGGTTGATCAGGCGGTTATGCGCCCACATCAATGCTTCGCCGTCGATGTTTTCCTTGAGCAAACCTTCGCGCATCATAAGCCCGAGGTTGCGCCGTGCGCGACGCCATGGAGCATCCGCGCTCTTGTAAATGATGTGGCGCAGATCGTTGAGGCGGCCAGGTGACGGTGGCTTGCCATTGGCCAGCCACTGCTCACGCGATTGGCCGCCCTTCCAGGCCTTGGTTGTAAAGCCAAGGATTTCCACCTTCACGCCCGAGCGCTCCAGCGTGCGCGCCAGAATATCGGCGCAAGTTGCGGCGACCGTGATCGGCCGTCCGCGCATCGAACCGGAATTGTCGATGACAAGCGAGACGACCGTATCGCGGAATTTCGTATCGCGCTCCTTTTTGAAGGAAAGCGGCTGCATTGGGTCGATGATCAGGCGCACCAGACGTGCCGGATCGAGATAGCCCTCTTCCAGATCAAAATCCCAGGAGCGATTCTGTTGCGCCATCAGGCGGCGCTGCAAACGATTTGCCAGACGTCCGACAGCGCCTTGAAGATGGGCCAATTGCTTGTCGAGGAAAGCGCGCAGACGATCGAGTTCTGCTTCGTCGCAGAGTTCCTCGGCGTGGATTTCCTCGTCGAATTCCTGGGTGAAGATGCGATAATCGACCTTCTCGTTGAAATCGTCGAAGGGGCTGTTCGGGCGACGGGTTTCGCCTGGCGTCTCGGAATCCTCGTCGAGATCGTCGGACATTTCGTCCTCCGACATCTCGGCGCCATCCATCTCGCCGTCTTCCATCTGCTCCTGCGAGGCTTCGCTCTCCTCGGCAGGGGCAGCATCGGAGCCAGCGTCTTCTTCGACCTGCTCTTCCTGCTGCTCGTTGCTACGGGGCTGATCCTCGTCGGATTCGGCCTCCTGCGATTCCGGCTCATCATTCTCGTCGCCGAAATCCTCCGCCATCTGCATGGAGGTCAGCATCTTGCGAACGAGCTTGGAGAAGGCCTTCTGATCCTCGATAACGGTAGAGAGGTCTTTGAGATCGCCAGACGCCTTGTCTTCGATGAAGGAACGCCAGACATCGAGAATCTTGCCGGCGCTTTCCGGTGGCTTTTCGCCCGTCAGCTTTTCACGCACCATAAGCGCGACGGCCTCGGCAATCGGTGCATCTTCCTGGGTGTTGATATTGCCGAAATTGGCCTTGGCGTATTTCTCCGTGTTCATCGCACGAATATTGTTCGCCATGCCCGGCATGCGCAGTGCGCCGATGGATTCCACACGCGCCTGCTCGACGGCGTCGAAAATCTGCCGTGCATCCGCACCCTGCGGCGACATCGTCGCGTGCACATCGCTGTCGTGGCATGCAAGGCGAAGCGCCATGGAATCGCCAAGCCCGCGGGTGATCGCCACTTCCTGCGCCGTGGGCTTCTTGGAAATCTCCGGCAGGCGCATCCGCTCGCCCGCAAGCCCCGGACGCTCATTGGCGAAAACCACTTCGACTTCGGAACTGCCCGCCACCGAACGCACGCAGCCGGTGATTGCCTGACGCAACGGTTCGGTGTCGATCACCGTGCCAGATTTTGGTCTCGAATTATCGCCGCGCGCTGCCATGGTCTTTCCTGCCGATTCTGAACGCTCCGCGCAGACTTCGAAAGCCACGCGGGAGCGTCTTCGTCTTCACGTCTCAGATGATCCTCCGGCTTTTGCCGAAGCTCAGGCGCTGAGAACGATGTTTGCCGCGCTTTCCTTCAACTCGACGCCGAAAGCACGCTGGTACTGTTCCGCCACCAGGGTCCGCTCCAGCTCATCGCACTTGTTGAGGAAGGTGACGCGGAAGGCAAAGGCGAGATCGCCGAAGATTTCCGCATTCTCTGCCCAGGTGATGACGGTACGCGGGCTCATCACGGTCGAGAGATCGCCATTGATGAAAGCCGAGCGGGTGAGATCCGCAACCCGCACCATCTTCGATGCGGTCTCGCGACCCTTCTCGTTGTCGAGGCTCTTCACCTTGGCAACGATGATGTTCACTTCCTGCTCGTGCGGCAGATAGTTCAGCGTCGTGACGATCGACCAGCGGTCCATCTGTGCCTGGTTGATCTGCTGCGTACCATGATAAAGGCCGGTGGTATCGCCAAGGCCAACGGTGTTGGCGGTTGCGAAAATACGGAAGGCCGGGTGAGGGCGGATCACGCGGCTCTGGTCGAGCAGCGTCAGGCGGCCGGACGATTCCAGAACGCGCTGGATAACGAACATGACGTCGGGGCGGCCCGCATCATACTCATCGAAGACGAGCGCGACATTGTGCTGGTAGGCCCAGGGCAGAATTCCGTCCTTGAACTCGGTGACCTGCTTGCCGTCCTTCAGGACGATGGCGTCCTTGCCGACGAGGTCGATACGGCTGACATGGCTGTCGAGGTTGACGCGCACGCACGGCCAGTTGAGGCGCGCTGCGACCTGTTCGATATGGGTGGACTTACCAGTGCCATGGAAGCCGGACACCATGACACGTCGGTTATGAGCAAAGCCTGCAAGGATCGCCAGCGTCGTATCGCGGTCGAAAAGATAGTCCGGGTCCAGATCTGGCACATAGGCGTCGCCCTGGCTGTAAGCCGGAACACGCAGATCCGTATCGATACCGAAGACCTCGCGGACAGAAACAGTCGTATCCGGCAGGTTGGTAATATCAAGGTCAATTTTGCTCATCACGTCTCCAAGGCGGGTAGCAACCACCCGGGCCACATCTTCATAAGGCAATCACAAAAAGGGCTTAGCAGAAACCCGATTGTTTTAACAATTGGTAGGCTTGAATTACAGCCCGAAAACGCTCTTCCGAACCGCGATCGCCACCATTAGCATCAGGATGGTGCTTTTTGACAAGCTCCTTGTAACGCCGTTTGATGTCATCCTGCTTTGCACCGGCTTCGAGCCCGAGCGTGTCGAAGGCTTTTGCCTCCAGGGTTTTCAGTTTGCGGTCCGGCTGGATCCGCTGGCCGCCAGCCTTTCCATCGCCAAAACCATTGGTAAATCCGAAGGGATCCCGGATGCGCGCATTTGCAGCACCCGAGCGCAAGGTGGAATGAAGCGGGCTGTCTCGCGCGGTCTTGTTGACCCCCACTGTCCAGGTCGGGCGGTGGCCAGTGATCGCTTCCTTCTGGTAACGGGCGATCTCGCTATCGGAGAGGCCCGAAAAATAATTATAGCCCTTGTTGTACTCCTTCACGTGCTCGAAACAGAACATGAAGAATTTCCCCTCGGCGTTGCGGCCAACGGGTGCACGGTGATTACCAGGCTTGTCGCATCCATCCCACTGACAGACGGGGGCCTGAGCCTCCGGCGGTTGCTCTCTTTTGCGACGCGTGCGGATGCGGTCGAAATATTTCGAATCCAGTTTCATGATATCCCAATTATGGTGCGCAAAAGGGTGCACAACAAGAATTGACAAAGCGGAATGTTACAGGCTTTTAGGGAGCCCCTTTAGGCCTGTGTGGAAACCGATCGGCTCTCCGCCGCCGAGCTTCCAAACAGGCTCTAACAACGCGATCATCAGGAGATGGATGCCATGTCCCTGCGCCAACGCATGGAAAACAAGCTGCGGGAAGCATTTTTGCCGGATCGCCTGAATGTCATCGATGAAAGCCACATGCATGCGGGGCACCAACCGGATATGACCGGCACGGGCGAGACGCATATGCGTGTTCAGATAGTGTCCGAGCAGTTCTCCGGCAAGTCCCGCGTGGATCGTCATCGTGCAATTAATGGACTGTTGAAGCCCGAACTGGATGCAGGCCTGCACGCACTTGCTATAGAAGCCGCGGCGCCGGGAGAGCCGACGCGGTTCTAACCATCTAAGGCGTTTATTCCCGCCGCTGCGTTAGCCGGGATGCTTCTCCGATAGAAAGCTCTGCACTTCCGATGCCGCGACATCATCCGCCACGAAAGACTGGCCGATGCCGTGGGTCAGGATGAAGGTAAGCTTTCCGCCCTTGACCTTCTTGTCCTGAGCAATGGCCGTCATTAGCATGTCGACAGGCGGCAGCTGGCCCGGGATATCCTTCATCGAGGTCGGCAGACCCACCGCCTTCAGATGCGCTTCGACGCGGTTCGCGTCATCCGGGCTTGCAAGGTTCATGCGGGCGGAGAACTGGTGCGCCAACACCATGCCAATGGCAACGCCTTCTCCGTGAACCAGACGCGCGCTGTTATATTCGGTCGCCGCTTCCAGCGCGTGGCCGAAGGTATGACCGAGGTTCAATAGCGCCCGAACGCCGTTTTCCTTTTCGTCCGCAACCACCACGTCGGATTTCGCCTGGCAGCTTGTGGCAATCGCTTCGATGCGGGCAGGCCCGCCCTTCTCGATCTCAGCCCAGTTCTTCTCAAGCCAGGAGAAGAATTCCGGCTTGTCGATCAGGCCGTATTTGACCACTTCGGCATAGCCTGCACGAAACTCGCGCGGGCTCAGCGTATCGAGAACAGCGGTATCGGCGAGAACAAGATCTGGCTGATGGAAGACGCCGATGAGGTTCTTGCCGTGGCGGCTGTTGATGCCGGTCTTGCCGCCGACGGAGGAATCCACCTGCGCCAGAAGCGAGGTCGGAATCTGCACAAAACGAACGCCGCGGCGAACGATGCCAGCGGCGAAGCCTGCCAGATCACCGATGACGCCGCCGCCAAGTGCGATGACCGCGTCGTTGCGCTCGATCCGTGCGGCGAGGATGGCATCGCAGACGGTGACGAGATGATCGAAGCTCTTGGTCTTTTCGCCGGCGGGCAGGGTCAGCGATACGGCCTCAATGCCATCCGTTTGCAGACCATCCATCAATGTTTCGAGATATAGCGGCGCAACGTGCTCATCGGTGATGATCGCAGCGCGCTTTCCCTTCAGCCGTGAGGAAATCTCTCCACCGGCGCGAGCGATCAGGCCCGGTCCGATGAGAATGTCATAAGCACGTTCACCCAGCGGAACATGAACGAGGCGCTCGTCGGTCTGGATGGCAGAGGGCATGGCATCAGGCTTTCTTGTTGAGGCTGGCGATGGCTTCTAGAACTTCCGTCGCGATGATCTCCTTGCGAACATCGCGGGATTCAATCGTAATATCGGCTTCGCAGTAGATCGGGTAACGTTTTTCCATCAGGGCAGCGAGTGTTGCTTTGGGGTCTTCGGTCTTCAGCAAGGGGCGATGATCCCGCTTGTTGACGCGTTCCCAAAGCACTTCGAGGTCGGCTTTGAGCCAGAGCGAAACGCCGCCACGCTTGATGTGTCTGCGGGTGTTTTCATTGATGAAAGCTCCCCCACCAGTGGAAACCACCTTTGCGCTGCCCCGAAGTAGCCGCTTGATGACGCGCGTTTCCAGCGCCCGGAATTCTTCTTCGCCGTAGGTGGCGAAAAGCTCTGAGATCGTCATGCGCGAGACACGCTCGATTTCGTCATCCGTATCGACGAAGGGGATCTTCAATTGATGCGCGACCGACCTGCCGATGGCGGATTTTCCCGCGCCCATCAGCCCGACGAAGACGACGTTGCGCCTGCCAAGGGCGGCACGCGCTTTTTCTCCCAGGCTCTGGGGAAGGGATAAGTTGGTTTCGCTCATGAAAGATGGCCCATTTGGCTTCGGTATCTTCAAATGTTTACCAAGCGTCAAGCCAAATCGCGTCTTATAAGCATGTCGCGGAAAAGTGTGCAGCGGTTTTGCGACAACGACATGCGATGAAACAAGAACCTAAAGCCTAAAGCGCGAATCTGAAAGATCGCGGCGCGCTTTAGGCCACAGAAATAGCCCGACAGGATGACGCCGATTGTCAGGCGCAACACTCTCGGGCGACGCCATGCCCTTGCCAATATGTTCCGACAGGCAAGGCGACCAAATGCTGCGGAGTGATCATGCCCACCCTTTTCCGTTTCATCTTCATCCTCGCGGCGATTGCCGGCATTGTCTATGGGAGCATGGTGTCGCTTGTCTCGCTGGTGAAGCCGCGCGAGCGGGAAGTCACGGTGCGCATTCCTTCCGAGCGTCTCAACCCGCCCACACCTTGAGGACATAAAGCCATGTCTCGCCAGGATCACGCACGGCTGGAAGGCTTTCTGGAAATGATGAGCGCCGAGCGTGGCGCGGCGATGAACACGCTTGCCTCCTATGAGCGCGACCTCAGCGACCTGATGGAGTTTCTCTCATCTCGCCAGACGTCGTTGACCGAAGCAAGCACAGCCGACCTATCGGCCTATCTCGCTCATCTTTCCGATCAAGGCTTTGCCGCATCCTCGCAGGCGAGGCGCCTTTCCGCGCTCCGGCAGTTCTACAAATTTCTTTATTCGGAGGGTGTTCGAAACGACGACCCAACCGGCATATTGGACGCGCCACGCAAAGGCCGCGCTCTTCCCAAAACCATGAGTGTCGCGAGCGTCACGGCACTTCTGGCCAAAGCTGCGGAAGAGGCGAGCCAAGAGGGGCCTGGACAGCTGGGACGGATCCGAATGCACCTACTGCTAGAACTGCTCTATGCCACGGGCATGCGCGTCAGCGAACTCGTCTCTCTGCCGGCAAAGGTCCTGCGTCACGAAGGCCGTTTCCTCATGATCCGCGGCAAGGGCAATAAGGACCGGGTCGTGTTGTTGTCACGCACGGCAATCGAAGCGATGGAAAGATATGATGAGGCCCGCAAGGCGCTGACACCGAAGGGCAAGCCGCAGGAGGAAAGCCCCTGGCTTTTTCCCGCTGCCAGCAAGGAGGGTCATCTGCCCCGTCAGGTCTTCGGCCGTGACTTGAAGGATATCGCGATCCGCGCAGGATTAACCCCGTCTGCCGTCTCGCCGCATGTGCTTAGGCACGCCTTTGCCAGCCATCTTCTGCAGAACGGCGCGGATCTGCGCGCAGTGCAGGAACTGCTCGGCCATTCGGACATTTCCACGACACAAATATACACACATGTGTTGGAAGAACGCCTTCAAGAGTTGGTTCAAACACACCACCCTCTTGCCAAACAGGGTAAAAACCTTGATTAGAGCGACCGGAACCGCCGGGAGAGCCCGGTCAAACCTTGCGCAAAACGATCGGAAACGGATCTCATGCTCAGCTACCTCGACTTCGAAAAACCCATTTCGGACCTGGAAGGCAAGATTCTTGAACTGAAGAAACTGGCCGCCGAAGACGAGAGCATCGATACGTCCGAGGAAATTTCGCGGCTGGAAGCGCGCGTCAACGATGCGATGCAGGATATCTACTCCAAGCTGAATGCCTGGCAGAAGACGCAGGTCGCGCGCCACCCGCAGCGCCCGCACTTCATCGACTACGCGAGTGCCCTCTTTACCGATTTCACGCCGCTTGCCGGCGACCGCAAGTTTGCCGAAGATGCTGCCATTCAGGCAGGCCTCGGCCGCTTCAACGGCCAGCCGGTCGCCATTATCGGCCAGGAAAAAGGCAACGACACCAAGTCGCGCCTCAAACATAATTTCGGGAGCCCGCGTCCGGAAGGATACCGCAAGGCGATCCGCGTTCTAGAATTGGCCGACCGTTTCTCTCTACCCGTCGTGACGCTCATCGATACAGCTGGCGCCTACCCAGGTGTCGGAGCTGAAGAACGCGGCCAGGCGGAAGCCATCGCGCGCTCGACGGAAATGTGTCTGAACGTCAAGGTGCCGATCGTGTCCGTCGTCATCGGCGAAGGCGGCTCTGGCGGCGCCATCGCGATCGCCACCGGCAACCGTGTCTACATGCTCGAACACGCAATCTACTCGGTGATCTCCCCCGAAGGCGCAGCCTCCATCCTCTGGCGCGATTCGACCCGCGCCAAGGAGGCCGCAACCAACATGAAGATCACCTCAGACGACCTGAAGGCGCTCGGCGTTATCGACGGCATTATCCCAGAGCCAATCGGTGGTGCACACCGCGACCCTTCAAGCGTTATTGCCGCGACCGGCAAAACGATCGAAGCGGCACTGAAGGAGTTGACACCTCAGTCCGGAAGCCAGCTGCGCGCCGAACGTCGTCAGAAGTTTCTGGATATCGGGCGCAGCCTATAATTCACTCGATACTGTTTTTTGTTTGCAAAGGCGCGCCGCTTTCGGTGCGCTTTTTGCTTTCTCGTGGTTCAGCCGAAGTGCGATACCCTTGCCTTCTCGCAAACGTGCTTTTGTCTCGCGTTAATATGTAATATTAGGAATATTTCATATTAACGATGGTAGGAGGCGATGATGTCGGTATTGGCGTCGTTAGGCGATGATTTCCAGTCCCCGCTGAGGCTTTTAGAAAAGCCTTTGGCGTCTGGCATGTCGCGTGAGGTCTACGCGCTCCCAGGTACGAACATGCTGGTAAAGGTGCAGACAAAAATACCGCCACGCCGGTACTTCCAGAAAATCCGGCTGCTGTATCTGGTGCGGCGTTTCTATAAGGCGGTCGTCCCGCTGCGGCGCGAGTTACGAGAATATGAGCGGGTTGCCCAGGAAGGCCCCAGTACCGCGCGCCATCTTCAGCACTTTGCAGGGATCGTTTCCACCAACAAGGGTACGGGCATATTGGTCAAGGCTGTGCGCCGGAAGAACGGTGCGCTTGCCATGACGCTTCAGGATGCGATCGAAAGCGGACAATATAGTCGGGAGACGGACGCAGCGCTTTCGGAGTTCCTCGACTGGCTGATCAAAAGCAACATCGTTGCAGTGGACGTGCACCTGAAGAATATCGTCGTGGACGAGAAGAACGGCGCGCTCGTCCTGATCGACGGGATTGGGGACAAGACCTTCCTCCCCGTTCGTTCATGGTTCTCTTGGTTGAATAGGAACTACAAGAAGCGATTGGCCCGGTCGATCCAATCAGAGGTAGCCCATCGCTTCATGAAACTGGCACTGAGCAATCGCACTCTTCTCTTCCTTCTCATGTTTGCGGGCATGATCGTTGGTATCGATATCTCGGATGGTCACTTGATCGATGGATAGATCTCGGGGTCCGTCATTTTAACCACTGCTGCATTCCGCCATTGTTGGTCGGGTATCAGACTGCCTAAGCGGCTGTTTGTGGGGGATACGGCCACCATAGCCGGGATCACATGAGAGGTTGTTCAATAGTGCCGAACTGAAGACGGCAACCAATCCGTCCCACTCTCCAACTCGTCAAAGTCGGATAGATAGCGCCTGAAAGCGCAATCTTTTCAATGGTGCGGGAAAGATAATGGTGCCCCTTGCCGAAGTCACTGAACCTAGCGTCGCCAAGCACTTACAATTTTGTGGGGCAGCAAATCAAGCACTGAAATCATTATACCTTTTTTTTGAGTTGTCCCACAGCTTTTAAATTCAGTCAGAATTTTCCTGCCACTTGACTCTCTATTAAAATGAGAACATTTGTAGAACAAACGAGAGAATGAGATATGTCGGCCGCTGAAAAAATCATTGTTGTGCAGTTCAAGAAAAACCGTGCTGGAATTGTGCCGGGGGACATTCGTCCGGCGTCAAATGCGGCCTCTGCCGAAAAAATTGCTGCAGCCATGGCACCTAGAAATGTCGGTGTTGCGGCTTATTCCGTTACCGTAGATGAGGAAAGCGGCGATATGGCAAATCCTAGACTTCTCGTTTCGCATGGTCAGATTGCGGACCTGATGCCCGACTAACGCGCAACCGTAATAGCCACCACCACATTTTGACAGCTCTGAAAGAGGAGATCGGAGACGTGCGTCCTACACACAAACAACTCGAAGCTGATCCCGTTGCTCATCTTGTAGCTTGGCATGACGGCGATCATCGTGCTGCGATCAAGACATTGATGGAAGATGTGCGGCACTTAAGGGCGCAACTGGCTTTAGCGACTGCCGCTATGAGTGCCGGATACACTAGAGGATGGGCGCCGACCGAGGAGCGGCAGTAATGCCGAAGCAAGATCACTTTGTGCGCTTCGATGAATGGTGGAACAATCTCGGAGAGCAGAGCAGGGCTGCGCTTGATGAGCGGACCGCACGCATGGCGTTCGTTGCGGGTTGTCGGGTGACTACGAAAACGGCGCCCAAACAGATCCCGGATAGACGCGGCAAGCAGTATCGCTTCCAGTGTGGTCGCTGGAAGGTAACCGTTGTCGCGAAAACTGCTCCCGAGGCAAAAGAAAAGGCCATCGAGGTTCTGGATCGTCGCGCTGAAAAATCTATGATTTCTGCGCCGGTAGGAGGCTGGTATCTATTACCAATAGGTGCTCACAGATGATAGAAGAAAAGCGCGGCGATGGCACCCACGTCAACCACTTTTGCTCAAACCCGGGCTGTACGAAATGGGGCAGCCTCGGCTACTCCCAGAGCAAAATTGATGCGCCACAATGGTGGTGCTGGGAGCATTATCCTTACAAACAGGCCCCGAGCTAATGGATACCATTTACGCCCGCCGAAAACATTATGAAGAACGGCTCGCAGCGGCCCTACGTCAGCTAAACGACGCAATCCGCGACGTACACAAGTCCGGACTGGACGTGGATATCAGCACGGTCGTCATGCATACCCAGCGCGGGCCTATGCTTCAGGTGGATTTATACACCTACAGGCTAGAAGGCTTTCCACCAATTCTTAGTGTTGCGACCGACGAAACTCCGCAATTCTGATAGGCTCTTGGGTGCACAGTACGATCAACGGTTGATGCAACCAAAAATTATGTTAGTAAAGAATCGTAGTTTAGGGTTGCGGGAGTGTTTAGTGACGAAACGCATTAGCATATTTAATAACAAAGGCGGTGTAGGAAAGACAACCTACATGTACCATGTCAGCCATCTTCTTGCTCGCAAAGGTCTTACTGTCCTAATGGTAGATTGCGACAGTCAGTGCAACTTAACGTCTTACGCGATGGCTGATGGGGTGATCCGCAGAGCATGGAGCGATACTGGCAACAGTATCTACCAGAACATTCTTCCCGTATATCGCACGACGGGTGACATTCGAGAGAGAGCGCCCACCAAGGTAAGTCAGTCATACGATTTATTTTTAGTCCCAGGGGATCTCCGTCTCAGCAATTTTGAGGACTTGTTGGGCGATACGTGGAGCTCCGCACGGGGTGGCCAAGAGTCGGCGCTGAGAGCGCAGTCTGCCATACATCGGTACATTGAGTTTGCGGCGGATAAGATCGGCGCCGACTTAGTCTTAATCGACCTTGGGCCGAATTTGGGCGCTCTAAACAGGGCGGTGCTGGCAAGCAGCGACTATTTCATCATGCCTGTTGCTCCGGATCTGTTCTCGATTCAAGGCACAGAAAATCTTGGAAACAAACTGGTCAGCTGGAGGAAGGAATGGGATCAATGTAATGGCTCATCTCAGGTTGCCGACATATCAATACCTCGCGGCGCGCCATCCTATTTGGGCTATGTTGTGCAGATGCACAATCAAAGAGCTGACGGCGTTAGTAGCATGACAGCTGGATGGCGCATATACGGACAACGCTTGGAGCCTGCTATTCGCGAAAACATAGTCAACAAGCTTAATCCGATAGACCAAGTGGTTGTCTGGGAAGATGAGGGCTATAAACTGGGTCAGATACCGAACCTCCACAGCCTCATCCCTTATTCACTCAAAGCTCGCAAACCTGTTTTTGATTGCACTTATTCGGACGGGTTGAGAGGTGAGCATATTGCTCGCGCGGCTCAGTCGGATCGTCACTTTCGTGAGATTGTAGCCACCTTACAGCAAGTCGCGACTTGGTAGCCTTGAGAGATCGGAAACTTACGATTGGATGAGCACTACTCCAGAATGGCCGGGTCCACGTATTTTTCCATCTCTTTAACAACGCATTTTGTCATCGCGGAATACGGAGCCGAGGGACTTGTTTCGGTGTCTACAAAATCTGAGTAGATAGCCTTTCTCACTGAGAGAGGAAGGGATCCGTTTTGTATCTGATGATAAATCTTCATGATGCCGTCGAGTTGCCGATTTCGCATCTCGACAAGCTCTGGACGGTGGAGCTTTAGTATGATGCGGGTAGCTACTCCTCTAGCTGAATCAGCCCTTGCGAACACTAGCCCTCCCAGGAAAAAAAGGTGGTCTTCCGGGTTAGTCGCGTACGGATCTATTATGTTTTCAGTTTTTGGGTCCAAATCGGACTTGTTCTGATTGCAAACCTCACAAGCGAGTGTGAGGTTACTCCACTCAAAGGTGAGGGCAGGATCTAACGATTTAGGGACTATGTGCTCGACATCACCGTGGTGGATATGCTGCAGTTTGCTTTCGCAATAGGCGCATTTTCCATTAGTCTCTCGAACCAGGACGGCCTTAATCATCGCGTGCCGATATCGGGTTTTCACTGTACCTGTTGGTTTCTCGTTTGCGGCGATACGCGCTAGCAGCGTTGTTTTCCAAAGCTCTCCATTCTTGACAAGGAGCGCCGGTGGGTCGAGTTTTTCCAGTTTGATCATTGGCGCTGAGCAATCCGAGTTAGCGCGTCCGAGTAGTAATCGCCCAATCCGACTTCTGCCAGTTCCCCTCTAAGTCGTCGTATTTGCTCCAAATCCATCTCGTCGATAACGTACTGACCTACTATCTTGTCCAGCTGATTTTCAGCCCAAAGTGGCAATGTGACAGGCACGCCCAAGACGCTTTGCAATATCTCGCTGGCTGTGCCTGCTTTGTCATAATGATCGAGGCGTTGGGAGTAAACTGTCCGCCTCGGGCCCAAAGTCTCAAGTCCATCAAGATATCGCAGAACATAGACCCAAGAATCCTTGACTGAAGAAACCACGAATGGGCTATGCGTGGCCACAATGAATTGCGCATTTGGGAACGCCTCGATAAGATTCGATATAATCACTCTCTGCATCGACGGGTGAAGGTGGTTTTCCGGTTCGTCTAGCACGGCTACAAACGCGTCTTTTCCGCGAGAATAAAGGAAAATTTGCCACGCTAAGTCTATCAATGCCATAAGACCTCCGGATGCGCCGTCAAGTACAAATTCTCCTGTTCGTGTTACCATTACCACGTCCGGAACTCTTATACTGATGTCCAAAAAACCAATCGTAGATGGCAATACTTTTGCAAGCATCTGCTTAAAGTCTTCGTAGTCCCTTTCCGTCTTCTCGTTTCCTAAGACATTCTTGTTGCCGGGCCCAAAGGTCGCCATCGAAATTATGGCTTCTTTTATGCGGTAAATAGGACTGTACTGGGTGTACGAGTTATTTAGCTTGTTCAGCACTTCTTGATGGTACTGTTGATAAGCTTGCTCGACGGATATACCGCTAGTCGGAATGGATGCGATGGGCTGGTAATTGCTCACAGGGCGATGTGAATTTATGAATAATCCGGGTACTGCCTGATGGCTTGAGAAATGAGCCGAATATGTCGCCGAATTTTGTTTCGGCACCAGAATGCGGCTCTCATTGCCGCTCGTGTAACTCACCGCGCCGACATCATCCCAATTGGGATCATTGCTGGGATCGTTTGCGCGCCGCTTACCAAAAAAGCCGCTCATGTATGAGAAAAGGCCAGCCTTATTCTGAGTGGGCGTCGCCAGAAGCGGCATGTTGAAGCCAAAGTGCTGCGCGAGCAGCCTAAGTATCGTGCTTTTGCCCGCGCCGTTCGCACCGGCCAAAACAGTAAGCTGAGGATGCAAATCAATCTCAACTTTCGAAAACTGCCGCCAGTTGGTTATCTCTAGGCGCTCGAAATGCATGGGATGATACTCTTAACAGGCTGAAACGAGTTGGCGATGCGACCATAGATTGATGTGAAATTATTTCAAGAACTTTGCTCTTTCCGATTGCCCACTTGTGTTTCGTACAAAACCAGCTTGCAGCGGTCAGAAACGCAGAAAGCCGCCCACATCACTCCGGACGGCTTTTCCTATCGTCCTATGATGAGGGTACCGATCCGCTTGAGCACGTCCGCGAAGGTCACACCCAAGAACATTGCGCCGATACCCATCATGGTGAACGCACCGACCCCCATCAGCTTCCAGCGCTTGAGGTCGTCTGTGTGCGGCTTCATTTCGGTCACGTCTTCCTTGACTATAGCCACAGTCTGTTCGACCTCGCCGACACGATTTACCATCTCGTCAAGCCGCCTGTGAACAACCGCCCGGCTTTCGTCAGCCTTGTCTTCAGAGCGCCGAGCCTGCTCTTCCACGCGCTGCACGGACTCCTTTAATGCGACCTGCATCGCCAGCATCTCGCCTATTTTTTGATGCAACGACGCATCGAACTCGAACGGCGGCATGACCGGTAAATCCTTTCTTTCGATCTGGTCCAGCTTACTTCCGGCAGGCCGGGTCTCTGCTGCACTGTTGATTGTTGGCGTAGATCGCAGGCCCAGCCGTCGCATCGAGCGCTGCAAGGCGCGCGGCCTGCGGGTCAGAAAACCGAGTCATCGAATAGCCGGCACCTTCAGTCGCAGGCGCTGTCTGGCAAGCCGCTATCCCGCATGAAAGCAAGGCAACGATGGCGAGGCGTAAGGCTGCGAAAGGTCGCATTGTTTTTCTCCAGTTGAGTGACGCGATCCAGCGCGTTTTTTGCGGCTTCGATGTGCATGGCGGCGCGCGCCATAGACGCGCCGTTATGCTTGCCGAGGAGGTAGGAACCTGCAGCCAGCGCAGCCGCGCCCAGCAGGCCAACAGCCGTGATTTTGAGCCATGTCGGCATGAGCATCAGGACATCCCCCGAACCTGCGCATCGACCTTCTTCACGTCCACACTCTTGCGCCACAGCAAAAAGAGGCCAAGAAGCCCGAACGCGACCAGTACAAGGGCAAGGTTCTGCCAAGGCATTGTCCCGACCGCCGCCAGCCCCGAGGAAAGCCCACCGCCCGTAACGGCCGGAACAATAACCTCCTTCGATTTCCACCACGGCGCTTCCATGCTAGGGGGAATGACCGCGACCGGCACGGCCTCGGTCACAGGCGCGGCCTTGACGGGGTTAGGACCGTTGCTCTTAGGCGAAACGTCCACAAGCGCCAAGTGGATGGCCGCACGCGTCTGCGGGCCGTCCAGACCATCAAGATTGCCCTTGTAATAGCCTGCGGCCTTGGCCTTGCCCTGAAAACCGCGAATGTCGGTCGGATTGAAGCCGAGAACGACCAGGCCGAGGCGGGTGTAATAGGCCAGCCGGTCGGCATAGCCGTTCAATCCGCCATTGATTTTACGGGTGATCATTTCCGGGTCGTTGCGGTCCGCATAGCGGTTGAGGCTGCGATGATCGGGATTGCCTTCGTCCCAATACCAGATCGCGGATGAGCCTTCCCAAGGGTCGGTGTTGATCAGGTCGGGATTGGTAACGAAATCAGGCGGGTTCAAGCCCATGCGCTTGCACCACTCATAGAACGCGCGGATGTTATAGCCGCCCGTTACCTGAATAGGGCCGCGCCCCCGGTTCTTGTAGCCGTCACCATCCGCTTCCAGCGTGTTTCCGAGATCCGTGCGGGTGTCGTACCGGGCCTGCGATGGCGTTGGCCCCCAGATTTCGCGGTCATACCGAAACTCGCCGCTTTCGTGCATGAGCTGCGCCAGGAACGCCACCGTGCGGTGGAGGAGATCGAGACCAAAAGTTTTGCCATAGTCATCGAGTGCGACCATGACAGAGTTGAGATTGCTTTCAAGAACGCGCGACTTCGCAGCCGCCCGCACGTGGTCGGCAGTGACCTTTGCCATAACGATGTTCCTATTTGTTGAAAGAGATCGCAGGCATTCGAAAAGAGCTGCGATGGTTTTGGGCGAAAGCGTACAAGCCTCGCGCAATGAAGATGATGCTAATTTATCTTAGCAGATAGTTTTCGCTGCAAAACTGACAGCAGCGGGCTTTTTCTTGGTTGCACGCATTGATGTTTGCCGCGCTCGAAGGCAGCTGTTTTCTATTATGGTTCTTTGCCTGAAGCCGGGGAGGGTCTTGCTTCATGTTCAAGCTCATCAAAGCGATATTTCTCGGAGTAGGAACCATTCTACTCTGTGGCTTTTCCCTGTTGATCGTTCTTTCAGGCATCGGGATCTATTCGGAGGGCGGTAGCTACGAAACATTCATGAAATGCCAGATGCGGCGGATCGAGGCCAAAGTCTCAGACGATATCGCGAATGTTCATACTGACTACTGCATGTACTCCGAGGGATACCGCAGGGCTAAATGCGAAAGTGATCTCCCATACCTACCGTCGTGCTACGTATCCAAATGGTTTGCGTGGATTTAGTCGGTGAACGCGCTACCTATGTACTTGAAGGCCATACGAGCTGCGGCAATTCGGCCAGAAATTCTTCCACCGTCGGAATAGCTCGCTCACCAGCCACAACCTTATCCAGTTCGTCGGTGGCGTAAGTCCACACGGCAGAGCGCCAGGCGAACAGCGCCGCCGCTTCGGCCGCAAATTTCGGGTTAGGATCATCCCTATATGAAATCGCGGTGTGGATGCTGTCATACCGGCGTTGACTGGCAGTAGCGTCTAAGTGCGTCTGAATGGCACCCGTGAACTTCTTCTGAAGGGTGGCGCGTTGCTGTTGCGCCTCTTGCTCAGCGGTGATGATGATCGAAGCGTCAGGCGTCCACATTAATCTGCTCCCCCGATTGACCGGCTAACTCGTCTAGCGCTGCACGAACGTCCGGCGAGATCTCACCGCTACTTGTATCCGGCTCTTCCTCAGAGGGCGGAGGGTCTGGCACAAACTCAATTGTTGTCACCGGATCGACCCGCCACTCATAGCAAGTCGTGCTGATCTTGCGCCCACCTTCCACGACTTCTTCCGATGTCGTCGAGTACGGAGAGAACGGCAGGTCGATAACACCATCAGGCGGGTTTTCGAGAGGGGAGGGAAATGCGACACACTCGGCAGGGTCAGAGCCATGGGGCAGAACGAGGCAAATATGCAGATCGCCATTGATGCGCCTTACGTCATCGCAAATCCATCCACCGGGTATGTCAGACAACTTTATCGTCCCGCCTTCAGGCAAGGGACCGAAATTTAGTAGATCGCCATTGATGCGCAGCCGATCGCCATTCTTTTCGACGATGAGAGTGTCGTTAAGGCGGATAGGAGAAAGGGAGATTTTCATTAGTACCACCTTCCGACTGCGGTGATGTAAACGGTTCCTGCGTAGCTATGCGCAGCGTTGTCTCGATTGGAGATGGCTACGCCGCCGACACCTACGTTGCCACCGCCCTCTGATCCTACCGATAGCGTATGAGACCAAGAACCATCGTATGAAAGCGACCTGCTTGGGGATGCAACGAACGACGCAGCATAGTTGAAGCTACCAAGTGAAATAGCTTCTCCCGCCGCTAAGGTAGGGTTTCCGGTAGCGACTGACCTCGTGCAAATCTGCGTTCCATCAGCGAGGCGGACATATTCACCGTTGGCGTTGCTGCCGCGCTCGTCCGAAATCAGACGCCACGGACCCCATGCACCATTGGCTGCCCTAACCCTTCGATAGCCAATATTGAAATTGTCGTTCCACGCCTCTTGATGAATAGTGCTGTCAAAGCGCGTGACAATCACGAACCAGTAAGTGCCAGACACGGGCGGGTTAGCCGCCGCAGGTCCAGCTTTGTAAAAACCGTTCTCAACAGCGTCATTGAAGTTTGACGAAATAAGTGATGAGTCCGCCCTCAGTCTCGCGGGCAACTGAGCGTCCGCTATGATTTGGGACAGTCGATTATAGCGACCATCAAGCGCGGACTGCCCGCTGTAATCTCGCTCCCAGGCTTGCCATGTTCCATTGACGAGAAGCCTCACGAAGCTTCTATTCTCGAAAAACGATGTAGCCGTTTGCTTCCCCCACGAGCCACCCTCATCCATGTCATTGACGTACAAAAACCAAGCCGCAGAAGCGTTCTCTGGAGAACCTTCGATGTTCTCCCCATAAGCCCAACCAGACTTTCTGAATTGGTTTGCTGATTGGATTAACTTTGAATTCAAGCGAGTTGGGAGTTGGCCATCGGGTAGCTGACCACCCGCCAAAAGCGTCCGAGCGGCTGCGTTAAAATCAGCAAGCGCACCAGCTCCACCCGCGCCGAAATACGGCAATTTGTCAGCAGCAGGCTGCAAGCCTGACAGCTCGCTGATAGCATCGCTACGCATCTCATTGAGCAGCGAAGCGAGCTTGATGGCGTTTTCCGTCGCCTGCCTTTCGAACGAGCCGTCGCGCACCAGGGCATAGCTGTAGGTCCCGTTTGCGCCCTGCCATGGAATAGCGGCCATGATTTTTGTGTTGTCGTCGACCGTGGCGATAGGAAGAGACATAGCCCCGACATTCGGGACGTTCACGAAGATGATGCCGCCGACGATCAGCGCGGCTTTCCAAGCGGTATCAATGCCGGTGACTTCGGCAGACCCCTTGGCAAGCGTAATGGTGCCGGACGTGTAAGGTACGGTCATGGGTTATCCTTTTTTGGGAATGCCGAAGATGTAATAGCGAATGCCCAACACTTCGTCGGGATAGACGGTATCGAGACGCCAGCCGCTTCGGTCGGAGTAGTACCAGAAGTAATATTTCGGTCGGCCGCGATAGCTGTGGAACGCCACGTTGTTGGCTGTCACGCGGGCATAGGTCGTATCCCCGGTCTCGAACCAGTCGTTGCCATTTAGCTTTGACATCGAGACCGTCGCGGGCCTGACGCAGCCTTGGTATGCCTCAATGGTAAAGGGGCCGGACGAGGCCGACCGACCAGCCGTTGTGACCATCATCTTGATGAAGGGAAAATACCCCTCGGTATTGATCGGAACGTTTTTGACTTGCGCCCCAGCTTCCACCGTGAAGTAGCCTTCAGCGAGTATCCGCAAGGCGGGCCAACGGCTATCGATAACGATGTCTGAAAACGCCGGAGGATTTGCAGCGCCGGGCCGCAAAAACTGCACGACATTTTCGCCATTCACTTCGAATTGCCGGAAGACATCGTTATCGCCAACGGTCTGGCTTACCTGATCATTGACGATGACGACAAACCGCGCACGGCATGCAATCCCGCTGTTCTGGAATTGGATGCGGTCAGAGAGCAAACGCCATTGCGCCCCGACTGGCGAAGTGCGCGGGAGAGCTGGGTAAACCAGTTCGTCACCCGTGTAGTATTGCACATCGCAAACGCTGTTTATCGGTATTGGAACCGACAACATGTATTCGCTGGCGCCGACAGGAATTGCGATATCATCCGCCGCCACAATCTTTGTCGGCCGTATGCTCGAGGACACCGCCAGTTGAGCATCGGTCGCCACATCGACATCGAAACCCGGCTTTGCCACCCTCAAGCCATTCTTGTTGATGGTGATTGACCTTTGACCAGGCTGTGACGCAAGCGGCGCGGGCAGGGGAGTAATATCTCCTGGCAGGTTCCAAACAACCACGTCCGCGTAAGTGCCAGGAACAAGAGAGACCTGGCCGTCATTGCTCAGCGCGTTCATGAAATGCAGGAGGGCGGGATAGGTCGTTACGCCATTACCCCAGCCGTCCCAGCCGGTCACGTTGGTGCTGTGATTGATCTTCCATCCCGCCTCACCATACCGGGAGCCGGGATAGTGCAGGCGGCAGTAGCCCACAGCGCTGTTTTGCCGAGATTGGTATTCATAGTAGTGCTGCGCGCCTTGCGTATACCAGCCGGTGAACTGGTTTTTGACGACGAAGTCAGTCAGCGGAACGTTGAAATCGAGCCCGGGAAATGCGGCTTTCTGGTAGTGGTAGACGCTCCACTTTCCCCGGTAGTCGTAGCGGTAGCGCTCGAAGTTGTACTGGTTAGCGCTGGCAGGCTGCACGGTGGCATCGGCATCAGACGTTTTATCGACGCGGCTTAACCGCGTCTGGATGGTGTCTTTGCTGTTGAACAAGAAAGCGCCGGGGCATACTGTCCGGCGTGGTTATAGGGTCGAGGTCTCCGCGCACAATTTTGATGCACGGAGCGCCTGCATAGTCGATACCGATAAGCGTTCTAGTCATGAGCGAAACACCAGAGTCCCCGCCTTCACATCGATTTCCATTTTGTTGTTGTCGCCACCGATGTAACCGGTCCGCAGGCGGTCGATATGCGCTGCAGTGATCGTCAAGCCTTCTGACGTGAAGGTGGCGAGCGCCTGCCCATTTTCGCCGTTGTCATCGACAAAGATGGTGCGATTCGCCACGTGGATATTCTCAGTCTTGAGAACCCCGGCTTCCTGATAAACACGCATGATGAGTGCCGCCAAAGCCGCTTGCTCACCCTTCCTGGCTCTTGCCGCCAGCTCGATTTTTGAAAGGGTGTCGCCGTTGGTTTGCGCCGTGATGGCAAGGTATCCATCGGCCAGCACGTCTTCCATTTCCGCGCGGACGGTATTGATGCTTTCGGCAAGCGCCTTGTCGCCATCGACGCGCGCGGTATCAACGTTGGCAATCTGTGCCTTAGCGGTATCCACCCCGGCACTGACTGTCTGGATTTGCTGCGCAAGAGCGGTTTGCCCATCAAGACGCACGCGGCTTTCCGTAGCAATTTCGCCAAACGCCTTTCCGAGGTTGCGGCGCAGAACCTTCCGCTCACTGAAGCCCACAGCCCCTTCAAGCGAAAAGCCGTCTGCCAGACTGGCGATCAACTGCAAGGCTTGGTCAAGACCGGCCTGCAGTTCTTCCAGACGCCCCGAAATGTCCTTGCGGACCTGTCCAAGACCGACCTCGATATCCGCATTGCCACCGTCGCGGGAGCGAACGGTTATCGGCAATACCCAGCTTGTAGGCCGATCAGCCACAAGCTTGTAGCGGAACTGATAGTCCGTAAGGCTCAAGATGCCTTCCTGAAGAATGGTCAGCGTCTTGTCGGCCGGAACGGTTCGCGTGAAGACGTTGTTCGGCTCCGACTTGATCCAGTATTCAAACTCAATGGCTTGAACCGTGACATCGGTGATCTTCGTCCAAGACAGACGGAAGCCGGGATAGGTCCGGCCATCCGCACCGACGCCGATCACGGGAATGACGGCATAATCCAGAAGCGCGGCCAGGTAGACCGGTTGCGCATTCGGAAGCGGTATCGTCGGCGGAATGACGCCCACGGCCTTATAGATAAGCCCGCTGCGCTCCTGTAGCGACAAGGCCACGTTGCGCGGCCCATCGCTATCCAGCGCCTTGATAGCGCGACTGGACACCATGTAAGTGCCGCGCCGCTTCTCATTCTTGGAATCCCAGTAGACCCAATCCCCAGCTTTCAAATCCTTGAAGCGCGGACGAAGGACAAGTTCGGCGGTCGCCTCAAAGCGGTTTTCGTTGAAATAGATGCTTGCGAGCTGGTTAGCCTGTCCCTTGGAAAACACCATGGGGAAGTTCAACGCCTCGTCACGGTTGCGCCGATCTGCGGCGACATGCCCCGCGTCCGTTTGCTGATCATAGCCAGCAGGCGACCACATGTTGCCGGGTTCCTGATAGGTGCCGGACACACTGTTGACCAGTTCGCCCATCGACCGACGCTTGCGGAAGCGCAACGGCTCGCTGGCAATAATATCCTCATCTGTGAAGGTCGCGACAATCGGCTGTTCAGAACCGATGATCGGCCAAGAGCCTTCGACGCCATCAACCACGATACCGCCGCAAGACAGCATCAGGGAGTCGATATTGTCGCCGTGGTCTAGATCCGCATCGAGCAGGATCGAGCAACGTGCGCGACGTCCATAAAACGTAAATTCATCGCAGATGTTTGCGGCCGTGACATACCTTTCAAAAGGCAGATCGCTTTCCGGCATTCCCATCCCAAGGAACAGGTCGCCGTTCCAGACAAAGCCGCGGCGATAATTGTAATCCATGATGACGGGGTTTTCGGTGTATTCGTAAGTCGAGTAGTCACCCCAGCGATGGTTGCCGTTCCCGCCCCGGCTCGAGTCCTTGCGAAGATCGTAAAGACGCGCGCCCCGAATTTCGAAAAAGAAGTCCGGGAACTGGTTGAGCTTTTCCTGATCGTAGACCAGCTCAACTTTCAGATAGCAGATGCCGGAACCTACATGATCCGCAGTCCACCGGCCGAGCGGGTTACTGTTTGCGATCAGGCCCGCATCGGCCTGCATCTGTGTGCCATCGTAGAAAGTGAAGAACATCCGTCCGGCATAGTCGCCGGTAAGCACCGCGTACCGGCCATCATTGCCGCGCGCTATGTTGAGCTGTGAGCCACCGGCCCAAATCTTCGACAGGCCATCGCAGGGGAAGTCCGAGAACTGGTAAATCTGCTCGAGGTTTTTGTTGGCATCGCCGTAGGTGTTGACGTAGCAATCCTGACCGGCGATTCCAACCGGACCGCACGCCGCTTTCCGGCTGGTGTTTTCGCCATACTCACGGTCGAACTGCGTTCCGCCCGCTTGGCTCTGGGCCTTTTTCGCGGCCCGCTTTTCCATCTTCGCGACGATCAGGTTGAGGCCGAGGCCGATAGCCATCTGTCCGATGGCCGAACCAAGGATTGGCGCGAAAAAGGTAATGACCGGAGCAAAGAAACCCATCACTCAACCCTGAATGCTGCTGTCACGCTCGACAAAGGAAGGAACGCCACCGGCCCATCATGCGGGCGGATGGCAAAGCCGATTGATGTAAAGACGCCGCCTGAATATTCGCCGTCGCGTTCGATAACGCCGATATCGCCCCGGATCGCCTCGACAGCCGCGATCTTCGAAAAGCGGCCCTCGAACGCTTCAGCCAAGTTCGAAAATCCAAACCTGCGCAGCTTTCGACCCGCGCCGATTTCTGTCTTGTAGCCAAGCGCCTGCGGAAACATCCGTTTGCCAATCATGGCTTCCACGACATCATCCGGCAGCATGTAGCAGTCAGACACGCCCCATTCGGGCGGCAATAGTTGATGCTTCGCCACAACCGCGTTGAGGCGCGCTTCCCAGCCATCTATTCGCATTGGAAATCTCTATGTTTTAAGAGCGGTGCGGCCCCACGGCACTTCGACGCGCCCAGCCTTCGCCAAATGCTCAAAGAACTTATCGCCGGGTTTTCGGCGCTGCTGATCGGCCATCGAGCGGTAGCGTCCGTTTCGGCGGCTGTAATCGAGCTGACGGCCTTCGCATCGGCCCGTCAGAACGAGGCCATCCTTGGCGTCTTCCTCATGATCGATAACGTCCAGGTAACCCCGTGCCACCGCCTCGACCTGCAACAGCTCGCCGGTATCGGGGTGGAAATGCACGTCATAGACGACAACCGGTCGGTCGCGATAATCCTCGTCTTCGATCCGAAGAAGAAGATCGGCCGTCACACCATCATCCGGGCTTTCCCCGAGCGTCAGTGTGAAACTTGAACTTGCCGTGGTCCCGGTTGCGCTTGATAACTCGGAAACCTTGATCAGGCCGAACGGCATGAACTCAATGCCTTGCCACACCAATTCCGACCGGTCGGAAATGAAGCCATAAACGCCTGAAGCAAACTGAAATCGCACCGCTTGGCGCGACTTTATCCGGCCCTCATCATAGAGGGCTTGGACTTCGGGGGTCATCATTAGGGAGCCTCCTGAAGCTTGAAAGAGACCGTATATTTTCCGTTCGTTCTAGGCGCTGAAAAGCTGCCGGGAACGGGACGCATCAACAAAGGAACCTTGGCGAACCGCACAGTGGCACCGGCCTGCGCAACAGCGCGGTAGGGCGGCGGCTCGACTGTGATCACGCGGCTAGTGCCGGAACCTGAAACCTCGACGACTTTTCCGACATAGTACCGGGAAAGAAATTCGAGGCCGATCAAATCCATGTCGCCAAGGATCAGGTCGTGGGACACACCGTTAACAGTCAGCTTGTTGCCGTCTGTAACTGAGGCCAACAACCCTTCGTCGTCTGCTGGCGCACGGTTGAGCAAGTGCGCCATCGGATAGCAGATATGAGGGTTGCGAAAGAGAACCCCCTTAGACCGCGTTCCGCCACGAAGAGAAAACCACCAAGTTTCCAAGGCGGAGAAGGCGGAATAATTGAGCGGCCTGGTCACGACACTCGCCGTCCAGAACGGATCGACGTATTGCGTAAAATTGATCAGCTTGCCCCGTGTGGCCGAGGCCGTAACGCCGTCATCAAGCGTGAAATCGACCGTCACATATCCGACTTCTGGAAGGGCGCGCGGAAAGCTTATCGCCATTAGATTTGCCTCCTTTTTTGCGCGTCCTTGACGATTTTGAGAACCTGCGCAGGCAGGGCCGCGTCTCTTTCACGGGCATACTGCATCAGCTTGGCATCGGTATCGGCGTTCCCGCTGGCCTGTATGGTCGTGCGAGCATCGATAGCGATTGAGCCGCCGCCACCCATTTGCGCCATGCTTGGCAGGTTCGGCATTGTCGGGACGCGCGGCATGATCCGGCCGTTAGAATCCGGCACGAATACTTCCGGTCGATGTTCACCAACAACGTAAGGCTGACCCTTGACCACCGGCCCACCAGTTGCGCGGAAGATGCTGCCGATGGCAGAAAACAGCCCGCCAAACAGCCCGCCGCCCGTTCCGCCTTTCGAAGGCTGAAACAGAGAGTCGAAGCCCCGACTTAGCAACATGCTTCCGAACTGCTTGGCGAGGCTCTTCAAGGCATCGCCCAGGCTTTTAGCCCCGGTGATGGCGTCGATGACGCTGCTTTTGAACCCGTCATAGAATTCGCGGGCCGCGTCGTCGGCGCGCTCTTGTTCTTCCGTAACACGCCGAAGGATTTCAGCTTGCCGCGCATAAGCGTCGGAAGCCTCATCAATCTTGGCGCGTTGTTCGGCCGAGAGCTGGATGCTTTCAAGGTCGGTCTGACCTTTGCGCCGGGCTTCCTCCCGCAGATCGGCAAGCGCCGTCTGTCCGAGATCGAGCGCCATGCGCCGCTTTTCTTGCTCCTGATAAGACAGGCCAACAATGCGTTGCTCTTCGATCAGCGCCGCCGTCCGGTCTCGTATGGCCTGAATATCCGCATCAAAGCGGCTATCCGCCGTTTGCTTGACACCCTTGGATCGCCCGCCCGATTTGCTGCGACCTTCAGCCGCCGCCACGTTCTGCGCGGCGAGTGCCTTGATTTGATCGTCAGGAAGAAAACCGCCTTTTTCAGCAAGGTCTTTCTTGATGCTGGCGATTTCCTTTTCTGTGGCGAGCTGTTCCTTGCTCAATTCGTTTTGGCGCTTCGCCTCTTCAGAATAGGCTTTGCCCAGCCGCAACATCTCCTCACCCTGCATACGTGAGGCGGCATATTGCTTATAACCGGCTTGCTGTTGTTCAGACATCGTCTGACCGTTGGCCACAGCGAGCGCGTGACGCGCTTCCTGAGCTTTCGAAACCACCTTTGCCAACGTGTCGAGAAGTGGTGCAAATGCGTTGGCAACGGCCTGAAAATTCGGGTTCGAATTGGCGAGTGCAAACAGTGCTTGCTTTGCATCTTCCGCCGCGATGCTTCCGTTCTTTAGCCCGTCACGCAAATCCTCAAGTTGGCGCAACTGATCGGCCGAGATCGTGTCTTTATCGACGTTCGCAAACAGATGATCGAAGAGATCGATGACGGCATCAGTGGCGGCGGTAATCTCGCTGGCAGCATACGACACTTCCTGCGTTAGGCCATTGACAAGCACCTGATTGATGCGCCCGGTAGCCGCTTCCGTTCTTTCTGCGGCAGCTTCAGCGTCATCCCCCATCTTCGCAAGACGTTCAGAAAACCGCCTTGCGCCCTCACCCGCCTCATCCGAGGAGGAAGCGAATAGGGCGAGCGCCCCCACGGCCGCCACACCGATGACAGCGCCGATGGGACCGGCAGCAGCCGTTAGCCCACCCATGGCCGTAGCAAGCCCCGCCATTGTCCCGGCCGCGCGAAGCGCCGCGATGAAACGGAACGTGGCCGCAGTCGCCAAGCCGAGGCTGGCGATCATACCGGCGATGGTACGACCGACCAACGCGCCCGCGATGATCGAAGCAACTTTAAGCGTGACATCGGCGACCTGGTCGAAATTGTCAGCAAGGGCATTGAGACCGGCAACCAGGCGCGCACTCGCGCCTAAGCTTTCGTCGCTCTGGCCGATGAATTTGGTAAAGGCATTGTTCACCTTCACCATGCCTTGCTCGATTGTCTGCGTGGCGTTCGCAGCCATCTTTTCAATTGAGGGCAAACCCTTCAGGAAGGCTTGGAAAAACTGTTGCCCTGAAACCTTGCCGTCGTTGACCAACTCTTTCAGTTTTGAGACCGAGCCGCCCGCTTCGTCCAGTCCGGCCGCAACCGCCATGAGGATCGGCCGCGCACCTTCGTTGATGGAATTGAACTCTTCGGCCTGTACGCGGGCCTGCCCGAGCAACTGCCCGAGCTGCGTAAGAGAACCGGAAGCTTGCGATGCGGAAGAGCCGGCTACCCGCAAAGCCGTGCCGACACCATCGGAGAACTTCAAAAGATCGGCCTGGCTTGCGCCGAGATTGTCGCTTGCCTGCGCAGCTTTGCCGAACAAGTCGGCCATCGCCGTCAACGGAGCGGCATTCTTTTGCGCGGCCTCGTAAAGCTGATCGAGAACGCCGACTTGTGTTTCCCCGACCACGCCAGCCACAGCCAGACTGTTCTTTGCGGCAGTCCAGGCATCGGCATAATGCGCGACGGAATCCACCGACAATGCGCCGCCAATAGCCAGCAAGGGCGTGGCAATGCTTGCCGCCATGTTACGCCCGATATTGTCTAGCCGCCTGTTTGTTGAAAGCCAGGTAGACTCCACAAGCTTCGCGGTTCTTGCGGTCACGCCATGGACCTTCTGCAGATCCCGCATGAACGGGTTCAGCTCCATGCGCATGACGGCGCGGAGCTCATCAATATCGACGGCCATGATGTTTCCTGTTACGAGGCATTTTAGCGGGAAGTGAATGAGGGGACACACATGCGCGTATCGAGGTACAGGTTGACCGGCTTAGGCAAGTTGGGCGCAATTTTGTTTATCGCGCCTACGCCGATAGCAGCCTACTATTTGCATCAACCGGAATTGAACGCCTTTCAAAAGCGACTACAGGCTGCGGGAAGCCCGGAGTATAATTTTACTCCAAACTTCGATTTGCTCGTCCTGCTTGGTGTCCTCTCACTAGTAGGGGTAGTTCTTCTGCTCATCGGCCGTGAGATCATCACGACCGATGGGTGAGCTTCTGCAACATCGCAAGATGCTCTTCATAGCTAGGGGCTTCAACTTTCTCTTCCGCGCCGTTGGCTTTTGCGAAGCCATCGGCGCAAGCGGCAAATTCCCATAGCATCATGCTGCGCACGTCTTTGGGTGTCACACCCATGACGACGCCGAGACCGAAGAAGACCGAGAAAATCAGACGGTCGACGTCTGTACTTTCCCGGTCTCCAACTTTCCCACCTCTTCGCCCTTCGGCGCGGTCAGTGCGTGATGCAAGATTGCAGCCGCTAATCCGACATTCTCTGTGAGGGGAAATTTCTCGACGTTATCGACATACACCGACACGTTCACAAACGCATCGCCGGGGGTCATGCCGCCCCCGATCAGGCCGAGACGGATCGTTTCGCGGACATCGGCAATGCGCCAGTCTCCGCCAATCCCGCGCAACAGCGCGTAGGTGTTGAAGTCAGCCACAAAGTCCGGGTCTTCGACACCCGAACCGTAATTGTCCGGGTTCGGCCGCTTCGTGTTCGCGGCCTGCGGCTGCACTGCCATAAGCCGCGCGAAGATGGTGGCAGGTCCGGCATCGCAGGCGGACTGAAGCTCTTCCAGTCCACCGAGGTCAAGGCGAAAGTCGCGCAACTTACCGCCCAAGGGAAGCTGAATTGTTTGCGCCATTAGTTTGCCGCCGCAACCCACTTCACTTCGCCGTCAGACTGCAAAGCGATGGTACTGGACACGTAGCCCTTACCTTCTTTTGCAATACCCAGTGAAGTGATGATGAAACGCCCAGCATACCAGCCGCCGCCCTTGGCCTTCGGTAGGTCGAGCAAGACGCGCGTATTGATGGGTTCGCCGGACAGCTGCTTATCGCGCAATTTCGCGAAGCTTTCAGGGTCCATTGTGCCTGCGCCGTTAATGCTGGCCGAAAGCGTATCGACCGAGCGAAGAACCCAGCCAGGGGCATCTGGTGCCGCGCAGTTTGGTTCCGTCGCGTCCGTCGTCGTGGCCTCGATTGTAAAATCCTGCGAGGTGTTGATCGTGCAGGAATGGGCAAAATTTTCCGGCGTCGCCCCGTCGCCGAATTGCGTCAATAGTTTCTTAGTCGTCGCCATGACGAACCTCCAATGATGGATGATGAAGAGGAAGGGTTAGGGTTTCGGCTGGGTATCGGCCGAGACTTCAAGCCGCGCACGACGCGTTACGCCGTCCGGTTCGCGGAGGTATCTCACGCCCTCGACACGCAATCCGTCGAGAACATGCCCCTCAATTTCTAGGGGTTTCTCGTGCAAGCCGTCGCTGAGCGCCCCGGCTATGCGCTTGACTTCGGGAAAGCCGACTGCCCGTGACCAAACATTGACGTAGAAAGTCGTGGTTGAGCGGTCGAAACATTCCTCATCAATTGGAACGCGTCCGCCGTCACCAAGAGAAACGTATGGGAACGCCGCGCCAGTCTCGCTTTCGCGGTCTGCTTCAGGCGGAACATCGTCATAGACACGACCACCCAGCTCTGCCGATAGCGCACCGATCCGCGCCACAAGCGCGATTTGAATAGCAAGGCCGGGGTCGCTCATGTCTTCCCCGCCGTCTTCAGCCCCCGCCGAACCGCCGCCCGCACTCGCCGCTTCGCCTTCTTTTTCGTGGCATAGATCGCGGGATAGAAGAATGGATTTGGCGGCATCTCTTCCGTTCCGAACTCTTGCGCAAGCGCATAATCATATTCAGGCGAGTTACCTTTTTCAGTGTCCCGAACCGGCTTCGTCGTCGCTGGTCCACCGGCCTGAATGACGACACCGATCTGAGGATCTGGAAGCGCCGAAGAACGAATTGTGCCAGCAAGGGTCAAATCGTCTTTTGGAGCGAGCGACCTTTGCAGCATGTTGGTCTCGCGGGCCTGCAACACCAGTTCGGCTTTTGCCTGCTTGCGGATTTCTGCCGGTATTCGCTCGAGGCGGCGACGCATCTTTTCAAGTCCGATGATTTTCACGACGCCACCCCACTAACCACCGTCAGAAAGACAGCATCATTCTGCGTCACCACATCAGCTTCGCGGATAGCATACACCGTCCCGCGCCGTGCATCGCGCACTTGCCAAGCGGTCGTGATCAACGTGGTTTGACTGTCTTTGCGCAGTTTAACTTTAAAAGACGCTTGACCGGTCAATCCGTCGCCGTTAACCGCCTCCGACCCGCGAGAATAGATAAATGCCGCTCGTCGCTCGAATTGCTTCTGAAAATCAGATTGCTTGTTACCTGCGCCGTCATCGGTTTTCTCACGCTTTTCGAGGACGACGCGCTCACGTAAGCTTCCGGCTTTAACCATCGGATTCAACCTCTGCCGCCGATCCACGCGGCGGGTTCACCGCCACGGCTTTTTTCGCTGCAATAGCCTTGTTGGCACAATCGCGTTTCACGGTTCCAACCCATCCTGCCGGGTAGGCCGTTGTAGCAGCACCAGCCGCACCAGGGATGCGGTAATCAAAGCTCTCTGTAAACCGCACGTGGGCCATCACGCACCCCTTCTAAAATTGACAAGCAGAGAATCGAATTCGGTCCACGGCGCGGCGGTCACGTTCTCTCGATTTTGATAACTTGTTGCAACGCGCAGAAGTATCGCAGCCCGAACCTCGCAGGGGACTGCATCGACGTAGCCAGCATCTATTGTGAGCTTAATCCGCTCCGCATAATGAGCCACAGGCCAGACTTTTCCAGCCTTCGGAGCAATCTGCGCCTCAAGCCCGTCATGCAACACGCGATAGGCGTCAGTGCTGAGCGTCTGCGCAGCGCCAGAACCGTCAACATAATTGATGACCGTAACGGCGTTCGCCGAAATAGGGCCATCGGGGAGCCGACTAAAATCCCGCCACCCGTCGCATTCGCAGGTCAATGTTTGGGGCAGCAGGCGAATGTTGCAATAGGTCTCAACATACGCCGTCGCCTCACGGATCATCGCCGTCAGGTCGTCGTCGTCGTCCTCATGGTTGATGAGCAGCCGCGCCTTTACCTCCGCGAGAGCGACCGCTAACGCATTCGGCTCTTTCGCTTCCGATGTCGCGGCGTACCACATCAAGCGCCCCCTGATTTTGCCAAGGCCTCAGTCAGATCGGCGACCTTTTTGCGCAGGTCCTCGCGATCGGTATCGCAGGCCACAAGAGCCGAAGCATTCGTTTCGGCGCTGGTTTTAGCCTCCGCAAGCTCCGCCTGAAGTGGAGCGAGAGAAGCTTCCGCCGCTTCAGCGCGAGCTTTCATCACGGCCAGCTCTTCGAGCAGCTTGGCATTTTCCCCGGTCAGCTTCTTAAGGCTGTCCTCCGTCTCGTCAGGCGTGAACTCTTCCGCGATACCGGCCTTGATGAGGCGCTTCGCCTCCTTGTCAGGAAATTCCGGTGTGTCGCCGGGAGCAAACGAAAAATCCGCACCCGCCAAGCCTGTAAGTATCTTGATTTTCATGTCGTAGCCTCCATCGGTTTTGTTAGCGGGCGCCTAATCGCGCCCGCTCCGCAAAGCCGAAGATTATGCGGAAGTCTTCATGTGCTTGATGGCTGCGGTGTCGCCCAATTCGCCATCGAAACGGATGAGACCGGCAATACCGACCTGCGGCCAGAAGCGCTCACGAAGGACGCCGATGACCGGCGCGCCGACCTTTCGGACAAAGTATTTGGAGAAGTCGCCGAACAGCATGAAACGCGTGTTGGCGGCGATCTCGGGCATATGCTGGTTGATCGAGTACGGACGACCGTTGAAGCTCGTCGGAATACCCTTCTGAACATCGCCCTGCTGCCAGAGATAGTTACCCTGCCCGTCCTTCAGCTTTCGGGCGATGACCAAAGTCTTGTCATGGAACATGTAGCGGCACTTCGGCGATGCGCGGTAAGCCGGATCGATGGAATGCTCCAGGTCCATCACATTGTCCCAAGTGAAGGCCGAAGCGGTCGCGGTCGTAAGGCCCAGGCTGGAAGCCGTAAGCACACCGTTCGGCGCGGAGTTGCCCGTTCCTACGGTGAGCTGACGGTTGCCGATGCGGCCCAGCCGTTCGCCAATGAGCGCGCCGAGCAATTGCTCCATATTGAAGATCGAGTCCGCATCGAGCTCGAATGACCACTTCACGAATGGCGTCGAGTACACGAACGCATCGAGCATCTTTTGACCGAACTCGACATCGCCGCTGTTATCGTCGGCGATGGGATCGCCTTCCGCCTTAGCTGCGGCCTCCTTGCCAGTATCATCGACAGTCGGGACCGTCATCGGGTTGCCGCCCGGAGTGGTGATGACTGTACAAATATTTTCGTCGTAAAGAGGTCCCCATGCCTTCAGGGATTTGATGATCTCGTTCGCAAGCTCTTTTGGAACGGTATATCCGCCAGCAGCCGCAGAACCCGCAACCTGCGTGCGGGCTTCGAATTTCGTAGCGCCGTTGCGAAGGACGGCCCTTTCCTCGGTAGTCAACTCGGATGGATCGCCACCGCACACGATCTTGGCAAAGACGCTGCGATACTCGATTTTCCCGTCTTTCGGTTCGTCGTCTGCACGATATTCAGGTGTATCGCGCAGGGGCCGCATAGAGGCACGGCGCTCGTCCTCACGCTTCTCGAGAGCAGCAAGGCTCTCTTCCCTTTTAATCAGGCCTTCCAGCCTGTCGTATTCCGCCATTGCGGCGTCATGCTGGCCCTCAAGTTCCTTTGCGCGGGTTTCTTCCGTATTCTCAGCGATGCCATCCAGGCGTTCGCGAGCTTCCGTTACAATGCGCGCCTGCTTGTCACGCAGTTCTTTCAATTTCTGCGACATCAATATCTCCAGTGATGTGGGAAGGGAAAAGGCAGCGCTACTTTCGCAGCGCGAGGTCCATGCCGAGCTTCATCCGCAGGCGTCGCGCCGGAAGAGTGGATCGGGTCTCAGAGGCGGCGCGGGCATAGTCCCGCGACCGCAGAGCGACAGAGGTTCCGGCGTAGGCTGGGTTTGCCACGATGGAAACTTCGTAAAGTTCGACGTTGAGGATGCGGCGGCGCGGCGGCTCAACCGTAAAATCCCATTTTTCGGAATAGGTATCCGGCACCCAGAAGCCGAACGACATGCCGGATATGTCGCCACGGGTGATCAACTCTCGCACATCGCGACCGTGCGACGTGTCGGGCAGGTCGATTTCCACCGAGAGCCCTTCGGAGTCTTCGCTCATGCGAAGCGTTCCGCTTGACTTTCTTCCTAGGATTTGGCCGGGGTTGTGCTGGTAGAGTGCCAGCACATCGTTTCGGGTTAATGATCGGGTGAATGCGCCGGGCTCGATAATTTCTATGAACTCTTGCGCAATGTCGGTTTCCTGCCCGAAGACCGCAGCGTATCCCGCGACGGTCATTTTCTTTCCGTCAGACCGGGTTTCAACCGGGCTGATCAGGGCGCGGGTCTCGCGCTCAGTCTTGCTTGTCATGGTCCACCTGCTTGTTGTCGTTATCGTCATCAAGCGGTGGACCGCCGTTATGGCCCAGCGCTGCACTGTTGGTGCCGATGGGAACCGTCCCGCTTTGAATATGTAGGCGGTCAGCAGCGGGATCGCTGTTCTTCGGACGGCCCTCGATTTCGCGAGCCTCGTTCGGTGTAAGAAGGGCGGCGTTCACACCAGCAGCAAGAGCGCGAAGGCGGCTGAGATAATCGCCGCGCATCAGGCCGTCTAGATTATGCCGGATGTATCGGTTGTTTGAGAACCTGCCGAAGATTTTCAGATTGCACTCACTCTCGAAAGCGATAGCCCACTGACTGATGATGTGTTTGACCAGGTGCAGGTCGTTTTGCTCCACATTCGAAAACGTGGCGCGGGAAAGGTCCTGAAGGAAGTTTGGCGGTATCTGCCAGGCGCGGGCAATCTCTTGCACCTGATAGAGCCGAGCTTCGGTCATTTGCCCCTTTTCGGGGTCATAGCCAACCTGCGTGATCTTGTAGCCAGCCGGAAGCTGAATGAGCGGCAAGTTATCGTTTCTTGCTGCGTCAACCGCCCTCTTCACGTCGCCACGCGCTCGTTTCATTGCGTCGGCGTTGGCAGGCAATGGACCTTCCAGCGCCAGAGGTGGAACACCCCCACCTGCAAAGAAATTCGATGCATAGTCATTCATCGCTAATGCAAGCTGAATGGCTTTTTCAGCCATCGCCACCGGCCCACGATGATTGACCATGTTCCGCTTCAGCATGAACGGGATATCGATCACGTCTGACGAAGGGTATTCCTTGCCGTCAAACTTGTAGAAAAGTTTGCCACCGCGACGAACAACCGAACAAGACCCCGGATCAATTGGCCAGATGGCTTCCAGGCTTGCGCCCTTACGCTCAATCCAGGCTAGGCCGCGCCCGCCGGTGAAAACTTGCTCCCAGAAGTAACGACGAAACTTTGACGTATCCATTTCGTCGTTTGGGTTTTCCTCAATAACAGCCGCCAACTTACCGCCTAGGCGAACCGGACCTTCCTTCTGCGTCCGATAAACATGCAAAGGAAGAGAGGCGAGTGTGCGACTGAGAAACAATACTGCAGCCTGTACCGCAGGCACTTTCAAGGCGCTCTCGATTGTGACTGACGGCAAACTGCCGCCCATTCCGCCGACGCCGAAAAACTCCATGAAGTTCTCAGAGCTGACGGGGACAGACTGCGACTCCAATGAGGCAGCCCGCTTTTCCTTCTTCTTTTTGGAACTCATCAGGCCACCATTGTAAATTCGGGGTCATCCCACGGCGAAGCGACCGGGGCAGCAGCGACCGGGCCGACTTCCATCAATTTGATTGCGTTGAAAAGCGCGCAAAGTGGATCGATTTTCGCTTTGCCCGCCGTTTCCTTTGTGATCAGGACTGCATTACCGCGCTGCTCTGCCTTGGCGTTACCCACACAGAACGTCATCAAGCCCTGCCCGCCATGCCAGAAGGTTCTATCTTTCAGCTTGCGTTCAAGACTCCATACAGCCGACGACAACCGGAAGCCCTGCGGCACTGACGTGACTAACGGTCGGCCAATGCCATAGCGTGCCAGTTCATCAACCATTGCCCCCACGCCTTGAGGATCGAGGCCGATACCGTACTCGTCCGGCAAAAGCCCTGCATCGCGAACCCGTTTGCAGATCTCCACCACGCCCACGATATCTGCCGTGGCATCGTCGCAGAACGTGAGCGACCCTTCTTTCTCAGCGTCGGTCAGGCTGGATGCGATGTCCTTGCGCAGATTAAGAACATCCCTTTGACACCAGGCATGAACCCAGCAGAGCCAGTCTTGCGTGAGTTTATGCCGCCCGAGTACAGCAAGCCCAAGAAGGTCATCCAGGCCACCGCCGTCAATGCCGACCGTTGCCACTTCGGATTGCTCAAGAAGGTATTCGAGGCTGACAAGCTTCGGCAAAGCCTGCGGCTTCCAGAAATGCGAACCGCGCCAACCCCCAAGAGATTGCCCCACTTCGACATTCAGGTGCTGGGACGCAAAAAGCAGAAGGTCGGACAGCCCCTTTTCCTCGGCGGCTGCAAGTTCATCCAAAAGGAATGCTTCATCCACCGACCTGTTAAGATTGGGATTGACCATTCCCCACGTCTTCGGATCGCGCCAGCCGTTGTCATTCGCCACCTCGAAAGGCAACTCGTAGAGAACCGGCAGGAGCGAGCGTTTCAGGTTTCCGTCGCGGACCTGCCGGGCAATATCCAATTCGGATTTGAAGACGCCCGCTGGTGGCGCTTTCGATTGCGTGGTGATGATCAACAGGAAGCCATCAGGACGCGCGGCAAGCGAACCGCGAATTTCCGTCATGAGGTCCGCAGCCTTCGGCTTCTGCGCAAAGACGTGCAATTCATCGATCAGGATGAACGTCGCTTTGCTACCAGTGATAACGTCCGCTTCCGCTGCCTTGATGACGATGATGGCACCGGAAGTGCGGTGCGTGATCGTCTTCTGATGCACTTGCGGATGAAAGAGGTCCGTCAACTGCTTGTCGAGCTTGATGATGCCGAGCGCCTGCCGGAATGCGATCTCCGCAATCTTCTTCGTCGGCGCGATCAGCAGCAATTCCGCCTCTGGCCTCATGTTGAGGATGGCAGCAGTAACGATGATCGCAGCGGCTATGGAACTCTTGCCGTTCTTCTTGGGAACCAACAGGAAGAATTCACGGATCATTCGCCGCTTCGTTTCAAGATCGAACGATCCAAAGATTGCCCTGACGAGATCGAAAACCCATTCGTCGCAGGCTTCGCCATAGGTGGGTTGCCCGATGACATCGGGCACCCGAAGACGCTTGAAAACCCTAAGCGCTTTTTCCGCCTCCAGATTGTAAAGCGGGAGGTCGGGTATCAGTGGCTTGCGTTGAGTGATCCGCTCTTTCCAGTCGGGGCAGGCAGTAGACCAATCACGCTCCACCTTCGCCGCCGAACTGAGAGCCGCCATCAGTTCATCCGGCCTCGGAATTGAAGATCGTCACCCCAGGCATCACTCTGTTCCGCCTCCTCTGCGGCAATGCGGGCCTGTTCCTTTTTCCCGACCTTATCGGGCTTCGGCTCTTCGGCGTCGTCGCCTCGAAAATCACGCTGGGCCACCATGGCGTCGTTCTTTTCGATGACGCGGGACAATTCCTTGAACGCACCGATATTGCCGCCCATGGCAAGCTCCCAAAGCTTCAGTGCGCGAGCCGCCTCCATCTGATCACGCGCAATCGAGCGCTGCCCAAGCACCTGAAAATAATTCTTCCTCAAAGTGGGCTGCGAAATCTTCATCGCCCCGGCAATGCGCTCGTTGCTCCAGCCGAAAGCCAGTAACATCTTGACGCGATTGATGTTTTCCAAAGTGGCAATATGGGAGGGCCGCCCACGCTTGCCCTGCCCATCGGGAATCGGCGTCCCGAACAGGTCGAAATTCTGATCCATCAGAAAAAAATCTCCGCATGAGAGGGACGGCGGTGATAGGCCGGTCGGCCGTTTGAAGATCGAACCCACCCCCCCTTTGCGGGTCAGGTGATGCCTGATGCTCTTGCCCTTCGGGCTTTAGCCGTCTTCGTGTTGTGACAAGGCTGACACATCAGTTCAATGTTCGAAGGATCGAGCGAAGCGCCGCCGTCCTTACGCTCATGGATATGATCACCGATGATGAGACCCGTAGCACCGCAGCGCTGACACTTGTTGCCCCGCTGTCGCTTGATAGACTTGATCAGATCGCGCCATTGCACTGACTGATAGAAGCTCTCCACTCTCTTAGGCGGGGAGCCGATGCGATCCGGCAATCTGCCGAGCCGCGAAGGGAAAGAGGAAAGCTTGCTCATATCCTCAATGCAAAAAGGCGACCGGGTTAGGGTCGCCTTAGAAATCTCATAGCAGTAGCACTGACCCTGAATCGGTGTCTCATTCGAGAGAGACTGTCAGGGCTGGGTCCGGGCGCGAGCGCAACCGCCACTAAGAACCGGATCGACCATGCGCATCTTGTACTCACACTTTCTCAAGCGTGACAAGGGGCATGTTAAAGACCTCGGGCTTTCCGAAAATGGGAATGCTTACGACCGCATCGCCATTGCCTGCACCTGCAAAGGCTTCAATGCGAACTTCGTATCCAACGAACGGCCCGCTGGTAATGCGGACCTTGTCGCCCTTGTTGAACGTGCCTGCGTTACGGTCCCAATCGTATTCGCCGCTCCGCGCCATGTCCTTGAATTTGTTGATGGCATCCTCAGAGAACGGTACTGCCCTTTCAGCGTGCATCACGATCTTCTTGACGTGTTCGAAGCTCAAGATACCTCGCATAGCCTCGCCAATGCGTCGGCAGAACACGAACACTAGCCCGTTAAAGACCGGCATCAGCGACGGGGGAATGCGCTTCCTGTTGCGCTTCCGTTCCGGCCCCATTCGCATCGGCACACATGCTTCGATACCGGCTTCCAGCAGCTCTTTTTCCACAGCGTTCTCACGACCGAAAGCAACCTGCACGATGATCCAGCTAGAATCACCGTGCGCATCCGCTGCTGCCTTGCTTGCCGATTCGCGTTCGCGCGCCACCTGCGCGGCCTCTGTCGCGATCCTGTCCAGCTTCATAAGCCCCTTCAATGAGACGTGGCGGGAGATATCGTTGAACCTATGCTGCATCATCTGTCCGCCCCTCGGTTATCTGTTGCTCGAATTGCGCCCACGCTTCCACAACCGCCATATCCAAGTCGGTGACTTCGGCTGGCACCGGTGGGAAGAACAGCCAGTCAACGCCATGCGGCACTGCCGGAAACGGTAAGCCCTGCTTATCGAAGAACTGCCGCCATGCTGCCGCTAGTTCGCTGTCGCGTCTGGTGGTGTCGAAGTCTTCCGAAACCCGGAAGACTTGAGGCGGTACTGTTGCGCCTTTACGGTCGCCTGCACGCTCGTCCATCGTGCTGACCTTCGGCCAACCGTACTTGCGGCGGCGATCCGCAAGAATGCGTTCGGCTTCTTCGCCACCCTTATCGACAATCTGTCGGAGCATGCCGGGGAGCTGCGGCAAGGTCTGCGAAATAGGCTTGAGCAGTTCGGCGCATCGTCCGGCGTGCCAGGCGCGTGTGTAAGGCCCATGCACCACAGGGGCGGCCACATCGGACTTAGGATCGTCCAGCTTCTCCCAATCCCGGCCCGTCAGGTACGGCCCGGCCCAAGGGACTTTGACGCCCTTCGTGGCGTTGGCCCGTTCGATGTAGGTGGGCGATTTGGCGATGCATTCGGCGCGCTGTTCCGGTGTCAGCAGGAACCACGCCTTTTCGGCAGCATAGGCGCTGTCCACTTTCCGCGTCGGCCAATCCCCGTACCAACGCTTGAAGGCCCGCGCTACCGCTTTCGGGTCTTCTTCATTCTTCAAATCAGCTTCGCGCGCATCTCCCTCTTGCTGATTATCAGTATTTTCTAAATATGAGTTATTACTATGTGCCGATTTTTCCGGCGACGGCAAAACCGGCGACGGCTTTACCGGCGACGGCATTTCAGGCTGCGGTAAAGATGCAACACTTTCGCCGCCGCTACTATGGGATGCCGCGCGCGGTTCATCGAAGATAACCAGCGCCGTTGCGCTGAAACGGCCCTCGTCGCGCGTCTGTTCGCGCTCCGCATAACCGCAGTCAACAAGCTCCGTCAGCATCTTGCGGGCCTTGTCGCGCCCGCAATTGCCCTTCTTGATGATATCGCCGATGACGATGGTCCAGTTGTCCGGCTTCGACAGCAGATAGCCAAGAAGCCACCGCGCATCCATGGAAAGCCGCGTGTCCTCGAAAACGTGGTTTGGAACGGTCGTGTAGCGCGCATTGCGCACGCCGCGCCGGATAGTGGCTTCTGCGCTCATTGCAGGCCACCTTTCCGCACTAGCGACCGCATGAAGCCACGCATGGCGTTTACGGTCATGGCGATCTGTGCGGGCGGCTGTCCGTCGTTGTCACGTGTCGAAAGCAGGAGCGAAAGCTCCAGTTCAAGAAGCTCAACGCCTTGCATAAAACCCGCCGCACGCAACACGCGGCGGATATCAACCTGACTGCGATAAAAGACGAAACTCGGCACATGAAGCAGCCATTGCGCCCGCTTCGCGTCTGTTTCGCAGTCTTCCAATATCTCGATAATTGGCAGCATCCCCGTCATGCTCGCCCCCTTTCTTTCCATACCTCGAAGTCAGAGCGCAGATCGATAAACGCCGCCTGCGCTCGCTCTTCCTTGTTCAGTTGTGTCTTGCTGGTAATGCCGATCAGTTGTTTCATGACCATGTCGGCGTGGTCCTTGTTGTGGATCGCACCGCAGTCACGCGAGCGCCGTTCTAGGAACCGGTGAAAAAGCGGCTGTCCGCAGAGAATCGCCGCATTTGCCGCGAAATCACCGTCCCTCATTTGCCGCTGCTGCTGTGGCGGTTGTTGCGGCTGCGATGCCCTGCCACTTTTCAAAGCTGCGATTGCGCGGCGACGCAGCTCCAGCAGCAGAACGATGTTTGCCAGCGCTCCGCTGATCAGCTCGATTTCGTCGGGCAGGGCTTCGTCATGGATCGTGCAGAGGACAACGCTTTCGCCCGTCGCACGGAGCGAAAGGATATGTGTCTGCTTACCGTCAACATCGAATGACCAGCGGTCGCCCTTGGCGCGCTGAACGATGTCCTCCAGGCGCGCTACCTTTTGTTTCTCGCGCTCACGTGCGGCCTGCGCTGGCGTTTTCATTCAGCCGCACCTTTCGCCGACCGATGCAAAACGCCGACGAAAATAATTCGGACATTTATTACCGATTGGTCTTGCAATTCGGAATAAAATGTCCGAATATCGAAATCAGGAAAGGAGAGAAAATGAAGCGCGAACAGTTCATCCGAGAGCTTCGAAAGATCGCCAAAGACAAGCAACTGGACTTGGAAATCTTCGAAGACAAAGGAAAGGGTTCGCACTACCGGGTTAAGCTCAACGGTAAGATGACAACGATCAAATCCGGCGAACTGACAGCCACTTATGTGCGACTGGTCAAAAAGCAGCTTGGCATCGATTGATGCCAAGCCCCACCAGTCGAAACGCAACACGAAGGAAAGGAAGCTGAGGAACACATGCTCTTCAAATACATGGCGAGTGTCGAGGACGATCCCGATGGTGGTTTCGTTGTGACGTTCGCAGATGTGCCCGAAGCCATCACGGCGGGCGAAACCAGAGAAGAAGCGCTTACCAATGCGCGTGAAGCTCTTGGCCTCGCCCTTCGTGGCATCCTTCAGGAAGGCGGCAACCTTCCTGAACCGGTTTCCACAAAAGGAACGCCGGTTTCTGTCGAGGCAGATGTTGCCCTCAAGCTGGGAGTGATACAGGCGTTTAAGGCGTCCGGTATTTCCAAAAGTGAGTTGGCGCGACGCATCGGTAGGGATGAAAAGGAAGCACGCAGAATTCTTGATCCGGACCAAGCGACCAAGATTGGCGTACTTCAGGAGGCTTTGCGAATGTTGGGAATGGAAGTCACCGTTTCCGTCCAACGCGCGGCATAAAACGTGGGGCGACCTTAACTGGGTCGCCCCATTTCTGTTTTCCGCAGGACAATTCACTTCACACCGCCTTCCGGCGTTCCGGCCTGATTACCCCAAAAATCCCACGTGCCGTTCAGGCGAACATCGTCTTCCGCAAGACTGTCCTTGCGTTGAAAAAGCTCCAGCTTTCGAACGTCCGGCCAAAGCCGGTCAATCTGTTCCGCATACCAGACAGGCTTTCGGCTATGTTCTGTCTTGGGTTCGGAATAGAGGCTTGGCGGCTGCGTTCCCATAAGAGGCGCAAGCGAGAGGGAGCCACGCTTACCGATCAAAAGGCTTTCGTGACGGTCACGGGACCAGCGGCCCATGCCGATGTTGACCTTGTCCCACACCAAGGATGTCACGAACTGAAAGCCCCACGCTTCAAGCACCGCAAGGCCATCTGGTAGGCGATTGGCGGTCACCCAAAGCAGCAACACCGCGTCACGCGTGAATGGCGATTTCTCGCCAGCGCAGAGCGCCTTGATGGCATCCACAGTCATTGATGGATAACGTAGACCCTTGTCCTGACCGGTTTCGTCACTCCATGCCTCTTGCTCCCAAGGCGGATCGGCGTAACCAATGGGATAGGCGGCGCGCGGCATGTCCTCGCCACCCTTGCGGCCATGCTCTGCAATCAGACTGACCATGCGCAGCCGCGATTCACGGTTGCTGGCCTGCTGGATTGTGCGGATTTCCTTGCTTTCGGCTGCAATCGCCTTATCGGCGTCTATCAATCCACGCGCGAAACGCTCTTGCGCTTCGTGGGTTTCTAGGCGTTTCATTTGGTCCAGCGTCACACCCTTGTCGTGACGCGTGCCGCGTAGCATCTGCAATGCCTTTACGGAAATCTTCTCGCCGCGCTCTATATCGCGTTGAACTGTGCGTTCTTTCTGACCCGTCGCCTCAGCCGTTGCGGCGGTAAATCGTTTGGCTTCGGAGCCTTCGCCAATTTGGCGAACCCTCGTATGCTGATTTTCGCCAACCGCCGTTTCCGGGTGCTTGACGAGATAGATTTCCTTGCGCCGCGCCAGAAACAACGCCCGGTCGGACGGCGTCAGATCAGCGCGGATCAGGTTTTCGTCAATCTCGCAAAGCTGCCGGTCCAGTTCGTCGCCATCATTATGAAAGCAGAGAACATGAACGCCGAGGCGGCGGCAGGTTTCCAAGCGGTGCCCACCAGCCCCCAGCCGAACGGCTACATCCGTTTCCTTGCCGTAGACGATGATCGGAGACTGTTGCCCGTGATTCTTGAAGGAATCCATCAGGGCAAGAACTGTCTTTTCGTCCAGTTCTCGCAGCCGGTCGCCCGCATCGATTGTCTGCGGATCGCGCAGGATGGCGACTTTCCGGGCGGGAATTGCAACCGCGTCCGCCTGCGGGAGCTTGCCCAGCTCACGCGCCCGGTCAATCAACTCGATTGCGTTATCACCGGGGCGGAACAGGTTGCCGTCTTTACGGTCGCGCGTGAGGTAGCGGTTCGCCACAGCCTTGCAAGCCGCAACAACTTCATTGGGCTTCTCGCAGCGGTACTTACCATCGCGAACAGCCGCAGCAACGATGGAAAGACCGACTTCGCCGGGAAGAGGAAGGCCGTTGACACTCATTGCTCATCCTCCAGCATGCCCAGCGCCGCCATGTAGGTTTCCAGCACCGTTTGTTCGTTGGTTCTCTGCGCAGGGTCTTGCTTGCGAAGCTTGATGATCTTTCGAATGGCCTTCGTGTCGAAGCCGCGCGCCTTGGCGTTCGCCATTTCCGCTTTTTCATCGTCGCCGATGGCGCTCTTCTCTTCCGCAAGGCGCTCCATGCGTTCGATGATCGCGCGAAGCTCATTCGCGGCAGAGGTTCCCGCGCCGACCGATGCGCCAACGCGCTCGCGTGGGCCTTCGTCTGAGGGTTTGCCGCCTATGGCGTAAGGGTCGTAATCGCCAGCCATCAATGCACCCTCGCCACTTGGAGAAGGTAATCACGGCCTTTGCTGGTGATAATCGCGAAGCGCCGATCCGCCGACAGGCGAGCAAAGCCAGCGCGCATGCACTGTGCGGCGGACGGCGCTTCGGCCCGGCAAATCTCGCGCCAGACGATCGCATCGGACAGGCGGCGGAGAAAGCCCCGGTCGCGGTCGGAAATGGGAGTTTCGAAAAGAGAAGGGGCGGCGCTCATTCGTCACCGCCTTTCGATAGAGCCTTAGCCAATCGGCGGTGGATTTTCTGAACGAGGTTATCAGCAGAACGCCGAACATCTTCCGCCTTCGGCAGCATTTCGAGCATTTCGCGATCCGAGAAAATTCCGTCGCTTGCTGCCTCCGAATAGACCGCGAAGAAGTCTGCGTGTTCCGCCATAAGCTTTGCCGATCCGGCGTGGAGGCAATCGCGCCCTCGCGCTTCGCCCGCAGGATCAAGAACGCTCGCACCCGTCAGGACAGCCATGGTCCGTGAAACGACTGGCCTACCCAAATCGGCCTCAAGAACGATGATTTCCCATTGCGACATCAGGTCAGGGTCGTTCCAGGCATTGAAGCGGCCAACCTGTGCGGTTGATCGGCCCAGCAGAAGGGCGGCGCGGTCTATCCCGCCGACTGCCTCAATAAGATCACGTTGCGCCCCTTTGATTGGACGGAACCAGGGCTGCTGGTGGTATTGCTCTTTCTTCATTGCCAAGCTCCAGACAAACGGAAGCGCAATGGGAAATTTGTCGAAAAATTCCCATCGAACGCGGAAGCGAAATTTGTGAATGTGGGCGGGAGTCAGATGCCTATGGAGGCCCGCATGCAAAACGAGAATGCCCCGCGCCGGAACCTGTCAGCACAACCGCTCCAGCGCGGGTCGCAGCAGGCCGGGAGGTTGGGCCGCGCGAAACAAAAGGTAGGCACGTCATTCTGCGGCCTCCTTAAACGAAACTTGGTTTTCGGGGGACCGGGCATCAACGTTAGCACCGTAAATTGTCTCAACCGAAAGACCTGATAGCGAAATAATTATTGCCCAGTGGCGGTCGGGAATCCCGCTCTTGAGCCACTTGTAAACAGCATCCTTAGAAAACGGTTCGCCAAAGCGCTGGCTTGCGTCGGCGATCTGCTTCGCTCCGCCCGCCTTTTCGATTACCTGCGCAACTGTGAGATTCGTTTTCCCATCCATGTTCGCAGTATTAGTGGATTTAAAATCCAATATCAAGGTGGCGGAAATCCAAAACGGAAAATATCTCCAGCTTTATGATGTGCATTATGGAATGGTGGCAAAGATTACAGCAGGCTGTAGACGAAAAGGGCTGGACGAAGACGGAGCTTTCCGCCCGCTCCGGTATTCCTTACGACAGCATCAACAAATATCTTCGAGGCGACATTAACCAGCCACGCGGTAACAACATGGAGAAAATGGCGGATGCCTTAAGTGTTCCGCTGCTCTGGTTGCGCGATGGTTTAAGCGTTACCTCGAACCAGAACGTTACCCCCGTGGCCGGGCGTCTTGTGCCGGTGGCAATTATCGGGAAGGTGGAAGCGGGTACATTTCGTGAGGTCGATAGTTTCGATCAAAGCGATCGTGAGACTATTTCTTTACCCCCGGATGATCGCTTCCCCAATGCTCGTCAGATGATCTTTGATGTGTCTGGCGACTCCATGAATGACCTGAAGCCTCGCCCAATCTTGGACGGCGATCGGATCGTTACCGTCTCATATGAAGACGTTGCTAACCAGGTCGTTCTACGCGACGGTATGGTGGTAGTAGTCGAAAGATCGAAAGACGGCGGACAGACACGAGAGTGGTCTGTAAAGCAGATCGAAATATACGAAGACAGAACGGAGTTTCATCCCCGCTCTGCAAATCCCAGACATAAGCCGATCATAATTAAAAGAGATTACCATAGCGATGACGGCGTGCAGGTCGAAATTATTGGTATCGCCCGCCGCATCATCAATGATCTAAACTTCTAGGACGCCAGAGATCGTCTTTTATCGGTGGCGTACTCTACGCAAGCTTCTTCGATTTCCCGCACGAACCAAGGCTGCACAGGCTCACACATCCGCATTGCGCCACTATCATCGACAAAGTTCATTACAGGGAAGATGTGGAAGCCTTCGTCGTCTCCGCCTATCGGCGCAACTCCGGCGATCTTGAAGCTGTATCCTCTGAAACGTCTTTTCAAAAAGTCCACGAACGAACCCTCTGACGCAGCGAACTCATTGCGCCGGTGGTAAGGCGGAACGACGATAAACTCTAGCACTTCATTTTCTCGCATCTTCTTCATCCTTTGATGCCGATCAGCTGCGCAATGGGATGCCCGCAAGGACCGCACGAAAAAGATAGGTTTGCTAAAAACCCGCTTTCCATCAATTCATCTGCATCGTTCGGAGAGTCGTCCCCAGGGGGCACATCGATAACCCTAGACGTCTCCCGCATGCAGTTTTCACAGCGCAAGAACAGCTCGAAAGCTCTGTAGCTTTTTAGTGCAAGGCCCATTTTTGTTCTCCTTTAGTTCTCATTTTCCCGAAAATGAACCGTGAGTCGAGTCGTTTTCACAAGTTGGATTTTATTTCCATAAAGCGCTTGACCGAATAATTAATTGGATTTAATTTCCATTCTGTTCAACCCGCCCGGCACGCGGCGAGAACAAGCCGGGAAGCCCTCTCCTGAAGAGGTCGCGCCCGCATCCTCATCAAACAGACTGGAGAACGGCATGCTGCACGTTGAAACCGCAAACGATAACGAACTCACCCAGGCCATGGCCGATGCAATCCTTCGCGTGGGCGAGGGCTGCACCAAAGACAATCTGCGTGAATGGTTCACTGACGCCGAAATCTCACGCTGCGGTGAAGCCGCCACGGCGCGCGCCCACACCATCAGCGTGGAAGTCAAGCGCGCCGTCGCCTGACGCATCCGCTCTGGTTTCCGCCTCCCGCCGAGGCGGTTTCCCGAACGGATGGAGACTGGAAATGGCAATACTTTCACCAGCGCAGCGCCGTAAAGCGGCCTGCGGACCAGCTTTCAGACAGTCCTACATTGATGATGGATGGAAAGCGGGTGCGCCTTACATCATCGGCGGATTTGCGCGATTTCGCCAAGTCGCAGAGATACGTAGGCGACTAAAGGCAAAGCAAATACGTGGTCTCGATGCGGTGAGAATTACCTATTTGATGCTCCTGCATGCGCGCCGCGACATTCGTAACGGACGAAGGCTGACGCCTCTTCCGGGGTGACAATCCCCATCCGCTCTGGTTTCCGCCTCCAGCCGAGGCGGTTTCCCGAACGGATAAAGGAGAACCCACCGTGTTCCGCATTTCCCCTATGATTGAGACACCACCCACAGCGCATGACATTCGCATGATGCAGACGATTGCTGGCATTTGCTTCGCGGCGCTGATTTCAGCCTGTGTAGTTATGGGTGCCATCTGATGGTGGCCCTCCAATGAGCAAGCACCTTCCGAAACCTGTTCGCAAATCAGCGACACAGCGCCGTGGAGCTGCGACCTACAACAAGGGTTATGAGGCGGGTTATGCTCAAGCTCTCACGGTCACGGGCCGCGCCAAACCACCACAGCAATATTACGCCTGCGAGCTTTGCGCCTGTACGGCAGGGGATGAGGACGGTTGCCTGCATCCCGCCGAAGAGATTTTCGAAATGCGGATGGGCTTACGGCTCTGCCGCCATCACGCCATGGAGGTTGGCGGCGGCGACCTGTCCCGGCCTCTCTCCCGCCGTGTCTCACATTGCAATCCCCATCCTGACGACGACGCAATTGACCAGTTCGCGCTTGGCATGAAAATGAAAATGGCGGTGGCGCGCGCGAAGGGGCGTGGCGGCTGGCACAGCAAGCAACAATGCACCGCCGAAGACCTGTCCCGCATGCTGCATGCACACGTAATCAAGGGCGATCCGGTGGACGTGGCAAATTTCTGCATGATGCTCAGCATGCGGGGCGAGAGGATTGTTGAGGGTGCGCCCGAACCGCAAATGAGGCTCGCGTGACCCGCCGCAAAACTATCTTCGACAAGATCATGAACCGCGTTCAGATTGACCCTGAAACGGGTTGCTGGGTTTGGACCGGCCCAACTTCCGGCACTACGGGCCGGGGAGCCGGCTATCCGCGAATGTCCCTGGGTTGACAGACGGTCGCCGTGCACATCGCCATGTGGACGAATGAGCATGGTTATATCCCCGGCAAGAAGGAACTTGACCACAAATGCCGGAACCGCCTTTGCGTGAACCCGAACCCTGACCATCTGGAGATGGTCACGCGCAAGCGTAATGCGATCCGCCGCGAAGAAGCGAAGCGGATGCGCTGTGAAGAGGTGCAACAATGACAGCACGTGAACGGTCAGCAGGCCAAAGCAGGGCGGGTGGATATTCGCGCATGACAGCTTGCCCTTTACCCGCCGTCCTCGGTCTCAGCCGGGAACAGGCGGCGGCATATGTCGGCGTATCGCCATCGCTCTTCGATAAAGCTGTTGACGCCGGAACATTGCCGCGCCCAAGATCGATAGGCGCTAGAAACATTTGGGACACGGAAGAGCTGACGACAAGCTTCCGAGCAATTCCGCATCGGGTTAATGATGAGGGTGAGCGAGTGCCCGAAACGAGTAAGGGCAACGCGTGGGACAATGCCAGAAGTGAAAATTAAGCTCCCGAAAGGCGTGAGCCTTGATCGCGATTTCCGCACTCGCGAACCGCGTTACTATTTCCGCGCTCCAGGTAAATCGAAAGTTCGGCTGCGAGAGACGCCGGGCACAAAGGAATTTGAAGAAGAGGTGGCATGCGCCCGCCTCGGTGTTGCCTACGTAAAACCCGGCACAGTAGAAGAACCTCCCTTGTTGGTCCGAAAGGCCAAGGAAGGCACGTTCGAATGGCTGGCAACGGAATACAAGCGACGCATTGGGGACAAGATCAATCCCGGCCTGTATGGCCGACGCGCTAGAATGTTTGAAGAGATTTGCGATAGTAAGCTTGGCAAAACGAGGCGCGGCGACCTTCCTTACGCGGAGATGCTTCGGCGGCATGTTGTAGAAATCCGTGACGAGCTGCGAGACACGCCAGGGGCGCGCAATCACGTCATCAAAACGATTTCGGCCTTGTACTCTTGGGCAATTGAAGTGGGTCTTGCCGAAACCAATCCAGCTTCGAAAATCAAGCCGCTTGACGTAGACAAAGCCACTCACACATGGACCGTCGATGAAATCCGACAGTACGAGTCCGTGCATGGACCCGGCACCAGAGCGCGCCTGATGCTGCACCTCGCCATGTATACCGGCTTGCGCCTTGCCGACCTTTCGAAGATTGGCAGACAGCACGTTCGCAATGGCTGGCTTTCGATCCGGCCCGGTAAGACGCGCAAATCCAGCGGCGTGAATGTTGACTTACCCGTACTGCCTGCGCTCCAGGCAACGATTGATGAATGCAAGACTGGAAAAATGACCTTCTTGATAACCGAGTTCGGCAAGCCGTTCACGGTCAACGGTCTCGGCAACAAGATGAGGGATTGGTGCGACGAAGCCCAGCTATTCCATTGTTCCACGCATGGACTGCGAAAAGCAGGCGCGACCATCGCCGCAGAAAACGGCGCGACCGATGAAGAGTTGATGGCAATTTATGGATGGGTAACGAAGGCACAGACCACGACTTACACCAAAAACGCCAATAGAAAGCGGATCGCAAAGAAGGCGGTTGAAAAGCTGATGCCGGAACAAAATGACAAAGAAGTTGCCTACACAGCTGATAAGGCACCTAAGTCAAAAAGCGCGTAACAGTGGTTCACGGTCCTTCGCATCCGCTCACGTTAATACAAGGCCATAAATGGACTTAGAGGCATGAGCCCATTTGCATCGACGGATTTTTAGTTATTCTCGGCAAAAAGCGCTTTTACGCTCAGCGTCCCAGCAAGACGCTCGGGCAGACCGGCATGACTGACCGATAGCGAGAAGGAGCAATCAGAGTCAATCGATACAGGAAGTCCCTGTAGAGGGAGAGACACAGGGAGTTTCTCATTCATGACTTCAACCTCCACATCCATGCGAGCAATTTCAGTCCGCTGCGAACCGACGTGTTTTCTCACACTAAAGTTCAACTTCTGCTTTCCGGCAGGCAAGCCAGCGATTTCAACCCACATTGACAATGGCAATGTAGCCGGGCCGACGGAAACGTTCATCTCCCCGGTGTAAACGCCGATTAGAATAAACTTGCCCGACATTTCTTGGCGAATATCGTCGCAAAAAAAAGCATGAACATCATTAATCAAGGTTAAGTAACTCCCAGTTTCTGGATTGATCGTTTACGATCTTCGCAGAGTTGCCTCTCTCATTGTGCTCAAAATTGATAGGCAACGAATAATGCTTTTGCTGGTGGTGAACAACAACCCAAACGTTTTGCTGTGACAGAGATCCTGTGCCTAGGGTGAGCACCTTTCTGGCTTCAAGATTTGTCTCCGATTTGCTTTTAAACTCGATGATTTGGACAGCATGTTGCGACTGTCCGTTGTCAAAACTGAACGCAATATCCGGAACTGCATCCATCGCCCAAGCTATCTCACCGATGCTTTCAGCAGTGAGGTTCGCATAACCCGAAAAGCAGCGATTAACGCGTGCGCGATCGATATCAAGACGTAAAGCAAGTTCTTGTTGGGTAAATTTACCCTGTCCTTTTCTAGCCAATAACGCGCGCTGGAGTGCCCTGCCGAGCTTTGCAACAAACTCTGCTCCGGCAAGCTCCTTAGGGGATACGTCTATTTCAAAAGACATCGGATGCCGTGGCTCCTACCACCCATTTGGGCTCATCAAGTTGTAACTGTTGTCGCATCTTCACTACCTCATCTCGATAGTAAGCATGGATTCCGGGGGCATTATGAGTTCGCTCGAAAGACTGCGCCCTCGCAGCAACAAAAATACGGGGACGATGAAACCATCCAAAAATTCTCAGGTCAGCCGTTTTTAGTTCGAATACATCATCGTCAGTTGGCCGCATGTGCCAGAAGTTCAATTCTGGCTCAAAATCTTCACCAACGACAAAGTTCTTCAGAAGTACTGCTGCCTGCAATTTTGGAGCAATACTGTCTTCGTAAAACGGCTCCATGGTACAAAAATCCTCAAGCAGCCACTTTGCTGCGTCCCTAAAAAACCACATCTCGCGACCGCGACCAGGTATGACACGGTGTTTGTGTTTGTAGAGCGACAAAACGCCAGCGGTTTGAAGTTCATCTAATGTTGCCATATATGTCAACAAAATCCTTTTAACAAGGCGTTAACGTCTGAGAGGAATCGCTTTCGTGCGCTTTCGTTTCTCTTATAGCGGGAATCTGGTGTTTCACACAATCGCATGGAAATGAGCTGAAACGCTCGCGAAGATGGTCAAATTGAAAACGCGCTACGTCCCCTGCGTTGCATCGCTGGGCATCGGTTCGTGCACTACAAGAGTATAGGCTCGTCGACAAAATGTGAGGGCGCCAAAGGAGATTTCAAGAACAAAAAGGCACTCAAATTGTCCCACGCCCTAAGAGGTTGACAGAAGTGAGACAAAAAACGCCTAAAAAAGCAAATTATTCAAGGCTGCTGGAAAGTTGATGGTGCCCCTTGCCGGAATCGAACCAGCACTCCTTTCGGAACCTGATTTTGAGTCAGGCGCGTCTACCAATTCCGCCAAAGGGGCAATTCCGAAGCGTGTCGGTTGGTATGCGGCGGACTATACGAACCGCGGGTCTTTGGTCAACCTGTTTTTGCTGAAAAGTGTGTTTCACGAAACTTTGTTTCGCCATCCTACGCTGGGTGGCTCTGAGGATTGCAGTCCGGCTCTGACTGGATTAGAGCGGTGTGATCCCGCCTTATTTTCCACCTGTTCAGGTGTTTTTAAAATTCTCCAAAGTTGTGAAGGACGATCATGACCTATGTAGCCTCAGCAGAAAAAAGCCGTTCTGTCTCGGCGGTGCTCGTCACTGCGGGCATGATCTTTACAGTTGGGTCGGCGCTTGGTTTCCAGCATATTGGCGGTTACACGCCTTGCGCGCTTTGCCTGCTGCAGCGTGATCCTTACTATTACGCCATTCCGATTGGTATCCTGGCCATCGTCACCAGTGTCTTCAAGCTGCCGGTTGCCTTAACCCGGGTATTGCTCGTCCTGATCGGTGTTGCCATGCTGATCGGTCTTGGGCTCGGCGTTTATCATTCGGGCGTGGAATGGGGCTTTTGGGCTGGCCCAACGACTTGCTCCACGGGCGCGCCGTCGATCACCACCAACGCCGGTAATCTCTTGAGCGATCTCAATGCGATCAAGGCGCCATCCTGTAATGAGGCAGCACTTCGGGTGCTCGGACTTTCCTTCGCGGGTTGGAACGTGATTGCGAGCGCGGTACTGGCTGGGATCGCCTTCTGGGGCGCAAGCCGTAAGAGCGTCTGATACGGAAAAAAATTGCAGTCCTGGAATATCAGGGCTGCAATTCGGTGTCCCAGTAGAGATAGTCCATCCAGCTTTCGTGCAGGTAGTTCGGCGGGAAGGACCGCCCATTATTGTGCAAGTCCTGCACTGTTGGCTGGTAGGGATGCTGGTGCGGGAACATGCCGGCCTGTTTCGGTAGCTTGCTGCCCTTTTTCAGGTTGCAGGGAGAGCAGGCTGCGACGACATTGTGCCATGTCGTCTCTCCGCCATGGGCGCGGGGGACGACGTGGTCGAATGTCAGATCGTCGCGAGATCCGCAATACTGGCACTCGAACTTGTCGCGAAGGAACACGTTGAAGCGGGTGAAGGCGGGGTTTCGCGTGGGCTGGACATAGGTCTTCAAGCTGACGACGCTCGGCAATCGCATCGAAAAACTGGGAGAGCACACCGCGTGGTCATATTCCGCGATGATGTTCACACGGTCGAGGAAGACTGCCTTGATCGCGTCCTGCCAGGACCAGAGCGACAAGGGATAATAACTCAGTGGCCTATAGTCTGCGTTCAGTACGAGCGCGGGCAGGGCCTGTGGTGAAACTGCAATCGTCAAGGGCGTCTCCTGACCGATTCGGCATCTGCATCTGTATATTAGGTCCGTTGTTACAGGATTGTGAAGCCTCTAAATGAAGCGCGGAAAGAAAGGCAGATTTCAGGCAATCGGCAGCGCATCGCGCCGCGTGATCGAGGCGTAGTAGGCCCAGAAAATGCGCGCGGCGACCGAGCGCCATGGCGACCAGGAAAGTGTTCTTTCGACGAGCTCTTGTCGGGTCGGACGTGCTTGCAATTCGAATGCGTGCATGATGGCGGCCTGAAGCGCCACATCACCTGCCGGGAAGATATCCGCGTGCCCGCCGCAAAACATCAGATAGACCTCGGCCGTCCAAGGTCCGATGCCTTTCAACGCGGTTAATCGGTGCATCGCGCTGGTCGGTTCGAGGTTGGTGATGCCGATGAGGTCCAGCTCTCTGGCGGCTACGACCGTGGCGAGGGACAAAAGCGTCGTGCGTTTGGCATTGGACAAGCCGAAGCTTGAGAGGGTCGCCTCGTCGACGGCAAGAAAACGCTCGGCCGTCATCACGCCCGTTCCCGCGATCATGCGGCGCCAGATGGCATCGGCGCTGGCGCGAGACACCATCTGCGAAACGATGATATGCGCCAATCCGGCAAAACCCGCCTCATTCAGCCTGAGCGGGATAGAACCCGCCTGATCGATCACGGGCTCCAGACGGGGATCGATCAGGCGAAGTGCGGACACGCCCTCCTCGATATCGGCCATGGATTGGATGATCTTCATCTTAGAACCCAGCCCATAATGACAGCCCGCCGCAAAACGTGGCAGAAGACATCATGATTTTACCCCTTCGTCAAAATCCGGTTTTTCGCTTCGCGCCCAGTCCCAACGGCCAACTGCATCTTGGGCATGCGCTTTCGGCCTTCCTGAACCATGACATGGCTGTCGCGCAAGGTGGGCGTTTTCTGCTGCGCGTCGAAGACATCGATCTGACGCGTTGTACACCTGCCTTCGAACAGAGCATCTATCAGGATTTGCGTTGGCTCGGCTTGCGTTGGGAGGAACCGGTTCGGCGGCAGTCGGAGCATTTTTCGCAATATCGGGCAGCACTTGATCGTCTTATCGAGATGGGGCTGGTCTATCCTGCCTTCATGAGCCGTGGCGAGATCAAGGCCTTCGTCTCGGACTACGAATCGGCCGGTCGAAGCTGGCCGCGCGATCCGGATGGCGCACCGCTTTATCCGCCGTTGGACAAGGCGCGGGGCTTTCATGAGGTCGAAGCTTTGTTGGCGTCTGGCGTGAAACATGCGTGGCGGCTGGACATGGACAGAGCCTTGGCACAGCTCTCTGAGCCGTTGGCCTGGACCGAGTGCGGGCAGGGCATTGATACTCGGGTTCAAGCGCATCCGGCGGCGTGGGGCGATGTGGTGCTGTCGCGATCCGACGCTCCATCCAGCTATCACCTTTCCGTCGTTGTTGATGACGCGCTTCAGGGCGTGACGAAGGTTGTGCGCGGGCTCGATTTATTCCACGCCACCTCGGTCCACCGTCTGCTTCAGGTGCTGTTGGATCTGCCTGTACCGGATTATCACCACCACCGCCTCATCTTGGGCGCGGATGGGCGCAAGCTGTCGAAGAGCGAGGGCAGCGCAGGCCTGGCAGTCCTGCGCGAGGCCGGTCGCACGCCGTCAGATGTCCGCCGCCTCATCGGCCTCTAGTGCCCGCCTCAGGCTGCCGGTGCGGATGCCAGCCTTCACCACCCGGCGAACGCGGTACTTCATCAGCGCCGCGTTGACTTCCGCGCCCAGCATGAAGATGACGCCGACCATGTAAAGGAACACGAGGACGATCATCACAGAAGCCAGACCGGCATAGGTGGCGGCATAGTTGGCGAAGGTGGCAAGGTAATAGGCAAAGATGGCCGCGCCAATGATCCAGAAAATCATCGTCAGCAGAATGCCCGGCAGTACGTCCCACAGCTTGCGACGGCCAGCCGGTAGCCAGAGATGGGCGGCAACGAGGCCGACTGTCAGCACTACGATCGTTCCATAGAGGCCGAGGTTGGAAACCAACTGCAACACCTCGGTCAGAAGGGGCGAGCGGGTTTCAACGAATTTCAACGCGACGGGAACGGCAACCAGCACGATGCTGATGCCGGCAAAGACGATCACGGCGAGCACGACGTAAAAGAGGCTGAGCAGACGCGTGACGTACCACCACCGGGTTTCGGTGACGCGATAGGCACGGTTGAGCGAGATGCGAATGGCCTCCACGCCGTTGGAGGCGAAGTAGGCGGCTGCCAGAACCGAGATGGTCAAGAGCCCGCCACGCGGTATCGTCAAAACCTGCTGAACCTGAGCCGCAAGCGGCCCGGCGATTGCCTCCGGCCATGTGTCGAAGATCAGATGGACAGCAGTTTCGGAAAACTGGTCCGCACCCAGGAAGCTTGCGAGCGCCGTACCGAAAATCAGAAACGGGAAAAGTGCCAAGAGACCCGATAGCGCCACGTGGCTCGCCATGGCCCAACCATCATCCTCGGCAAAGTGGATATAGGCGTCGTAGGCAACCTTGCGGGCGAGGCTTAAAGCGGCAGCCATGTCACCTCCTTGATCAGCATTTCATTCGTAAGATGCAATGAAATATGGAAAATGGGTTTTGAATTGTATAGTGCCCGAGGCCACGCATCGGTTCCATTTTATCGATAAGAATTGTGCGCTATTCAGCAGGACGCAATCTTCTTTACCTGCTTCCTGAGTGTCGAGGAAACCATGTCTGAAAAGCCGGTCATCATCATCACCGGATGCTCCACCGGGATCGGTGCTTATTGCGCGGGCGCGCTCCACCGCGATGGCTGGCGGGTCTTTGCCACGGTGCGCCGAACGGAAGATTTGGCGGCACTGGAAGGTCAGGGCATCGAGGCGCTCATCATGGACTACAGCCGGCCTGAGACCATCTCCGCGCTGGTCGATGAGGTGGCAGCCCGCACGGGCGGCAGGATCGATGCGCTGTTCAACAACGGCGCTTATGGACAGGCTGGCGCGGTGGAAGACATTTCTGTGGAGGTGCTGCGCCAGCAGTTCGAGACCAATGTCTTCGGCTGGCACGACCTGACCTGCCGTGTCATTCCATTCATGCGCAGACGCGGGCAGGGGCGAATCGTCCATTGCTCTTCCATTCTCGGCCTCGTGCCCTATCGATATCGCGGCGCTTACAACGCATCGAAATTTGCTTTGGAGGGGCTCGGCATCACCTTGCGCATGGAGCTTGAGGGCAGTGGCATTCATGTCAGCCTTATCGAGCCCGGCCCGATCGCTTCGAATTTTACGGCGACTGCTTTGAAGCATATCAAGGCCAATATCGATACCGAGAATTCGGTGCATGCGCAGGACTATCGACGCCAGCTTGCCCGGCTTGATGGCAGCGGGCCGGTCAACAAGCATAAGCTTGGCCCTGAAGCGGTGTACAAGGAATTGCATCACGCTTTGACCGCGCGTCGTCCAAAGCCGCACTACATCGTCACTCGGCCGGCAAAGCAGGGTGCATTATTGAAGCGACTTCTACCAGCTTCTCTATTTTACAGACTTCTACGCAAGTTCGACTAGCTAAATCGCCGTCTCATCCGTTAGAACGCTTTGCAGTGGTCATTATCGCAAACCGCGGAACACGTGCGCGCGACATGCTTAGGGAGGCAATAGGATGTCCAGCTTTACCACCGTGCTTGCGGTCATTGTCATGGGGCTGGTCGTGCTGGTTCTCATTCGCGGTCTTTTCAACATGCTGAAGGGGACCGATGCCAACCGTTCCAACCAGCTGATGCAGCTGCGGCTAATTCTTCAGGCCGTGGCGATTGTTTTGATCATGCTAACCTTGTGGTTGACAGGAGGCGGACGCTGATATGGTAAAACTCAACAAGATTTATACACGGACCGGCGATGACGGTACCACGGCTCTGGTCTCCGGTCCGCGCCGGGCAAAATATGATCTTCGGGTAGAAAGCTACGGCGATGTGGACGAGACAAATTCGGTCATCGGCATGGCGCGCCTTCATACGACAGACCTTCCCGAACTCGACGCCATGCTGTCTCGCATTCAGAACGATCTTTTCGACCTTGGCGCGGATCTGGCTACGCCCGATGATGGCAAGCCCTTGTCTTACGAGCCGTTGAGGATCGTTGAATCGCAAGTCTCACGCATCGAAAAGGAAATCGATGCCTTAAACGACACGCTGTCCGATCTCAAATCATTCGTCCTGCCCGGCGGCTCGGCTGCGGCAGCGTATCTGCATCTGGCACGCACGGTGTCCAGACGGGCGGAGCGGCGTATCGTGGAGCTTGCGAAGACGGAAGGCGAGATTGTCAGCCCCGCGGCGTTGAAATACATCAACCGCCTTTCCGACTTTCTCTTCGTTGCCGCGCGTTTTGCCAATCACAACGCCGACGCGATAAAGGCGGATATCCTCTGGGTACCGGGAAAGAATCGCTAAGTCGAGCGTAGAAGTAGAGGTCGCATTCCATGTTCATTCCGCTGCATGATGCGAACTCGCTGAAGCACATCAAACTGCAATATGTGACGATGTCGCTGATCGGCATCAACATTCTTGTCTGGCTCGTCGTGGGTGCATTTTCGAGCGAGCAGCAGGCGAGCGCTGCGGTATTGGGGCTTGGTTTCATTCCCGCCGTTCTGTTCGATTATGCGTCTCTCGATCCTTCGCTGGTGCTGGTCCCGACCGATGCCACGATCGTCACCTATGCGTTTCTTCACTTGAGCTTCTGGCACCTCGCTTCCAACATGGTGTTTCTCTGGGTGTTCGGCGACAATGTGGAAGATGCGTTTGGCCATCTCGGCTTCCTGATCTTCTATCTTGCTTGCGCCGCCGCCGGAGCGCTGTTTCACGGCTTCATCGCGCCGCAATCTCAAGGACCGCTGATCGGGGCATCCGGCGCTGTTTCCGGTGTGGTCGCTGCCTACCTTCTGCTGCATCCCCGTGTGCGGGTCTGGGTACTGGTTTTCATGCGCATTCCGGTGCCGCTTCCAGCCTTTATTCCCTTGGCGTTTTGGGTCGGCCAGCAGTTCGTCATGTTGCTCTTGTACCCGGAAGAAAGCGTCTCCTGGGCGGCGCACGTCGGTGGCATCGTGACAGGGGCCATCCTCGTCGTTTTCTTTCGGCGAAGCGGCGTTCCACTGTTTGATCGAACGCTGGTCACGCCCCGGGCAGTCCAGCATAAAAATCATGTGCTGCAAGACGCTGGCGTGTCGCAAACGGAACGGCCATCCGACAGCATTCCGTGAAAATTATTCTGAGAGCGAGTATTTACGTTCACGTCAACGTAAGATATTTCGTGAGTGCATCGCGTCATGAGCATTGTTCCGTTGATCTCATTGGAAAAATGCGTATCCATGGCTCAACTTGATTGTCAGGAGGACCGTTTGGCGTATGCGCTTTATGGTCAGGAGTTGAAAGAAGGCTGCCGATGAAGATCCTTGTCCCAGTAAAGCGTGTGGTGGACTACAACGTGAAGATCCGCGTCAAGGCGGATGGCTCGGGTGTAGAGCTTGCCAACGTCAAGATGTCGATGAACCCTTTCGACGAAATCTCCGTTGAAGAAGCGCTACGCCTGAAAGAGGCCGGCAAGGCTGAGGAAGTGATCGTCGTCTCCATCGGTCCTGCAAAGGCCGAAGAGACGCTGCGTACCGCGCTCGCCATGGGTGCTGACCGCGCCGTGCTCATCGAAACCGACGAGACTGTGGAGCCGCTGGCGGTTGCCAAGCTGCTGAAGGGTGTTGTCGAGGCGGAGAACCCTGGTCTCGTCATTGTCGGCAAGCAGGCGATTGACGACGATTCCAACCAGACGGGCCAGATGCTGGCAGCGCTTCTCGGCTGGGGTCAGGGTACCTTTGCCTCCAAGGTTGAGCCGTCTGACGGCAAGGTTGCTGTGACGCGCGAAGTGGATGGCGGTCTCCAGACTGTCGAGCTGAAGCTTCCCGCCGTCGTCACCACCGACCTTCGTCTCAACGAGCCGCGTTATGCGTCGCTGCCGAACATCATGAAAGCCAAGAAGAAGCCGCTCGACAAGAAGTCGCCAGCCGATTTCGGCGTCGATATCGCGCCGCGCCTCAAGGTTCTGAAAACCGAAGAGCCCGCTGGCCGCAAGGCAGGCGTCAAGGTCGGATCCGTATCTGAGCTGGTGTCCAAGCTCAAAGCTGACGGCGTTCTCTAAGGAAAGCGAAAGGGAGATAAACCATGGCCATTCTTCTTCTGGCAGAACACGACAATGCAACCCTTTCCGACCAGACAGCAAAGACGCTGACGGCGGCAACGCAAATTGGCGGCGACGTGCATGTGCTGGTCGCCGGTTCCGGCGCCAAGGCAGCAGCCGATGAAGCTTCAAAGCTCTCCGGCGTGTCCAAGGTTCTGCTTGCCGACGACGCATCCTATGCCAACCAGTTGGCCGAGCCGCTGGCTGCCCTGATCGTTGCGCTTGCCGCATCCTATGACGTGATCATCGCACCTGCGACGGCCTCGGCGAAGAATGTGCTGCCACGCGTGGCAGCACTTCTCGATGTGGCGCAGATTTCCGAAATCACGGACGTCATTTCCTCCGACACCTTCAAGCGTCCGATCTATGCCGGTAACGCTATCCAGACGGTTCAGTCGACCGACGCCAAGAAGGTCATCACCGTTCGTACCGCATCCTTTGCTCCGGCTCAGGCTGGCGGCTCTGCCTCCGTCGAAGCCGTCTCGGCGGCGGAGAACCCTGGCGTTTCCTCCTTCGTTTCGGACGCGCTTGCCTCTTCCGACCGTCCGGAACTCACTTCTGCCAAGATCATCATTTCGGGTGGTCGCGCGCTCGGTTCTTCCGAGAAGTTCAAGGAAGTCATTCTGCCAGTTGCCGACAAGCTGGGTGCTGCCGTCGGCGCATCGCGCGCTGCGGTCGATGCCGGCTATGCGCCGAACGACTGGCAGGTTGGCCAGACGGGCAAGGTGGTTGCACCGCAGCTTTACATCGCCTGCGGCATTTCCGGTGCCATCCAGCATCTGGCGGGCATGAAAGACTCCAAGGTTATCGTCGCCATCAACAAGGACGAAGAGGCACCGATCTTCCAGGTGGCCGATTACGGTCTTGTCGCAGACCTGTTCGAAGCCCTTCCAGAGCTTGAAAAAACAATCTGATAACCGCAATGATAGGAAGCGGCGCGTTTTTACCGACGCGCCGCTTTCGTTTTGTGGCAATATGCGCAACAACGAAGACCTGACGCGCAACAGGGTCAGTCTAAGAGACCGAGACGCGCTTGGATGTAATCAGCGCTGAGACGAACCTGACAGGAGATATATGCATGACAGCCCCACTCAAGAACATCGGTGTCATCGGAGCCGGTCAGATGGGCTGCGGCATTGCGCACGTGTCTGCGCTGGCAGGCTACAAGGTGCATATCTACGACGTGTCGAAGGACCGGATTGAAGCTGGGCTTGCCACCATCAACGGCAATCTGGCGAGACAGGTCTCCAACGGTAAGCTTGAGGACGATGCGCGCAAGTCGGCGCTCGGCCTGATCGGTGGCTCTTCGGATTTGAACGATCTTGCGGCCATGGATCTTGTCATCGAGGCTGCCACGGAAAACGAAGAGGTGAAGCGCAAGATCTACGCGCAGGTCTGCCCAGTGCTGAAGCCAGAAGCCCTGCTTGCTACCAATACCTCGTCTCTCTCGATCACCCGCCTAGCCTCTGCAACGGACCGTCCGGAGCAGTTCATGGGTATTCACTTCATGAACCCCGTGCCGGTGATGAAGCTCGTCGAACTGGTGCGCGGCATCGCGACTGGCGAAAAGACCTTCGATACTGCCAAGGACTATGTCCGCTCGCTCGATAAGGCGATCACTGTTGCAGAAGATTTCCCCGCCTTCATCGTCAACCGCATTCTTCTGCCGATGATCAACGAGGCGATTTATACGCTGTACGAAGGTGTCGGCACGGTGGAAGCCATCGATACGGCCATGAAGCTCGGTGCCAACCATCCCATGGGTCCGTTGCAACTTGCCGACTTCATCGGTCTCGACACGTGTCTTTCGATCATGCAGGTGCTGCATGACGGCCTGGCCGACAGCAAATATCGCCCCTGCCCATTGCTGGTCAAATATGTCGAAGCAGGCTGGCTTGGCCGTAAATCGGGCCGCGGTTTCTATGATTATCGCGGCGAGATTCCGGTCCCGACCCGCTGATCAGGGCTGCGTGGCTGCAGTCACCAGCGCCTTCGCATCGGGACTATCCCACGCGGCGGGGCCGTTCATCGAGGCCAGTAGGCAGCCTTTGTCGTCCAGAAGCAGGGTGGCTGGCAGGCCAAAGGCAAGGCCCTCCTTCTTCAACGTATTAAAGACACCCATCGAGCTGTCGCGATAAAGCTTAAGCGAATCGATCTTGTATTCGCTCATAAAGGCCTTCGGCTTGTCATCCTCGCCATTGTCGATGTTGATCGTCACGACCTCGAATGCATCGCTGCCTTTTTCCTTTTCCAAGGCGTTGAGAGCCGGCATTTCCTCGCGGCAGGGCACACACCATGTGGCCCAGAGATTCAGCAGAACGGTCTTGCCCTTGAGATCCGCTTGCGTCATCGCGGTGCCCTCGGCGGACTTGAACGAAAGCGGAATGACGCGGGGCTTCTCCGTCGGCGCCATCGCTGCGATCTGGCCTTTCAGCAGAGGCCCGATGCTGGCGATGCGCTTGGCAGCGCCCTCACATAAAGCCGCATCCGCCACCGCTGCCCCTTGAACCTGTGCTTCAGACCCAATATGCCTGAACAACACCACTCCCCCGCCGCTGACAATGCCGGCGATGGCGGCAATTGCAACAAGTCTGGCGGAAGGAAGTCTGAAAGGTCTTTTTTCTGTCATCGAATACTCCAGGGCATGCACAATGGCTGACGGCGCAGAACAAAAATCCTCCAACCAGATGTGGGGCGGACGCTTTGCCTCCGGTCCCTCAGCCATCATGGAAGAGATAAATGCCTCCATTGGCTTCGACAAGAAGCTTTACGCCCAGGATATTCGCGGCTCCATCGCCCACGCCACCATGCTCGCTGCAAAAGGCATTATTTCCGCCGAAGATAAAGACAAGATCATCGAGGGTCTGAACACGATCCTGTCAGAAATCGAGGCCGGTACCTTCGAGTTTTCGCGCAAGCTCGAAGATATTCACATGAACATCGAAGCCCGCCTGGCCAATCTGATCGGCCCCGCCGCTGGACGCTTGCACACGGCGCGCTCGCGCAACGACCAGGTGGCGCTCGATTTCCGCCTTTGGGTCAAGGAAGAGTTGCAGAAGACCGAAGGCATGTTGAGCGCATTGATCGCGGCCTTCCTCGACCGTGCCGAGCAGCATGCCGATACCGTGATGCCGGGCTTTACCCATCTACAGACGGCACAGCCGGTGACCTTCGGACACCACTGCATGGCCTATGTCGAAATGTTTGGCCGCGACCGCGCCCGTGTTCGCCATGCCATCGAGCATCTGGATGAAAGCCCGATCGGGGCCGCGGCTCTCGCTGGCACCGGTTATCCGATCGACCGCCATATGACGGCGAATGCCCTTGGCTTCCGTGAGCCCACCCGCAACTCCATCGACACCGTGTCGGACCGCGACTTTGCCTTGGAGTTTCTCTCGATCGCGTCGATCTGCGCTACCCATCTTTCGCGTCTGGCGGAAGAAATCGTCATCTGGTCGACGCCGCAGTTCGGCTTTATCCGTCTGTCGGATGCCTTCTCGACCGGTTCCTCCATCATGCCGCAGAAGAAGAATCCCGACGCCGCGGAACTGGTGCGCGCCAAGACCGGCCGCATCAACGGCTCGCTGGTCGCATTGTTGACCGTGATGAAGGGTCTGCCGCTCGCCTATTCGAAAGACATGCAGGAAGATAAGGAACAGGTCTTCGATGCAGCCGAAAGCCTTGAGCTTGCGATTGCCGCCATGACCGGCATGATCCGCGATCTGGAGGTGCGAGCCGATCGCATGCGCGCCGCTGCCGGTTCCGGTTACTCGACCGCGACGGATCTTGCTGACTGGCTTGTGCGTGAAGCGGGCCTTCCATTCCGCGATGCGCATCACGTCACGGGCCATGCTGTGGCACTTGCTGAGAAAAAGGGTTGCGATCTCGCCGATCTCTCTCTTGAGGAACTCCAGGCGATCAATTCGGCGATCACCGCCAGCGTCTTTGATGTGCTGTCGGTCGAGGCGTCGGTTGCAAGCCGCACCAGCTTCGGCGGTACCGCGCCGTCTGAAGTGCGCAAGCAGATTGCCTGGTGGCGCGGTCGTAACTGATCGAGCGACCGATCAATCTGGCGTTACGCCACCATCACAAGAAACAGGGTGCACAAGCGCCCTGTTTTTCGGTATCAGAGATGCAAGATTTCCTTTGGACGGGTCCATGCTCTTTAAAACCTCTCGCAGTATCATCATTCCGGTTAGCGTAGCGCTCGCCGCAGGTCTTGCTCTCTCCAGCTGCGGCCGCAAGGGCGATCTCGATGCGCCAAACACGCCAGTCGAGCAGCGTAACCAGCGCTCCAGCAACAAGGTGGAAAAGACACCGGAACGCCCCTTCATCCTCGACAAGCTTCTGTAACGGATTGCAGCCGTGAACCATTTTCATTACATCGACGGCGTGCTGCACGCCGAAAACGTTCCCGTGCCTGAAATCGCCAAGGCTGTCGGGACACCGTTTTACGTCTATTCGACGGCGACGCTCGAGCGTCACTACAAGGTGTTCTCGCAAGCTTTCAGCGATGTGGACGCGATGGTCTGCTACGCCATGAAGGCCAATTCGAACCAGGCGGTGTTGAAGACACTGGCAAAGCTTGGCGCGGGTATCGACGTCGTCTCAGGCGGCGAGCTTCGTCGCGCACTGGCCGCTGGCGTCCCGGCAAGCCGCATCATGTTTTCCGGCGTCGGCAAGACACCGGCTGAAATGGATCTGGCGCTGGAGGCTGGCATCTATTGCTTCAACGTGGAATCGGAGCCGGAACTCGAGGTTCTCAACCTGCGTGCGGTAAAGGCCGGCAAGAAGGCGCATGTCTCCTTCCGCATCAACCCGGATGTAGACGCCAAGACTCACGCCAAGATTTCGACCGGCAAGAAGGAAAACAAGTTCGGCATTTCCTATCAGCGCGCGCGGGCCGTCTATGCCCATGCCGCAACACTTCCCGGCATCGACGTCAGCGGCATCGACATGCATATCGGCAGCCAGATCACTGAGCTGCAGCCTTTCGAAGATGCGTTCCGGCTTCTTCGCGAACTGGTGGAATCTTTGCGTGCAGACGGCCACAGGATCAGCCATGTGGATATCGGTGGGGGCTTGGGCATTCCCTACAAGGACGACAACAACCCGCCGCCTTTGCCGGATGCCTATGCGCATATCGTCAAGAACGAGCTGAAGAGCCTCAACTGCAAGATCGTCACCGAGCCGGGGCGCCTGATCGTCGGTAATGCCGGTATCCTCGTGACCGAAGTTCTCTATGTGAAGGACGGCGGCGAAAAGGCTTTCGTCATCGTTGACGCGGCGATGAACGATCTGATCCGTCCGACGCTTTATGAAGCCTATCACGGCATCCGTCCCGTCGTGCAGCCTTCGGCCGATGCGGCGCGGATCAAGGCCGATGTCGTGGGACCGGTCTGCGAGACGGGTGATTATCTGGCGCTCGACCGCGAGATGTCAGCACCTGAGCCCGGCGATCTCATTGCCGTCAGCTCCGCCGGTGCCTATGGCGCGGTGCAGGCTGGCACCTACAATTCGCGTCTTCTCGTGCCGGAAGTGCTGGTCAATGGCGACCAGTTCCACGTCATCCGCCCACGCGGCACCTATGAAGAGCTGATCGCGCTCGACTCCGTGCCCGCCTGGCTCGACTGACATTGCAATCACGATTAGGCGACCAGCAGGAAAAATACGGGGCAAGCGCCAGCTTGCCCTCGTCTTCGCCACAAACAATGGTATCCTGCACGCTGTTGCACTGAGAGATTTCGCGGCTGCGGCAATTGCGAGATCGTGTGGCCAGACCGGGAGAACGGATTGATGACCACCAGGCAAGGCGGAAAAGGCGCTTTCGACAAGAGACCTGAGCTGGCTCGGCGCGTGGCAGCCAAGCGGTTCTTTGCGAAGCTCGTCCTCTTTGCCGAGCGCCTTGCGCCGAAAACGCTTCTGCCTCTGTCGATCGCCGCGTTGTTTCTTTCGCTTGGCTGGTTTGGCCTGTTCCGGCAAATGCCCGACCTGCTGCGCTGGGCAGTCGCTTTTATCCTCGTCTTTACATTCCTTAGCGCGCTCTTGCCGATTGCGCGTCTGCGCTGGCCCTCGAAGGAAGAGGCGTCGCGCCTGCTTGAAGAACGCAACGGTCTTCCGCACCAGCCGGTCGGCGTGCAGGAAGACGAGCCCGCTTTCGACACCCCTATTGCGCGTGCTCTGTGGAAAGAGCACCAGATGCGCATGGCCGAGCGGATCGCCGCACTCGATGCAGGTTTGCCGCGGCCGGATATAGCCCGTCACGACCGGATGGCGCTCCGTGCCATCCCGGCACTGCTCCTCGTTGCCGCATTCGGCTTTTCCTATTCGAACGGTGCAGGCAGCATTGCCGACGCATTTCGCAGCCGTCCAGCTTCCGGGCCGCTCAACCCTGATATCCGTCTCGATGCCTGGGTGACGCCGCCATCCTATACCGGTCGGGCGCCGATTTTTCTCACCAGCCAGAACGCCGATCGTGCCGATGCGGTCTCCGTTCCCCAATCCTCCAAGCTGACGATCCGCATGACCGGCGGGGCAGGCCAGGAAGAGGTTACTTTCGAGCCTGACGAGGCCGGCGCGTTGCAAAAGCTTGCGCCGGATGGGGCACAGGATAAGGCGACCGTTGCAGCCGCGCCGCCGCAACCAAGCCCAGAGGGGCAGGCCACTGTTGCGCCCCGCACCTTTACGATGGAATTCAGAGAAAGCGGCACGATCGAGGCCAACGGCCAGTCCTGGTTCTTCAATATCATCCCGGACAAGCCACCGGTCATCGCCTTCGACAATTTGCCGCGCAGGGCAGCCAATGGCGCGCTGGAGATCGGCTTTACCGCCAAGGACGATTATGGCGTGCGTGAAGCCCATGCCGTGATCGAGCCTCTCGACGTTCAGGCTGGCGCGACGCCGCTTTATCCGCCGCCGGAATACAAGCTCGATCTTCCCCGCCAAAACCCGCGTGACATGAAGGGTGTGACGAGCCGCAATCTGACCGAACATCCGATGGCGGGAAAACGCGTCCGGATCACGCTGGTGGCAACGGATGGCGCAGGGCAAGTGGGCAAGAGCCCGCCGCAGGAGATGATCCTCCCAGGGCGCAATTTTTCCGAGCCGCTTGCGGCCTCGGTTGCCGAACAGCGTCAGATCTTTTCGCTCGACACGCGCCAGATGCCGAAGGCGATCGCCTATAACGAGGCGGTCAGCCTGCGTCCGGAAGAGACCATTCCCAACAAGACGCACTATCTTCTGCTGCAATCGGCGCAGACGCGTATGAAGCTTGCCTACAATGAGGAGATGCTGAAGGACGCCGCGGATTACCTCTGGGAAATTGCGCTTGGCATCGAGGATGGCGATCTGTCTCAGGCGGAAAAGCGCTTGCGTGATGCGCAGGATGCCCTTTCTCAGGCACTGGAGCGCAAGGCGCCGGATGAGGAAATTGCCAAGCTGATGCAGGAGCTTCGCGAGGCAATGAACGAGTTCATGAAGGAACTCGCGCAGCGCATGCAGAATGCGCCGCAGGGCAATATGAACCAGCAGGCGCAAAACGTGCTGCGCCAACGCGATCTGGAAAACATGATGAACCAGATCGAGAACCTTGCCCGCTCCGGCAACCGCGATGCGGCGCAGGAAATGCTGTCGCAGATGCAGCGCATGATGAACAACCTGCAGGCCGGCAGGCCGCAGCGCGGTCAGCAGGGCCAGCAGCAGGAAAACAGCCAGCTGCGCCAGCAGATCGACAAGCTGGGCGAGATCATGCAGCAGCAGCAGAAGTTGATGGACGAGACCTTCAAGCTCGATCAGGCGCTACGCGACCGCATGCAGCGCGGCGATCCGCAAGAGGGCGAAGAGGGCGGCGAGCAGCAGATGGGCGAAAACGGCCAGCAGCAGCCCGGCGACCAGCAACAGGGCCAGCAGGGTCAACAGCAGCAGGGCCAGCAGCAGAATGGGCAAGGACAAAACCCCGATCAGATGACAGCCCAACAGCTTCGTGACGCGTTGAAAAATCTGCGTCAGCAGCAGGAGGGACTGGGCAAGCAGCTCGGTGATCTTCAAAAGGGCCTTCGCGATCTCGGCATGGAGCCGGGGCAGAATTTCGGCAAGGCCGAGCAGGAAATGAAGGGCGCCGGCGAAGCGCTGGGTCAGGGCCGCGGCGAACGGGCTGTCGAAGGCCAAGGCAATGCGCTGAATGCGTTGCGCCAAGGCGCGCAGGATATGATGGGCCAGATCATGCAGGCCATGCGCCAGCAGGGCCAGCAGCCGGGCCAAGGTCAGCAGGGTATGATGGGGCAGGGCGACCAGAACGGTCGCGATCCGCTTGGCCGTCCACGCGCCAATTCCGGCCCTGATTTCGGTGATTCACAGGTTCGGGTGCCGGATGAGATAGACGTGCAGCGTGCGCGTGAAATTCTTGAAGCGATCCGTGAGAAGCTCGGCAATAATCCGCCTGCGGATGTGGAGCGCCGCTATCTCGAGCGATTGCTTGATATTCAGCAGTAGGCGCTTTTTATCCGACTTCAATGGCGGCAGGATAGGCGGGCTATCTTGATGACGCACTCCGCCACTCGCCTCGGCGGTGACTTAAGCTTGGCAAACATTAGACCTGAAGCCGTCACGGGTTGTGTGGCGGTCAGATGCGTCGTCTCAGAGACCTCAAGCGTCCTAAAGGACATACACCGCTCCAGAACAAGCGGTAAGCGCTCTGTTGCCTGTCAGGCGGGGGCGCCTGTGGACTGACGCAGGATCAGTTCCACCGGCCACAATTCCTGGCATTCCTGCACCGGCCTACCGGAGATGATCTGAAGCAGAAGTTCGGTCACGCGCATGCCCGCCATCCGCATGGACGAGCGTGTGGTGGAGAGCGGCGGCAGCATGCTCTCAGGCGTCAAGTAGGGAAACACGTCGTCATGAGCGATGACGGACACGTCCTTGCCGATGACGAGACCCAATTGCGTGGCGGCGCGATAGACGCCTTGAGCCGTCATCATCGCGCCGGCCACGAAGGCCGTGGGGCGCGATGGTTGCTCCAGAAGCGCGCGGGCGAATCGAAAGGCCGTTTCCTCGCTGAAATGCTCGTTCATCATCAGCTTCGGGTCGGGCGAGAGCCCGTATTCCGAAAGCGCGTCGCTGAAACCCTGTTCGCGGTCGTTAACGAATGTTCGGCCCTTGGGCCCATTGATCATCGCAATGCGCCGGTGTCCGCGTTCGAGGAAATGCATGGTGGGGCGATAGGTGACGTCGCGATTGTCGATATCGAGCCAGGCATGTGGGAAGGACGTCTTCGATCGACCGTGGACGATGAAGGGAACGCCGAGCCGATGGAGCAGAGCGATGCGCTCATCCGCCGGGCGGGGTGAATGGACGACGATGCCATCTACCTTGCCGCTTGCCGCCAGACGGTTGAAGATTGCCAGTTCCTCATCGAGATTGTTGTCGATGGCGACGCTGACGAGAATATCGGTTTCCTGCCCTTCCAGGCGCGCGGCCATGCCGCCCATGAATTCGGAAAAAAAGTGACCGCCGCCGCTGCGGCCCATGACCACGCCGATGGCGCCTGCGCGTCCTGTGACAAGCCGCACGGCATTGGCATTGGGGCGATAGCCAAGTCTGCGCGCAGCCTCCATCACCCGCTCGCGGGTTTCCTGACGAACCTCTGGATAGCCTCCAAGTGCACGGCTGACTGTCGTTGGAGAAAGGCCAACCTGTTCTGCGAATTCCTTGAGCTTCATGATGTCCGCCGTTTTCATCTGCATGCTAGCTCAGAGCGAATTTTTCAAGCAACAAAAATCGAAAGCGATTTAAAATTAGAAAATGTAGATGAAGCATTGGAATCCATAGGTTTCTTCATCGTTGGTGCGCTGCACAGAGAATAGCGCTTGGGAATCCCATTTCATGACCTATTGACAGGTTGAAGAGGAATTGTAAGCTTCAAAAAATTGAAAGCGTTTTCAATTTATGCATCGTCAAAGTTTCAGAGGGAGGAGAATGATGACGAACTTTTCTAAAAGGGCCTTGTTCCTATGCGGCAGCCTTTTGGCTTTTGCTGCATCCGCGCAGGCAGCAGAGATTGCCATGGCGGCCAATTCCACCGGCAAAAATCTCAACTTCATTCGTGAGCGGCTGGCCGAATTCGAGAAGCAGAGTGGCCATAAGGTGAAGCTCGTGACGATGCCGCCATCATCCAGCGAGCAGTTCAGCCAGTATCGTCTTTGGCTTGCAGCCGGAAACACGGATGTGGACGTCTACCAGACGGATATCGTCTGGGCACCACAGCTTGCCGACCAGTTTGTCGATCTGACGGCGGCGGCCAAGGACGTGATCGGCGAGCATTTCCCGTCCGTGGTCGCGTCGCAGACGGTGGATGGCAAGCTCGTGGCCATGCCGATGTATACCGACGCGCCGGCGATGTTCTATCGAAAGGATTTGCTCGACAAATACGGCAAGCAGCCGCCGAAGACGTGGAAGGAGATGGCCGAGACTGCCAAGGAAATTCAGGACAAGGAGCGTGCAGCTGGCCAGAAGGATCTCTGGGGCTTCGTGTTCCAGGGCAGCGCTTATGAAGGCCTGACCTGCAACGCACTCGAATGGGTGGCGTCCGCTGGCGGTGGGCATATCGTCGAGACCAATGGCGATATCAGCATCAACAACGAAAAGGCCGCTGCCGCTCTCGATATGGCCAAGAGCTGGATCGGCACCATCTCGCCCCAGGGCGCGCTGGCCTATAAGGAGGAGGAGGCCCGCGGCGTCTGGCAGACCGGCAATTCCGTCTTCATGCGCAACTGGCCCTATGCCTATGCTCTCGGCAATGGCGCCGATAGCGCCATCAAGGGCAAGTTCGGCGTCGCGCCGCTGCCAGCGGGCGCGGAGGGTGAGGCGCCTGCCTCGACCTTGGGCGGCTGGAATGTCGCAGTCTCGAAGTACTCGAAGAGCCAGGACGCAGCCATTGAGCTGGTCAAGTTCCTGACCTCTGCTGAAACGCAGAAGAAGCGGGCGGTAGAGCTTTCCAACATGCCGACGATTGCTGCGCTTTATGACGACAAGGATGTCGCGGCCGCGCAACCCTTCATGCCGCAGTGGAAGCCGATCTTCGAGACGGCCGTTCCGCGTCCGTCAGCGGCAACCAAGGTGAAATACAACGAGGTCTCGTCGAAATTCTGGGGTGCCGTCCACAACACCCTCTCCGGCTCCGGCTCGGCTGCCGAAAACCTCGAGCTTCTCGAAGTCGAGCTGACCGATCTCAAGGGCAGTGCCTGGTAACACTGTGAACGCGAAGCGGCACGTCTTGCCGCTTCGCCCCCTGTCCAATCGGTGGAAGCTCTCATGAAAACAACTGTCCCTGATCGATCAGCGGCGATGGTCGGCTCCGACCTGCAGTCGGAGCGGCTGCGCTCAGCCTGGCTGTTCCTCGCCCCGACCTTTCTCGTGCTCGCTCTTGTCGCGGGCTGGCCTCTCGTCAGAACCGTCTGGTTCAGCCTAACGGACGCCTCTCTGACCAACCTTTCCGACGCCGAGTTCGTCGGCCTCAAGAATTACATTTCGTGGATTACGCTCAGCAGTGGCCGCACCGTGTATCGTGGCCTCTTGGCAGATCCGGTTTTCTGGGGTGCGGCGTGGAATACGGTGAAATTCACCATCCTCTCTGTGTCGCTTGAGACCGTCCTCGGTCTTATTGTTGCGCTGGTGCTCAATGCCGAGTTCAAGGGTCGAGGCCTCGTGCGTGCCGCGATCCTCATTCCCTGGGCCATTCCCACAATCGTCTCGGCACGCATGTGGTCCTGGATGCTGAACGACCAGTTCGGCATTCTGAACGACATGATGCTGAGCCTTGGCCTCATCAGCCAGAAGATCGCATGGACCGCCAATCCCGAAACGGCGATGACCGCCGTGCTGATTGTGGATGTGTGGAAGACAACGCCCTTCATGGCGCTGCTCATTCTCGCAGGTCTACAGATGGTGCCGAAGGATATGTATGAGGCCGCCAAGGTCGATGGCATTCATCCGATCAAGGTTTTCCTGCGGGTTACGCTTCCGATGATCCGTCCGGCACTCATGGTCGCTGTTATTTTCCGCATGCTGGATGCGATGCGCGTCTTTGACCTCATCTACATTCTGACGCCTAACAATGCGCAGACGCGCACCCTGTCGGTGCTGGCACGCGAAAACCTCTTCGACTTCGACAAGTTCGCCTATGGGGCTGCTGTCTCGACGATGCTGTTTCTCATCATCGCCTCGATCACCATCGTCTATATGTGGCTTGGCCGCGTCAACACCGATGGAGGCGCAAGATGACGGCAACGACGGTTCTGAAAAACACCGCCTTTTATGCGCTCGTCGCCATCATCATTATGGTGGCCGTGTTCCCCTTCTATTACGCCATCCTGACGAGCCTCAAATCCGGTACGGCGCTGTTTGAAATCAACTATCTGCCCAGGGCATTCTCTTTCGGCAACTATGCCGACGTGCTGGCCAATGACAGCTTCCTGCGCAATCTCGGCAACTCGTTGATGGTGGCAACCTGCGTCGTGGCGCTATCCCTGCTTCTTGCGGTCACGGCGGCTTATGCGCTTGCCCGCGTTCGCTTCCGGGGACGCGCTCTACTGCTGCTGACGATCCTTTCGGTATCGATGTTCCCGCAGATCGCAGTGCTGGCGGGTCTCTTCGAATTGATCCGCTGGGCGGGCCTGTTCAACACGCCGCTGGCGCTGATCTTCTCCTACATGATCTTCACGCTGCCCTTTACGGTGTGGGTATTGACGACCTTCATGCGGGATTTGCCGGTGGAAATCGAAGAGGCGGCGATCGTCGATGGTGCCTCGCCATGGGTCATCATCACGCAGGTCTTCCTGCCGCTGATGTGGCCGGCGCTGGTTACGACGGGGCTTCTCGCTTTCATCGCTGCCTGGAACGAGTTTCTGTTCGCGCTCACCTTCACCTCATCGAATGAGCAACGCACGGTTCCGGTGGCAATCGCCCTTCTTTCGGGAAGCTCCCAGTTCGAAATTCCCTGGGGAACGATCATGGCGGCTTCTGTCATCGTCACCGTCCCACTCGTTATCCTCGTTCTGATCTTCCAGCGACGTATCATTTCCGGCCTCACCGCCGGTGGCGTCAAAGGCTAGGAGAAATCTCATGACCAGCATTCAACTGCGAAATCTACGCAAGTCCTTCGGCGCTTTCGAGGTCATCAAGGGTATCGACATGGATGTCCGCTCCGGCGAATTCATGGTTTTCGTCGGTCCCTCCGGCTGCGGAAAATCAACGCTGCTGCGGCTCATATGCGGCCTGGAGGAAATCACCGGCGGCGAGCTTTCCTTCGACGGAGAGATCGTCAACCGGCTGACGCCTGCCAAGCGTGGTGTCGCCATGGTCTTCCAGTCCTATGCGCTCTATCCGCATATGACCGTTTTCGAGAACATGGCCTTCGGCATGAAGCTTGCCGGTTCCAGCAAGGAGGAGCGGCGCAAACGTGTGGAGGCTGCAGCCGAGATGCTGCAATTGACGCCTTATCTGGAGCGTCTGCCCAAGCAACTCTCGGGCGGTCAGCGCCAGCGTGTGGCGATCGGTCGTGCCATCGTTCGCGATCCGAAGGTCTTCCTCTTCGACGAGCCGCTTTCCAATCTCGATGCGGCCCTTCGTGTCGCGACCCGTCTTGAAATTGCCAAGCTCCACCGTAGCATGCATGACACGACCATGATCTACGTGACCCACGATCAGGTGGAGGCGATGACGCTTGCGGACAGAATTTGCGTGTTGCGGGACGGCCGTGTCGAGCAGATCGGTACGCCGCTCGAACTTTACGAGACGCCGGTCAATACCTTCGTCGCAGGCTTCATCGGCTCGCCAAAGATGAATTTCATCGGTGGTCGTTTCGCCGAAAGCCATGGGGCGCACTCGATCGGCATCCGGCCGGAGCATATTGTCGTTTCGGATGGCGCGGGTGGATGGACTGGCGAGATCGTCCACTCCGAAATGCTCGGCTCTGACAGCTATATTTATGTCGATATCGGTGCGGATGAGCCGCTCGTCGTGCGCGAGGAGGGCGTTTCGCACCGGGCGACGGGAGAGAAGATCAAGCTCTCACCCGTGCCGGAACACATTCACCGTTTCGATCAAGCAGGCGTTGCTCTGAAACGTGCAGAAACACGCGGAGCCGCCTGATCAATTTCAGTTCGCCGGCGTTAACAACCCTCGCTGGTTTATCAAGGAGTATGTCTATGACCATCAACACCGTCGTCTGGGGCGAAAACATCCACGAGCATATCAATGAAACGGTTCGTGCTGTTTATCCCAACGGCATGCACAATGCGATCGCCGATGCCCTGAACAAGGACCCGGAGATCAACGCGACAACCGCAACCCTGCAGGAGCCGGAACATGGGCTTTCGCAGGAAAGGCTGGACCAGACCGACGTGCTGGTCTGGTGGGGCCATAAGGACCATGGCGCCGTTCAGGACGAGATTGTCGAGCGTGTCGCCAAGCGCGTCTGGGAAGGCATGGGCCTCATCGTTCTCCACTCCGGTCACTTCTCCAAGCCGTTCAAGCGACTGATGGGAACCCCTTGCGCGTTGAAATGGCGCGAGGCGGGCGAGCGCGAGCGTATCTGGACCATCAATCCCCGACATCCGATCGCTGCCGGCCTGCCGGAGCATTTCGAACTGGAAAACGAGGAAATGTACGGGGAGCAGTTCTCCGTGCCAGAACCGCTGGAAACCGTGTTCATTTCGTGGTTCCAGGGGGGCGAGGTGTTCCGCTCCGGTCTCACCTGGCGCCGTGGTGCGGGCAACATCTTCTATTTCCGTCCGGGGCATGAAACATATCCCACCTACCACGACGACAACATCCAGAAGGTCATCAGCAATTCGGTCAAGTGGGCCTACAATCCGGTGGGCGCGTTGAAGAGCATCCACGATGCGCCGAACGTTCCAGTCGATAAGGCGCTCGAACCCATCGAGGAGCGTGGTCCCAAACTGCACAAGGCTGGTGAAGCAGGTTACAGGTAATCCATCATGAAGCTACTTATTCTCGGTACCGGTGGCATGGCGAACACGCACGCCACCCATTTCTCTCAGATTTCCGGCGTGGAAACGGTTGCGGCCGTCGACGTGGACGAAGTGATCGTCCGTGCCTTTGCCGCGCGCCACAATATACCGCTGACCTTTACCTCGCTGGATGACGCGTTGGCATGGGGCGAATTCGACGCGGTTGCCAACGTCACACCCGACGCGATCCATCACCCAACCAGCCTCAAGCTTCTGGCTGCGGGCAAGCACGTCTTCTGCGAAAAGCCGCTTGCCGAAACCTACGCCAAGGCGTCGGAAATGGCAGATGCCGCCGAAAAAGCCGGTCTGGTCGCCATGGTCAACCTCACCTATCGCAACGTGGCGCCGCTTCAGGAAGCCCGCAAGATGGTACTTGAAGGCCGCATCGGCAAGCTTCGCCACCTGGAGGCATCCTATCTCCAGAGCTGGCTGGTCTCGAAAGCCTGGGGCGACTGGATGACCGAGAGCAAATGGCTCTGGCGTCTGTCGACCAAGCATGGTTCGAACGGCGTGCTGGGCGATGTTGGCATCCACATTCTCGACTTTGCATCCTACGGTGCAGGCAGTGATGTGGAGCGCATCTTCACGCGTCTGAAGACCTTCGATAAATATGAGGGCAACCGCATCGACGTCTATGATCTCGATGCCAATGACAGTTTCACCATGACGGCGGAACTCGCCAATGGTGCCATGGGCGTCATCCACGCTACCCGATGGGCAACCGGCCACCTGAATGAGCTTCGCCTGCGCCTGCATGGCGACAAGGGCGCGCTAGAGGTCGTCCATAAGCCGGAATATTCGACGCTGCGCGGTTGCCTTGGCGATGATATCGAAAAGGCGGTCTGGCGGGATATCGAGCCTGAGCCGGTGCCAACGAATTACGAGAAGTTCGCCAAGGCCGTGATGGAAGGCGGGGTCGCCGACCCTGATTTCCGTCATGCAGCGAACCTTCAGAAGGTGCTCGATCTTTCGATCATCACGGATCGCGAACGGCGCGAAATCGCCGTCTGAACTTTCGACAGCCAACACAGACATCGAAGGCCGGGGAGCCACATGCTTCCCGGCCTTCTTGCGTTATGATCCGCCAACACCTGGCAAACGGTATGTTAACAGGTGCTGTTCTAGGGTGATCCAGAGAGTGTCTATGCTGGAGCGCCGATATACTGAGGCGACCGCTTGTTAAAGCTTGGACATCTCTTTCGCGCGGGTCATGGTGATATTGTCCTCACCAGTTCCTCGTCTGCTTTTATGTGTTTGCGTTATGGGCCGGTGAACTGAGATGGCGATGAATCAGGGTGTGGTGGACGGGGCGGACTATCGCGAACCCACGCATGGACCGGAAAACCTGCTGCGGCTCGTCGCTCTTTTGTGGCGCAATATCCTCGTCATTCTTTTAAGCGGACTGCTCCTGGCAGCTGCCGCCTTTGGCGTATCGCTGCTCATCCCCAATTATTACACGGCAACGACGCAGATCCTGCTCGATCCGGAAGGCTCCCGGATTCTGGAAAGCGACTTGACCGCCCAGCCGCGCGCGGTCGATTCTCACGTGCTGAACCAGCAATATCTGCTGACATCGAATGAGCTTCTGATCCGGGTCGTCGAAAAGGAAAATCTACAGAATGATCCGGAATTCGGCGCATTCAATGCCAAATATACCGACAGCAAAAGCCGCACCCAGCTTGCCGTCGACAGATTGCGTAAGGCCGAGTCGGTCGCGATTGTCGGGAAGAGCTTTATCGTCAACGTCACTGTGAAATCCAGCAGCCCGGAGCAGGCGGCGAAGATCGCCAATGCTATTGCCGATACCTATTTGGAACTCCGTTCGGAAATGAATGCCGACACACTGAAGCGCACGGGCGGCGGTTTGTCGGCGCAGTTGGAGCAACTGCGCAAGGCGGTGGAGGATGGCGATCGCGCCGTTCAGGCTTACAGAGCGACCCACAACCTCGCCAATGTCGCCGGCCGCCCTGATATCGAGCAGCAGATCTCCGATACCAATGCGGAGATCGCGCGTCTTTCCGGCACGATTGCAGAGAACGAAGCACTGGTCTCCGAACTGAGACAGGCCCGTAACGACCGGCAATATCTCCGATCGGTTCCCGATTCCTCGCTCACCCCATCGATCATTTCGCTGAGAGCACGTTACCAGCAAAGCCAGGAGGAGCAGGCCGTTCTCGCGACCTCGCTCGGCGCGCAGCATCCAGCACTTCAGGCCGCCAGGGCAAGAACCCAGTCGCTTGCCACCATCCTGGACGACCAACTCCGCAATTTCTCCACCACGACATCACGCAATCTCGACCGGTTGAAAAATCAACTGGCCCTTCTTCAGGCCAACCTCGATCGACTGACCCGCGCTCAAAACGGCGAAGAAAGCACGATGGTGCAACTGCGTGAGCTTCAGCGAAAGCTCGACAGCGATCGTGCCGTCTATGAGTCCTTCCTGCTGCGAACCCGTCAGCTTTCCGAACAGCAGGGCACGCCGACGGAGAACTCGCGGATCATCTCGGTTGCCGAGGCACCTCTTCAGAAGGCTGGTCCGCCGAGAACCTTGATCGCCACCGGTGCCGGACTATTTGGTATGATCCTGGCGGCCGGCATTCTGGTGCTGCGCGACCAGTTCGGTGGACGGAACACAGCGATCGTTGCCGCTAACCCCTCCGCTCGTCAGTCGCTTCAAGAGGACGAAGCCTGAAACGCCTGCAGTCACGCCGCCTGTAGAAGAGGTTCAGGCAGTACAATCGCCACCGGTTTCAACAATTGCGCCTGTTGCCGCGTCTGGGCCAGCCCATGGGCCAACGCCTCTCGTTTCAGCTATGATCATCCCGGCCAAGCGCAGCCGCGCTCTTCTGGCGAACGAAAAGGACGACTATGCGGGGCTTGTGAAGGAACTGTGCGCTTCCGTTCCTCTAAGCCAGGGATACGCGGTGCTGGTCACTTCCGTCGGTCCGCAAAATCGCGCCTCCCATACCGCATTCAATCTGGCCCATGCTGCCGCCCGTCTGGGAAGACGCGTGCTGTTGGCCGATGGAGCAAGCCGTGACCCGGCATTGACGCGCCTGCTATTGGATGTGCCCACGTCCATGGTGGACAAGGCTGCTGGGCAAGATGGCGGGCACGGCGGGATCATCGATTTCGAGGACGCGTCGTTGATGAAATTCCTGCCCGCCGGGGCCGATCTCCAGGCGCATCTCTCCGGGAAAGTGGTGAGTGAGGAAAACGAGGCTTTCGATCTTATCGTCGTCGATGGCGGTATCGCCGACGCGCATCCGGTGCCTGCGCCGATTGCCAGGATGGTCGATGAGGTTGTGCTCATGCAAAATGAGGAGGATGCCGGAAGCACTGTTCTCTCACTGGTGGCTCTCGAAGAAGGTGGGCTCAAGCAGGCGCGGGTGGTCCGTCAAGACCGTACCGGCCTGCATTATTGAGGCCCAGCCTTGACAGATAATAGGCATCTGGCGGTGAAGCGCCTCCCATTCTGGAACAAGCGCCTCGGAGCGACGGGGCTCAGCATTCTCTTCAATACGGGACTTCGCGGATCGACGCTCGTTCTGCGCTTCGCACTTTCCTTCTATATCGTTAAGTTCATGGGGCTGGAGGCGGCGGGCATCTATGGCCTGGCGCTCGGCGTCGTCACCACCGCGCCGGCAATCCTCGGATGGGGACTCAACTACTTCATCGCCCGCGATGTCAGCGGTAAATCGAACGGCGTGACCGGCGCTTACATGAAGTCGCGACTTGCGGTGACGATTGCTTCTCTGTCGCTGATGACGCTGCTGGCGGTCGTGGCGGCCTTTACCTTGGATTATCCGGTCAAACCTCTTTACGTCGTCATTCTGATCATCGTGTGGCTGGAGACGATCTCCTGCGACATTCACATGCCGCTGATCTCGAAGGAAATGGCGAGCGCGGCAAACATGCTTTTCTTCCTGCGAACGACATCCTGGGTTTTACCCGTGATTGCTCTGGGGCTCGCTTTCCCGACGTTCCGCAACATCGAGACGGTGTTCGTGGGCTGGTCGCTGGGCTACCTTGGTATGTTTGCCGGCCTGTTTTACTTCCTGCGCCACTGGCCGCTCGCGCGCATCGCCAAAGTACCGGTGCGATACGACTGGATCAAGAGCCGCATGCGCCGGTCTTGGATGATCCATATCAGCGAAATCTGTAATGTCGGGCTTGTCTATGCCGACCGCTACATCGTCTCGCTGTTGCTGACCTTGTCTTTAACGGGGGTCTACACTTTCTACTGGTCGCTGGCGAATGCATTGCAGACGTTGATTTCGACCGCCGTGCTGCAAATCGCCATCCCCAAATTGTTCAAGGCCTATAATGACGGCTCCGCAGAGGAATGGCGCCGGATGATGGTCAGGCAATTTGCCAAGACCGCTATTGCCGGTCTGATCCTCGGTGTGGCAATTTTTGTCGCTGGACGTGTCGTGGTAGAGGTCATGAACATGCCCGCGCTCGCCGAGCACGAGGGTGTTTTTGCGTTGCTGCTGCTGACGGCTGCGGTTCGCGCCTGCACCGATCTCATGGGTTTCGGCATGAGCAGCCTTCGGAAAGACGGTCACTACGCGGTCGTCAATCTCTCGAGCGTCATCATCTCGATCGGCATGAGTTTTCTTCTCATCAGCACGCTCGGTTTCATGGGGGCAGGGCTCGCGGCGCTTGTCTCCGCCCTGATAACGGCCAGTGTTTCGGCCTTCATGTTGTGGCGGGCTTCAAGGAATATTTAAAGCAGTTGATGCCTGCCAGGGGCAGGCAAAGAGGGGATGGGCATGGCAGTCGGTGAACCGCAGAAAACCCTCTTGGGGAAACTCGCAAAGGCGCTTTATCACGCCACGATACACAGTTTGCCGATCAAGCAGGCGACCCAACTCCAGTATTTCCGCTATCACCGGCTCTGGCCCGACATCGACAATCCCAAGACGCTCAACGAACATCTGGTCGCACGCAAGATCGCATGGCGTGAACCCACGGACGATCCACGTCTCATTATGCTGAGTGACAAGATTGCAGTCAAAGCGCATGTCGCCAAGGTGCTTGGCGAGGAATGGGTAACGCCGACGCTTTGGCGGGGTAAGGACCTCAACGATTGCCCGCCCTTGCCGTTTCCCTATGTGATCAAGGTCAATCACGGGTCGGACCGGAACATCTTCGTCTACGGACCCGACGATCTCGTGGGCGCCAAGGGGAAGTGCGATCTCTGGCTTCAGGGCCGCACAGCCTGGCGGCTTGCGGAAGAGTGGTACAACCATATCGAGCCGGAAATCTTTATTGAACCCTTTATCGGCGAGAATGGCGAAGCGCCGGTGGATTACAAGCTGTTTTGCTTCGAGGATGATATTCCCTGTATTCAGATCGATACGGCACGCTTCAGCGATCATCGTCGCTGCTTCTACGACGAGCATTGGAATAAGTTGCCCTTCGGACATTACTATCCAATGGAAGACAAGGAGTTGCCGCGCCCTCCGCATCTCGATGCCATTCTGGCCGCGGCTCGAACCCTGGCGCAGGGCTTCGAATTCGTTCGGATCGACTTTTACGACAAGCCGTCGGGACCGATCTTCGGGGAGATGACCTTCTCGCCGACGTCGGGATTTGGCGCCTTCCGTCCACCATCGACGGATGCCTGGCTTGGCACCTTCTGGCGCGATCATCCCAAAGGGCGGTTTCGTACATCTGGGGAGTGGTGATCAGCCTGCCGAAGGAAGATCGTTGGTGTCCGTGCGACCCGGGACGGTGAGAAGCCACGACAGGATGATGCCGCCCAAGAGCCATGCCGTCACGACATAGACGTAGTAAAAGCTTGGGGTGAAGACCGCATTGAACAGGAACAGGAAGGCGATGTAACCGCAGGCGACGCGTCGCACCCCAAGGCCGTTGCGTGGCAGGTCCGTGTGCACCCAAAGATGTAGCTTGCCGAAGTAGAAGCCGAAAAGCGTTGCGGCAAAAATGATGCCCGGGATGCCGAAGTTGAGATAGGCCTCACCGAAGAGTGTAGGGCGCAGACCGGCATGGAATTCTGGATCGAGCCCTGCCAGCGTCGTGGTGATGACGCCGGTTCGGTAGTCGTTGCGGAATTCGCTGATGAAGGCTGGAATCAGTGCCGTATAGCCGGCCAGATACGTCATGCCGTGGTAGAACTGGCCTTTAAAGCCGCTCAAGATCCATGCGTAGTCGCGAAAATCCGAGAAGTTGTTGCCATAGAAGATCTGGGCGGTCAGGCTGTCGATCAAATCGGGTGCTGCCTCTCCCTCGGCAGACGAGCGCAATATTCCGAGGCCGACAGCCACCAGTATGAAGGCGACGGCGGAAAGGCCAAAGACGACGAGGTTGCGGTATCGGTAGGCAATGATGACGCAGATGACGAAGGCAAACAGCGCTTCGATACTGGCGCCGCGCGTGCCGATCATCAAGCCGAGCGCGCCGCAGAAGAGGCCCATGGCAATGAATTTCCGGCCTCCCGCAAAGCCATAGACCAGCAGGCTGATCGCTGTGGTGGGAAGAATGACAGCATAGAGGTTGATGACCGGGCGGATCGAGGGATTTTCGAACGCGAACTCACGCCCCTCGAAGGGTCTGACGCCAAGAGAGAACAGTCCTGCCGTAGCGAGAAGAATGATGAGGAAGGACAGCCAAGCACCGGTTCGTGTTTGCCAGAAAGAGTAACCGCTTTCGATAAAGTCGAAGATGTAGCTTCGGCCTGAACTGAATGTCGCAAGGCCCATGCCGACGATCAAGAAAACGACGCCGATCACCGAGAGAAAGAAGGCTTGGTCAATGTGCTGCCTGATCGCAAAAATCGAGCCCCCAACCACCTCCATATTCTTCTCCGAGCTGGCGAAGATGGGCATGATGAGGATCGGCAGAACGGTGTAACGAAGCCAGAAATAGGAGGATAGCGTCAGCACGCCCCATCGCAAGAAGGAGCTGATATAATAGAGGATGAAGACCAACCAGCCGAGAATTAGGATGAGCCAAGCGAGATTGGACATTTCCAAGCCTTGTTCACGTGCCCGGCTGCAAAAATCGGCCAACTGAACCCGGTTCGGTTCAGGCTACGTTTCGTTGTCCTCACCATGCCCAAAATCTCTTAAGATATTGTTGACCATGTTTGTTGGTCGGGGCACCGTTTACGCGACTTGGCCCACAGCGGCTTTTGTCAGGATCTGCTCCAGCGTGTCGTAATATCCGGATTGCTCGGCAGTGCCGTCGAATGAAGCGATCCCCGGGAAAAGCTCGTCACGCCTCTCCCACCATCTCTCGGGACCGATCGAGGCCGCTTTCTCCAGCAATCGGGCAAGCGCTCCAGGCTGCTCAGGATTATAGCACCAGCCGGTTTTTTCGGCTTCGACGATCTCCGGCGTTCCTCCCCTTGTGCTGCCGATGACGGGAACACCATAGACGCCGGCCTCGACGAGAATTCGGCTTTGCGGCTCGTGCCAGAGAGAGGGGACAACGACTGCGTCAGCAATGCGATAGATTTCCTGAGGCGCGACGAAACCGCGAAACTCGACATTGGCCATGGCGCCGAGGCGTTTTATGCAGTCTTCCTCGCTCGGGCGACCGCGCCCCCCAACGACCAGACGGGCGTTGCTACCCGCGGGTAAGGCCTTGAAGGCCTCGATCAACTCGGGAACGCCCTTTTCCTTGGACAAAGTACCGAGATAGCCGAAGGTGAAAATCTGCCCCGCCGGCTTTGTACGGCCAACAATGCTTGTATCGAAGGATTGCAGCGGCGTGTTCTTGTTGTGCATGACATGCCAGTCAGCTTCTGCCAGAACACCATTCTCGATGAAACGCTGTTTCACGAAATTGCTGACGGCAATCACCGCCATGCCGTTTCCACGTAATCTCACGCGACGATTGATCAGGCTACAGTCGAAGCAAGGCGTCGCGCAGTTATCACCTCTACGGAACATGCTGGTCTTAGGACAGAGCAGGGCATAGTCGCGCAGATGCAGACAGATGGGAATCCCTGCGTCATCGGCCGCATGAAAAATCGCAGGCTGCATGTAGGATGAGTTTTGCGCATAAATGAGATTGAAATTCTCGCGTCTGAAAAATTCAGTTAGCCCTTCCAAGCATATTGCACCAATCGCGGTGCGGAGATGCCATGCGGCACGACGAGCGAAATTTGCCGAGGGCTTGATATGGCCAGGCAGGTAACTGTTCTCCCAGGGAAGCCGAACCACGCGGACATTGTTGGCGAATCTGGTTTCTCCCGGGGGCGCCAAGGGGTCGCCCACTTTTCCGAGCGCCAGAACGGTAACATCATGCTTCTTGGCAAGCTCGGTCGCTCCAGCGCGCGCCGATATCTCAGCGCCTCCCTCCGCTTGAGGAGCAAAAGTCTGCGAGACGATGCAGATTTTCACGCGTTTTCCCCTCGTTCATCGGGAGTGGTTTGTTACAATTTTCCCTAAATCGCAAATAACTCTTTAAATATGTTGAATAAACCTTCCTTGAGAAAGCATGTCTAAAGTCGTTGCATCAATCAAGTGCACTTTATTTCTAAGTCGGGAGGAAAGCGCATTTGAGCAAATCGGTGGCATGTGCGTGAATTCTGTTTTACAAAATTACTGGGCAACAAGAACAACAACGCCGCGTATATTCACGCCAATAGTGGCCCAAGGGAAGAGACAATGAGGGTTCTGCACGTTTTTGAAACGCTACCTGGTGGCCCTGCGACCTATCTGAGAGAGGTCGTGCCCCATCAAGTGGCGAAATACGGAGCGGGGAATGTCAGGGTGATCGTTCCAGATCGTCACCTGTCTCATGCTCAAAACATTCCATCGTCCTGTATTTCCACATTCAGAAGGAACAGCCGTTACACGTCGCTACCGACGCTGGCACGTGCTGTCACGGACGAAGTCATATCCTTTCGCCCGGACGTTGTGCATGCCCATTCGACTTTTGCAGGTCTTGTCGTGCGCTCAGTCGGCGCGGTCAGCCGAAATTTTCCTCCCGTCGTCTACTGTCCCCATGGATGGTCTTTCGACATGGAGACGCTTGGTCCTCTCCGTCCCGTCGCAATGCTGGGCGAGCGTCTGCTAGCGCCGTTCTGCCAGAAGATCGTTGCGATCTCACAGCACGAATATGACAGAGGGATCGGAGCCGGTATTTCTGCCGATCGGATGGTCGTGATTGAAAATGGCTTGTCGAGCAACCGGCCAGTCGCGGTTCCTGTGGAGTGGAACGATCACCGCCTTAAGGTGCTGTTCGTCGGACGTCTGGACCGCCAGAAGGGTGTTGATGTGCTTCTGAAAGCCGCTCAGTCGCTTAATGGCGCGGCGGCTGTCAAAGTCATTGGCGCTTACGTCACGACCAAGGAAGAGCAAAACAGGCCCATTTCTGCTCCTGACAATGTGGAGCTTCTGGGGTGGAAATCACCCGAGGAGATTGCCGGATACATGAACGCCTGCGACGTGGTGGTCATGCCGTCGCGCTGGGAGGGTTTCGGCCTCGTCGCGGTGGAGGCCATGCGCGCCAAGAAACCGGTCATCGCGTCTGCGGTTGGCGGCCTTCGCTCCATCGTCCGCCATGGGCAAACGGGCTTCCTGGTGCCCGCTGAGGATAGTGACGCACTGGCGCAAACGATCGTCATCTGCGACGCGGCGGGTTGGCGCGAGATGGGGCTTGCGGGATATACGCGTTTTCTTGCCCGCTATCAGAGCGACCGGATGAATGATGAGCTCGTTGGTCTTTATGACGAGGTGACGGGTAAGGAAACCGCCGAGGTGCGTGTGCTCGCATGACCACCTTCATCAACGGGCGCTTCCTGACTCAAACGACGAGCGGGGTTCAGCGTTTTGCCCGTGAGGTCGTCATCGCTCTCGACAAACGATTGTCGGAAAAGCCGACGGTGGACAATTGGGTGCTTTTGGTGCCGGAAGGTGCCACGGAAAGGCTGCCTCTTCGCGCGATTACACAGCGCGTTACCGGTCGGTCTTCCGGGCATGTCTGGGAGCAGACAAGCCTTTACCAAGCAGCCCGGCAGGGCAAGCTCATCAACCTTGGAAACAGCGGTCCCGTCCTTCACTCGCGTGCGGTCACAGTCGTCCACGACGCTATGATTTTCCGCACGCCAGAGAATTTTTCGCGTAAATACCGCTTGGTTCACGGCTTGTTGGGCCGTCTTCTTTCGCGCCGCGGAAAAATCGCGACGGTGTCGGAGTTTTCGAGGCAAGAGCTCGAAAGTGCCTTCGGCGCCAAGGATATCGCGGTCGTGTACAACAGTTGCGAGCACATGGCTGCGGTTGCCAGGGATCAGACGGTCGTGTCGCGATTGGGGCTGGAGGATCAGCCCTATCTGTTGTTCGTCGGCTCGCGTACGCCCAACAAGAACCTCAGACGTGCAATGGAAGCCATCCGGATGATGGGTCCAGCCGCGCCCAAGTTCGTTATTGCGGGGCCAGCTGCATCCAGCGTTTTTCAGTCCTACGAGGCGTCCGAACCGAGGGCGAATTCCGGAATCGACAAGGTGGTCTTCACGGGCCGCTTGTCAGATGAGGAGATCGCTGGGCTTTACGCTGGAGCAACAGCGCTTCTTTTTCCGAGTCTCTATGAAGGATTTGGCATTCCGCCGCTGGAGGCGATGCTGTTGGGTTGCCCCGTGCTCGCGTCCGACATTCCGCCAACCCGGGAAGTGTGTGGCGACGCAGCATTGTTTTTCGATCCCTATCGACCGGACGACATGGTTCGCGCGATCAACGAGGTTTTGCACAAGCCGGAACATCGTGTGACGATGATCGAGCGCGGTCACCAGCGTGCGCAAGCGTTTTCCTGGGACAGGAGCGCACAGCGCCTTCTTGAAATTGTCGAACAGCTTTAAGTAAAGTTGAAGATACTCAATGTAATAGTCAGTTGCCATGCGGCAGTTGGAAGAAAGTGAATCCAGTCGATGCGGATTTGTATCGTAGCTCAGACATTCGCGCCCCAGGAAGAGGGTGGTGCGGAGATCGTGGCGCGTATGTGTGCAAAGGAGCTGGCGCGCCATCATGAAGTCTTCGTTCTGTCGCTCGGAATGGCTGGCGACAGGCTGGCGCCGACGGGCGAAACGATGGGTGAAGACGGCATCAGAGTCGTCCGGGTGAATTGGGACAACAGCTACCTACCTGGACATAAAAAGCCGTTGGTCGGACGGTTCGAGAAAGCACGTTGGCATCTCAAGGCGTCGATGGGCGCTGTTTCGGCCCACGAGATTAAGGCGATATTCGCGCGGGAAAGGGTGGACCTTGTCTACGCGCATAATTCAGCACGCATGCAGCCGGCACTCTTCGAGGCCAGCCGACAACTGAACATCCCTTTCTGCATCCATATGCATGATTACGCGCTGATCTGTCCAAAATCGAGCATGTTCAGCGCCGGCGGAAATTGCGATACCGCGTGCTTAAAATGCCGTGTTCTGACATCGAGGCTGAAGTCGGATGGCGAGGGGATGACGGCGATTGCGGTCAGCGAGGCCCTGAAACAGACCTATCTTCGGGCCGGGGTTCTCACCAAAGCGGAATGGCATGTGCTGAGAAACGAGAATCTTCGCGAGGATAAGCTCCATAAGCCCTTTGTCGGACGAGACAGCGCCCGAAGCGAGATCTTTACCTTCGGCTATCTCGGTGCTCTGTCGGAAGAAAAGGGTATTGAAGATCTCATCCGCGCCTTCGTCGACATGCCAAACCGACAGTCTGCCAAGCTTATTATCGCGGGTCGAGGCCGCGAAGATTATGTCCGTTACCTGCAGTCCATCGCCGACGGCGCGCCAATCACCTTTATGGGTTTTACACCGCCGGAGAACGTTTACGGAGTGGCGGACGCTGTTGTTCTACCTTCTCGCTGGCGCGAGCCTCAAAGCCTCATCTTGATCGAGGCGGCGGTTTATGGCGTGCCGCTGATCGCTACCAATCTCGGCGGCACACCCGAGATCGTGCAGTATATGAGAACTGGCTGGTGCTACGATCCGAGCGTAGCTGGTGCTCTCACAGAAGCGATGGAAAAGGCGCTGAGGATCGGCCATGGACATTGGTGGGCTGAGCGCGACCACCTTTTCCCCGGTATTCGAAACTTCAAAGGCACAGCTGAAGCATCACGCTATTATGAAAGATTGAACGGACTTCTTATCGAAGCTCAGAGACAAGATCGTCTCCATCTGCAAGCTCTGTAAAATAGTCGTCTGGGAAACTCGTAGTCTCTTTAGAGTTTATTTAGCCGATTGTCCGATTTTGCTTCCACTCCATGGATGGGACTAGGGGAATTGAACATGAGCGCCGGCTTTTCTTCGGGCAATATGTCTTTGTCTATGCAGCAGACATCTGTCGACTATCCGGTTACGTTTGCGAACACAGTCGGTCTTTTCAAGCCCGCAGACGTAGTCTTGCGCGGCGAGGGTACCGACTCGGCGGTTCTGTTCGTCAGTTCATGGGGCTTTGAAGAATTGTGCGCACGTAAATTCTGGCGATTGCTTGCCGGCGATCTCGCAGCGCGTGGTCTGCCAAGCATGCGCTTCGACTATCCCGGAACAGGTGACGCAATTGACACGGTCGATGACGACAACGGTCTCGATCTATGGCTCGATAGCATTCGCGCCGCGGCATCCAAGCTGCGGGAATTGTCACAGGCCCGCCACTTGATCCTCATCGGCCATGGCCTTGGCGCCCTGCTGGCCTGGAAAGCTGCTGAGACGATAGAGAATGTGGTTGGTCTTGCGCTCGCCGCTCCCGCATTGTCCGGGCGTCACTGGCTTCGAGAATTCGTGGCGTTGAGCCGTGTCGCCAATCCAGACGCCTTGCAGCACAGAACGCCTGCATCCGGCCCGGCCATGGGTGAACAGATCTTTCCTGACGCTTTGGCTGCAAGCCTTCGCACCGTCACCTTATCAGCTTCCACCCGTGCTCCCGCACCCAGTATTCTTCTCTTGAAGCAGGAAAACCGTCCGGCAGACGAGCAATTTGCAAACCATCTTGCCGCTCTCGATGTCGAGCTTCGCGCCCAAGTCTTTCCCGACTACAACAAGTTCGTTCGGGACGTGCTTTTCTCGGTTCCGTCTGTCAGAGCCATTGAGACGCTTGCTGGTTGGGCTGCTGACGTTGCGGCAAAGCACGGCGACAGAAACAACACGCTGCGCCAAGACGGCTTTTCCGAACTTCTGATTCCTCAAAAGTTGAAGGGAAGTGGATTTCAGGAGCGCCCTGTCCGGTTCGGCAATCACCAGCGACTCTATGGTATTATGTGTGAACCGCTTGGTCAGCGACAAGGTGCAACAGTCATCGTCGCTCCAACGGGCTGTGAGCGTATGTCGGGCTGGGGCCGCATATCAGCCCAGATGTGCAGAGAACTTGCCCGCCAAGGCATCGCCTCGCTACGCTTCGATGGAGCCAATGTTGCCGATAGTCCTCCCGCTGAGGGCGCGCCGGATCAGATTCTTTATCATGCCAGCCAGTTGGCCGATGTCCGGGCTGCTGTCGATTTTCTCGAAGCGGAGAACCATTTTCCCGTAGTCGTGACGGGACGTTGCAGCGGCGCGTGGGTCGCCTTCAAAAGCGCGATAAAGGACCCGCGGATCAAGGGTTGCGTGCCGGTCAACATCTATGATCTTTATATTCCAGACGACGTGGATGTGAACCTGTTTCTCCGCTCAACCCGTCAGTCGCTCTCTGGATATGGCACCAAGTTCATGAGCGGGGCGCTCTGGAAGCGTGTGATGCGGGGTGACGTGCGCGTGGTAAGCGCGCTCTGCAATCTGTCCAAGGCGTTCCTGGGGAAGGCGTTTTCCTTTCTTACTCCGCTCTCGGTTAAGTACCCTTATTTTTCTGACCGTGCCCGTTCCCTCTCAAGCGACTTCGGCAGGCTTGCCGCAAACGATACGAAGGTCACTCTGATCTACTCTGAGGGAGATGCCGGTTTCGGCATGCTTGAGCGCAATTTTTGTGGGCGCGGGCGTCTTTTGAGGGGGCCATACGGCAACCCTAAGATCGTCACCATTCCGAGGGCCGATCACAACCTCACCACTGCCGAGGCTCGTGAGGCTTGGACGCAAGAGGTGAGGACCGTCGCCCTTCAGCTGCAACCCAAGCATTAAGATATGTTGCCCCCACGGCGACGAAAAGCTGTCACCGTACCGCTGTCATCCTTGACGTAGCCTCAAAAGAAAAGCGCGCCATCTGATTTAAGTTCAGATGACGCGCTCATTGTTTTCAATGGTGAGTATCAAGCCTGTTCGAAAACGCCGTGGCAGTGCTTGTACTTCTTGCCGGATCCACAGGGGCAGGCTTCGTTGCGGCCGACCTTGCCCCATGTGGACGGATCGTTTGGATTGCGCTGTTCCGGTGGAACATAGACGTCGCCATTGCCCGCGGATGCGGCGGCAAATTCATCCTCACCGGTGAGCGGGTCGAGATGATGCGCCGTCATTTCCGGCAGTTCGGCCGGTGGTGGCGGATCGCGCATCAGTTCAACACGCATCAACTGGGCTGTAACCGCTTCGCGCAGATTGGCGAGCAAGGCCTGGAAGAGTTCGAAGGCTTCCGCCTTGTATTCCTGAAGCGGATCGCGCTGCGCATAGCCGCGGAAGCCGACGACGGAACGCAGGTGATCGAGGTTGACGATGTGCTCGCGCCACAGGTGATCGATCGTCTGAAGAATGACCGAGCGTTCGACGTAGGTCATCACTTCGGGACCGAAACGTTCGGCCTTATCTGCCATGACCTTGTCCGCAGCCTCGGTAATGCGCTGAAGAATATCGTCCTCAGCAATACCCTCTTCCTTGGCCCAATCATCGAGCGGCAGATCCAGGTTGAGGGACTGCTGAACGCCAGCCTTCAGCCCTGCGATATCCCACTGTTCCGCATAGGCATTTTCAGGGATGTGCTTGCCGACGAGAGCTTCGATCACTTCGTTGCGCATGTCCGCTGCGGTTTCACCGATATTATCGGCTTCCATCAGTTCGAGGCGTTGTTCGAAGATGACCTTACGCTGATCGTTCAAAACGTCGTCGTATTTCAGCAGGTTCTTACGCGTTTCGAAGTTGCGGGCTTCGACCTTCTTCTGCGCGCGTTCCAGAGCCTTGTTGATCCACGGATGGACGATGGCTTCGCCTTCCTTGAGGCCCAGCTTCTGCAGCATCGAATCCATACGGTCGGAGCCGAAGATGCGCATCAGGTCGTCCTGGAGCGACAGGTAGAACTTTGAACGACCTGGGTCGCCTTGGCGACCGGAACGGCCGCGCAGCTGATTGTCGATACGGCGGCTTTCGTGGCGCTCGGTGGCGATGACGTAAAGACCGCCACCGGCAAGCGCCTTTTCCTTCAACACCTTGATCTCGTCGCGGATCGCCTGCTCCTTGGCGTCACGCTCTGGTCCTGGCTCCATGCCTTCCAGCTCGCGCTCAAGGCGCATATCGACGTTACCGCCAAGCTGAATATCCGTGCCGCGGCCTGCCATGTTGGTGGCAATGGTCACAGCGCCGGGAACGCCTGCCTGCGAGACGATATAGGCTTCCTGCTCGTGATAGCGGGCGTTCAGAACCTGGAAGTTCTCAAAGCCTGTCTGGCGCAGCATGGTGGCGAGCAGTTCGGACTTTTCGATCGAGGTCGTACCGACGAGAACCGGCTGATTGCGCTCATGCGCTGCACGGATCTCTTCGATGATCGCCTTGAACTTTTCTTCGCCGGTCCGGTAAACCTCGTCGTCTTCGTCGATACGCTGGATCGGCAGGTTAGTCGGGACCTCCACGACGTCGAGGCCGTAGATGTTGTTGAATTCTTCCGCTTCCGTCGAGGCCGTACCCGTCATGCCCGCAAGCTTGGTGTACATGCGGAAGTAGTTCTGGAAGGTGACGGAAGACAGCGTCTGGTTTTCCGGCTGGATCTGCACCTTCTCCTTGGCTTCAAGCGCCTGGTGCTGACCTTCGGAGTAACGGCGGCCCGGCATCATACGGCCGGTAAATTCGTCGATGATGACGATCTCGCCATTGCGGACGATGTAGTCCTTGTCGCGCTGGAAGAGCTTGTGGGCCTTCAGAGCGTTGTTGATGTGGTGAACGATCGCAACGTTCTCGACATCATAGAGCGATTCACCCTTGAGAAGGCCTGCCTGGCGCAGAAGATTTTCGAGCTTCTCGGTGCCCTCTTCGGAGAAGTTTGCGGAGCGCTGCTTCTCGTCAATTTCATAATCGTCTGGCGTCAGCATCGGGATGAAGGCATCGATCGTATTGTAGAGATCGGAGCGGTCATCCAGCGGACCGGAAATGATCAGCGGCGTGCGCGCTTCGTCGACGAGAATGGAATCGACTTCGTCGACGATGGCGTAGTTGTGGCCGCGCTGGACCATCTGCGCCTTGTCATACTTCATGTTATCGCGAAGATAGTCGAAGCCAAGCTCGTTGTTCGTCGCATAGGTGATGTCGCAGGCATAAGCTGCGCGACGCTCGTCGTCGTCCAGACCATGCACGATGACGCCAGTGGTCAGGCCGAGGAAGCCGTAGAGGCGTCCCATGATACTGGCGTCGCGCTTGGCGAGGTAATCGTTGACCGTCACCACATGCACGCCCTTGCCGGCAAGGGCATTCAGATAAACGGCAAGGGTTGCCACCAGCGTCTTACCTTCACCCGTCTTCATTTCGGCGATGGCGCCCTGGTGCAGAATCATACCGCCGGTCAGCTGAACGTCGAAGGGACGCATGCCGAGTACGCGGCGCGAGGCCTCACGCGCAACGGCGAAGGCGGGGATCAGCAGGCTGTCGAGCGTCTTGCCTTCGGCAAGTTGCTGACGGAATTCCACTGTCTTTGCGGCAAGCGCTTCATCCGAGAGCGCTTTCATCTCATCTTCGAGCGCGCCGATGGCTGCAATATTGGTGCGATAGGAACGAACGCGGCGATCGTTTGACGAGCCAAACAATTTGCGGGCGATACCGCCGAGACTGACCATCCAACTGGCCCTTTCTGAAATTTCGTTTCGTCGGGCGCTTTATGCGTCATCGGCAATAACGCACAAATGACGGACGACACCCCGAAACGCATCTGGACGCGAGATTGCGTGACAGATAAGAGGGGGGGCAAATGATGTCAACGGTTCTGCCCGTTACAGAATGGCCACATTCCGGTGTTTGGAAGTTTTTTCAGCCGGAAAACCACGTCTGGAGCCGGCTTTGTCTCCGAAAGGTTCAATATGTTGCGCTACAATAGAATCGCCGCTGCCGTGATCGTGGCCGGTCTTGGTCTTCACTTCCCTGCTTTCGCAGCGGAAGACGCCGTGGTGGCCACGGTTGGCGATCTCGAGATTCGTCAGTCGGAACTCGATCTGGCCATGAGCAATCTCGACTCCCAGCTGGCCCAGCTTCCAGATGAGCAGAAGAAGGTTGCCGCTCTTTCCAGCGCGATCGAAGTGAAGCTGCTGGTTGAGGGCGCGACTGCCGAAGGTCTTGACAAGACCGACGACTTCAAGAAGCGCCTGAACTTCATCTCCGACCGCGAATTGCACAACGCCTATTTCCGCAAGCACGTGGCTGACGCCATCACCGACGCCGAGGTGAAGGCCCGTTACGACAAGGAAGTCGCCGCACTTCCGAAGGAAGAAGAAGTCAAGGCTGCCCACATTCTGGTTGCGACGGAAGAAGAAGCCAAGGACGTGATCAAGCAGCTCGATGCCGGCAAGGATTTTGCCGAATTGGCAAAGGAAAAGTCGACCGACTCCAACAAGGACGACGGCGGCGATCTCGGCTGGTTTGGCAAGGGCCGCATGGTTCCGGAATTCGAGGAAGCCGCCTTCAAGCTGGAGAAGGGCACCTACACCAAGGAGCCGGTCAAATCGCAGTTCGGCTTCCATGTGATCAAGGTCGAAGACAAGCGTATTTCGCCACCGCCAGCGTTCGATCAGGTCGAGCCGCAGGTTCGCCAGCTTGTCATGCGCGACAAGTATATGGATCTCATCAAGAAGGCTAAGGCCGAACAGAAGATCGATATCAAGGACGAGACGCTCCGCAAGGAATATGACGAAGTCAATAAGGCACAAGACGCTCAGCCGCAGCAGTAAGTGCCTCACACATAATAAGGGCGGCGCTGAGCCGCCCTTTTCTCACTTTCAGCTTATCTTCTCAACGCAGGTCGATTTCCATGTCCGCTGCCGTCTCCCCCCTTGCTCCAAAATCCTATCCTGAGATGCCCGTCATCCGCGGTGTGCGCATGGCGACGGCTGCCGCTGGCATCAAGTACAAGAACCGAACCGACGTTCTCTTGATGGTGTTTGACGAACCGGCCACCGTTGCGGGTGTGTTCACCAAGTCCCGTTGTCCGTCCGCGCCCGTCGACTATTGCCGAGCCAACCTTCCGGGCGGCATTGCGCGAGCCGTCGTGGTCAATTCCGGAAACGCAAACGCCTTCACCGGACAAAAAGGCAAGGCCGCGACCGACCTCACGGGCAAATCCGCCGCAGCTGCTGTCGGATGCAGCGAACGAGAAGTCTTCCTGGCGTCCACCGGTGTGATCGGCGAGCCGCTCGATGCCTCGAAATTTGCCGGCGTTCTCGATCAGATGAATACGGATGCCAAGGGTGATTTCTGGTTCGAGGCCGCAAAGGCCATTATGACCACGGACACCTATCCGAAAGTCGCAACCCGCACCGCCGAGATCGGCGGCGTCAAGGTCACGATCAATGGTATCGCCAAGGGCGCTGGCATGATTGCACCCGATATGGCGACCATGCTTTCTTATGTCGTCACTGACGCGGACATTGCGTCGCTTGCCTTGCAGGCGCTTCTTTCCGCAGGCGTCGGCCCGACCTTCAACTCCGTGACGGTCGACAGCGATACATCAACGTCTGACACCCTGATGCTGTTTGCCACCGGCGCTGCCGCAGCCGAAGGTCAGGCGCGTATTGAAAATGCCGATGACGCGAAGCTCGAAGGCTTTCGCGCTGCCCTCAACGATCTTCTGAAAGATCTCGCTCTTCAGGTCGTGCGTGACGGCGAAGGTGCGCGCAAGATGGTGGAGGTCACGGTCACTGGCGCTGAAAGCGATGCTGCCGCCAAGAAGATCGCGCTTTCCATCGCCAACTCTCCGCTGGTGAAAACCGCAGTTGCCGGAGAAGACGCCAATTGGGGCCGCATCGTCATGGCCGTCGGTAAATCCGGCGAGCTTGCCGATCGTGATCGGCTCGCCATCTCGTTTGGACATGTGCGCGTTGCCGTCAATGGTGAACGCGACCCGGCCTATTCCGAAGCGGAGGCCAGTGCGGTGATGAAGCAGCAGGATATTCCGGTGAAGGTGGATATCGGGCTCGGCAATGGCAAGGCAACAGTTTGGACTTGCGATCTCACCAAGGAATATGTCGAAATCAACGGCGACTACCGGAGCTAAACGGTGGAGGCCAAACCTATGCATAGCAGTGCCGTCAATTTGCCGCTCGTTCGCCGTCTGGAGGCGGTGAGCTTTCGTGCTTGGCCGGCTTCATCGGTCATCTATGACGGCAGTTGGCAGATCCGGCTGACGGGCTCGCATCCATCCAAGCGCATCAACTGCGTCGTGCCCCTGGACCCTTCCGATTACGGCAATTGCGGTGTGCGGCTTGAAAAGGCGCGCAGACGATTCGAGGATTTCGGCAGACCGCTGATCATTCGCGAAACAACGCTTATGCCTTCAGAATTGAGGGCTCATCTCTACGACAATGGCTGGACTGTTTTCGAAGAGGTGAAGGTGATGACGGCTGACCTCGTCCATGCCGAATTACCGGAGACGATGGCTCATCTTCCCACTCATGACATCGGCCGGTTCGTTGAAGCGAGTCTCAAGGTGGGGAATGAAGACCCATCCCTCCGCTCGCCGATTGCCGAGATCGTCAGTTCGATCAAGCCCAATCTCGGCCTCTTCATCAAGGAAGAGGTGGAGGGTGATCCACACGCCACCGTTATCTGCGTTCAGGACAATGATCTCGCAGGTCTTCTGTCGCTCGAAGTGGCGAGTGCAGCGCGCCGCAAAGGCGTGGGCCGTGAAATTCTGACCTCTGCACTGCGTTGGGCTCGGATCAGCGGCGCAAAGACCGCGTGGCTGCAGGTCGTCTCGACCAATGTGCCGGCGCTCGCTCTTTATGAGACGTTCGGTTTCGAAGAGGCCTATACCTATCGCTATTGGGGCAAGGACGACCCGTGATGGATGAGCCGCTCAAGAAGATCCTGCTGGTTGCGGCCTGTGCCCTCGTGGATCAGGATGGGCGGATACTTTTGGCCCAGAGACCTGAGGGCAAGTCGCTTGCTGGGCTCTGGGAGTTTCCCGGCGGCAAGGTGGAGCAGGGCGAAACGCCTGAAGAGACATTGGTGCGTGAACTGAACGAAGAGCTGGGCATTACCACCAAGATTGCATGCCTCGCACCGCTCACCTTTGCCAGCCACACCTACGAGACATTTCATCTCTTAATGCCGCTGTATGTCTGCCGTCGCTATGAAGGCATACCGCATGGCCGGGAAGGGCAGACCGTTAAATGGGTCAGGCCACAGGCTTTGCGCGATTACCCTATGCCGCCCGCCGACGAGCCTCTCATTCCTTATCTTCAGGACCTCCTCTAAAATTCCTGTGATAAGAACGAAAATCGGTTCTTTTCAACAGGCCTGCGCGTCCTGAAACGGCACGCCGTTAACCGATCGTTTAGCAAGCTCTGGCAAATTGCAGTGCTGAAGATTTGGTAAATGGCGCGTAGCGAGGCCGAGTATGAATGAGGATTTCTGGAAGACCGTTGAAGACCGCCAGTCTTATTCCGCCAAGTCACGCCGGATCGGCGTTTTGAACGTTGCTCTTCTGTTTGGTATGGTGGCCATTGCGCTTTCGCTGATCGTAACACCGATGCTGGCTGGCAAGACCTCACCGGCCCGCTTTGCACAGGTGCCGGACAATATCGATATGATCAGCACCGGTTCGATCAAGCGCGGCGATCAGCCATCTACTTACAGCATTCGCCGCAGCATCACGCAGCCGATGCCGGGCTCCGTCTGCATTGTCGATGGATATTCCAGCGGTCGCGACTGCTGAGAAGCCGTCAGAGCATCAGCCCTGAACGCGGAACCGATATCGCAAAGCGCGATGCGCAGATGCGACTGAAGACAGGGCGTCTCATGATCTGCCAGATGCGTGAGACGATTTAACCGTCTCTTCCGTAATTTCACATCGTTTCATGTCGTTCGCAACGTCTCGTAGAAATGCTACGGACGCGGTAACGAAATCGACATCTCCTCGGCGCATCCTTGGACGCATGTTGATTTCGAGGCGATTATATTGCGTCTGTCCGGCAGGGATTTGCGATTTGTACGGGAAACATAATATCTGGCGTTACTTTCGGAATTTTGCAGCCGACAAGCGCGGCGCGACCGCAGTGGAATATGGTCTTCTGATCGGCATCATTGGCGGCGCCTTGATCCTCGGGCTGACAAATGTGCGCGACGGTCTTCTGGGTGTCTTCACCGCGGTTGTCAACGCGCTGAACAGCGCCATGTCATCCTGACGGCCAGTCTGTTTTACGTACGGAGAAGCCCGTTCTCAGGAGCTTTTTGCCTTTAGCGCATCCGCAAGCCTGACATTGGCCGAACCTGGTTTCAGCGGCTTCTGCTGGCTCTCATGCGGTGCCCAGCCGGACATGTAGATGATGGAGAAGGTCGCCCTGATCCGACCGTCCGGATCGCTGTACCGTTCCGCGTAAAGCTCCGCTGCACGCATGAAGAAGCGGCGGGTAAGCGGAATGCGGCTGCGGCCCTTAAGCGGGTTTGCCATTCCCATGGCGCGCAGGTCGCGCATCAAAGGGAAGATGGAATCGTAGCGCACCGTATAGGTTTCCGTATCCGTGACCGGCAAGGCAAATCCGGCGCGCTGCAAGAGCGCACCGATATCGCGCACATCGGCAAAGGGGATGACGCGTGGGCTTGCGCCGCCAAGCAGTTCCACCTCTGTCGCCAGAAGAACGTCGCGAAGTTCCTGCAGCGTGCCGCTGCCGGGAAGGGCGGCCAGAAACAGGCCATCCGGCTTGAGTGCCTTGCGGATCTGGATCAGCGTTCCCGGTGTGTCATTGGTCAAATGCAAAGACAATGGCGAGATAACGAGATTGGCGGATGCAGGATCTAGCGCTAAATCTTCAAGGGATGCGACCTTCGCCTTCGCCTCACGGCCAAGAAAATCCTCACTGGTCTCGATGCGGGTCATCGAGCCCACCTTACCTGTCTCCATGACCCGACGAGCGGTAACGCCCGTTGCGCCGTGAAGCTCGATTGCTGCATCGAAATGCCGCTCGACAATGGCAATCCGGTCGGCAATTTCGTCTGCCGCTATATCCAGCAGAAAATGAGCCTGGCGATCTCCGAGCTGCCATGCGCGCTCGCGATGCCGTTTGATGAGATCGGGGTCGAAGAGAATGTCCATTGGCGAACCTGTCATAACTTTGCTGTCGCAAAGGCACCCCTTTCCCCCTATTGTCAAGCGAAGGGGCGCAAGGGGAAGGCGATGGTTTCAAGGCAGATTGTCGTGCAGCCTCTGCATTGGTTGCTTAGAGGTGTCAGTAACCTGATCTACCCGCCGGCCTGTGCCGGCTGTGGTTGCGCTACAGGTGGCGCCGGGGCATTCTGTGTTCAATGCTGGCCAGAGATAAAATTCATCGAGCGGCCCTATTGCGAGGTTTTGGGCATTCCATTTGTCTATGACCACGGTGAAGGGATGGTCAGCGCTGAAGCGATATCCAATCCACCGAGCTTCGATCGCCTCAGATCCGCGACAATTTACGACGGGCCAGCCCGCAAGTTGGTCCACCAATTAAAGTATCAGGACCGCACGGATCTCGCGGGCCTGATGGCGTTATGGATGGCGCGTGCAGGCGGCGCACCGCTTAGCGAATGCGATTGCATCATTCCTGTTCCGCTTCATCGCTGGCGGTTTTTCTCGCGCCGTTTCAATCAGTCCGCCGAGCTCGCGCGCCATCTCGCGGAGATTGCCAACAAGCCTTTCCTTCCGGCAACTCTGATCAGGGTGAAGTCGACCAGCCGTCAGGTCGGCCTCTCGGCCGTTGCGCGGAGGAAAAATGTCCAAGGTGCCTTTGCGCTTTCGCCCGCGCGGGAGGGCGAGATTTTTGGCAAGCGCGTGGTGCTTGTGGATGATGTCTACACCACTGGCGCGACAGTCTCGGCGGCCGCGAAGCGGCTCAAAAAATCAGGCGCGGCGGAAGTCACTGTTTTGACCTTTGCAATGGCCATATCCGGGCCTATATGACATGCCAACTTCGTGGTCCACGCAGATTTAGAGGTTCAGATATATGGCATCCGTTACGATCTATACGCGCGATTTCTGCGGCTATTGCGCCCGCGCCAAGGCGCTGCTGCAAAGCAAGAATGTGAACTTCACCGAATATAATGCGACGGAAAACCCGCAGTATCGTCAGGAGATGATGGACAAGTCCGGTCGCAACACCTTTCCGCAAATCTTTATCGGTGAGCAGCATGTCGGTGGCTGCGACGATCTTCATGCGCTTGATCGGGACGGAAAGCTCGATCCGCTTCTTGCTGCATAACGGCAGATCATTTGAAATGGACATTGGGAAGAGAGACATGAGTTTCAAGGCCGCCGCAATCCAGATGTGCTCGGGAACCGATCCCAAGCGAAACGCCGAAGCGATGGAAAGGCTTATCCGCGAGGCGGTCGCGCAAGGCGCCGTCTATGTGCAGACGCCGGAGATGACGGGCGCTTTGCAGCGCGACCGTGCCGCACTTCAGGCCGTTCTGAAAGACGAGACTTGCGACATCATCGTTGCAACCGCGGCGAAGCTTGCGCGGGAACTCGGGGTCTATGTGCATGTCGGCTCGACCGCAATTGCGCGCCCCGACGGCAAGATCGCCAATCGTGGTTTTCTCTTCGCACCGGACGGCGACCGCATCTGCACCTATGACAAGATTCACATGTTCGATGTCGATCTCGACAATGGCGAAAGCTGGCGTGAAAGCGCTACCTACCAGCCGGGTGAAGCGGCACGCATCGCGGAATTGCCTCTGGCGACCTTCGGCTTTGCCATCTGCTACGATGTGCGTTTCCCCTCGCTCTTCCGGGCTGAAGCCGTCGCTGGCGCGCAGGTCCTGACGGTTCCCGCGGCCTTCACCAAGCAGACGGGCGAAGCGCATTGGGAAATTCTTCTGCGTGCCCGCGCGATCGAGAATGGTGCCTTTGTCATTGCCGCGGCGCAAGGCGGCCAGCATGAGGATGGCCGTGAGACCTTCGGGCATTCCATGATCATCGATCCATGGGGCAAGGTTCTGGCGGCTGCCGGAGGTGTTGGCGAAGAGATCATCGTTGCCGATATTGATCCCGCACAGGTCTCTGCCGTTCGGGGCAAGATTCCGAATCTGAAGAACGCGCGTGATTTTCAACTCGATACCGTGGCCTCCAGTGCGGCTTCCCGGAGTGCACTTGCTTGATACGCTACTCGCTGACCTGTGAACATGCGCATGCCTTCGAGGGATGGTTCTCGGGCAGCGCCGATTTCGACAGCCAAGTCGAACGCGGGCTCATCAGCTGTCCGGTTTGCAATTCGCAAGCCATCAGCAAGACATTGATGGCGCCTTCCGTCTCGACGGGACGGAAGAAGGACGCCATGCGCACACTCGCCATGGATACGGCGCAGAAGGAAGTTCTGACGAAGATCAAGGAAGCGGTTGCCGCAATTCGCGCTAATGCCGAGGATGTTGGCGACAAGTTTGCCGAAGAGGCGCGCAAGATCCATTATGGCGAAGTAGAAGAGCGCGGCATTATCGGTCAAGCGTCGCTTGAGGACGCCAGAGCACTGCTTGAAGAGGGGATTGAGGTTGCACCTCTTCCCGTTCTTCCTGACGACGTGAATTGATAGTATGCCGAGTAATCGCCGTCGGGAGCATGCCAATGGCGATTTCCATGCTCCCGGTGCATACATATTAAGTACGCTGCGCTCCGGTTCTCGAAATCACCATTTTCGGCAGGCCAACCGGAATTCTGAACAGCCTGAGAGGCCGTAGGTTACGCGGGTCGCTTCGCCAGCATCATATAGTTGACATCCATGTCGGGAGACAGGTTCCACCTGTCCTGCAGGACATTATAGAAAACCCCCGTGCGGTGGATGATATCCAGACCGTTGGCGGTCAAAGGACGTTCCAGCTCGTCCGGGCGAACGAGCTTTTCATATTGATGCGTTCCGCGGGGAAGCCACTTCAAGACATTTTCGGCGGCGAAAATGGCAAGCGCACGGGCCTTCAGCGTTCTGTTGATCGTTGCGGCAAACATCAGTCCGCCGGGGCGGACCATCTGCGCGCAGGTGGTCAGGAAGAGGTTTACGTCGGCAACGTGCTCGACCACTTCCATGTTGAGGATTACGGCGAAGGTTTCGCCCGCTGCCTGCAACTGTTCGGCAGTGACAGCGCGATAATCGACCTGAACGCCGCTCTCGCGTGCGTGGGTGGACGCAATGCCGATATTCTTTTCGGATGGATCGGCGCCAACCACCTCGGCGCCCATGCGCGCCATCGGCTCTGACAAGAGACCACCGCCGCAGCCGATGTCTAGAAAGCGAAGGCCTTCCAGCGGGCGATGTGCCTTCGGGTCGCGCCCGAAGTTTTCACACACGCGGTTGCGAATATATTCGAGCCGGACAGGGTTGAATTTGTGCAGCGGGCGGAATTTCCCGGTTGGGCTCCACCACTCTGCAGCCATGGCAGAGAAACGATCCACTTCGCTCTGGTCGATCGTCGTTTTCGCGGTCTCGCTCATGGTGTTCTCCTGAATGCTTCTAGCCTGAAGTCGGATGATTGGGTGGTGAAGTCAAGGGTCGGGGCTTCATGGACGATGTATTCGGCCGCGGTCCATCGACGCAAGGAACTGTTTTAGCGGAGTTTTCGTTTCATGCTGCGTTCAGCAAGTGGAGCGTATTTTTCCCATACTGATTGCCGAGATCGGTGGCCAGGCCTTTGCTTGAGGAGAAAAAAGTGAAGAAGAAACTATTTGGTGCGATTGCGCTTCTGGCGCTCATGGCCGCGCCAGCGCTCGCTGAGGCGGCAACGCGCGGATTTGCCACCGCCAATGTCAATATGCGCTCCGGCCCGAGTACTGCCTATCCTGCGGTCGTGGTGATTCCGAACGGAGCACCGCTGACCATCCACGGTTGCCTCTCCGACACGCCATGGTGTGACGTTTCGTTCAGCTACGGACGAGGCTGGGTGGCCGGTCGATATATCCAGGCGCTCTACCGTCAGAACCGTGTCTATGTCGAGCCGCGCTACTATCGCGACCTCGGCGTTCCGATCATCACCTTCGAGGTGGGCCGCTATTGGGACCGCTATTATCGCGACCGCGACTTCTATCGCGAGCGCGACCGTTGGCGCCGCCCGCCACCGGCAGGTGGCTACTGGAACGCACCACCGCCATGGGCCGATCGCGATCGCCCCCGTCCGCCGCGGGAAGAGTGGCGCGACCGGCGTGGTCCCGGCCCAAATGATGGGCGCTGGGAAGAGCGTTACGGCAACTGGGATCAGGCCGACCGTGACCGTCGCGAGCGCGAGCAGCAACGGATGGAGCGAGACAGAGAGCGTGAGCGCGACAGGGACCGCCCCCGTTGGGAGCGCGACCGTGACCGAGATGGTGAACGCAATCGCAACTGGAACGATGGCGAGCGCCAACGGCGCTGGCAGGAGCAGCAACAGGAGCCGTCCAATCAGGGTGGCATGTGGTGCCGCCCAGGCGATCGCAACTGCGAAGGTCGTTAAAACTAAAAAGCAAGCCGGTGAGACCGCTGTGCGTCCTTTTGGACGCACAGCGGTCTATTTTTATTTAAGCCTACGCATTGTGCTGTCCGAAAATCGGTTCGGATTTTTGGCCCGGCGCTGTAGCCGGGCTCTTCTTATGCGTGGTCTTTTTTCTTAGGCCCGCGCTTTTCGAAGGGTTTATCCTTTTTGCCTTCGAACTTTCCGGGCCGGTCGCCTGCGGCATTGGCCTTTTTCTTCCAGGGCTTGTCATCGCCACGGCGCTCACCGCCGAAATCACTCTTGCCCACGAATTTCTTTTGGGCCTTTGGCGGGCGGGTGTCTTCGCGGCTCTTGCCCGTCATGTCGGGCTTGCCTTCCATGGCCTTGACCCGGATGCCCTTTTCAAGCGTCATGTCCTTGCCGAGAGCGGACTCAAAGCGGTCGACGGCATCTGCTGCCAGCTCCACATAGGTTTCCGTCTGCTGCATGCGGATCGCGCCGATATCCTGGCGCGTCAGCTTGCCGAAACGGCAGAGCATGGGGATCAGCCAGCGGGGTTCGGCATTCTGCTTGCGCCCGACCGACAGGGTGAACCAGGCGCTATCGGCGAAGTCAGAGCGTTCACGGCGCGGCGCGTTGTTCTCGACAGTTTCGAAGCTGTCGCGACGCGGTTTGCGGCCATCCAGCGCAACTTCTGCAATGTCTTCAGGCGCAGAGCGACCGGAGTGGTACATGCGCACGAAGGCCGCAGCGACCTTTTCAGCGCCATGTTGCTCCAGAAGCTTGGTGACGAAATCGCGTTCGTCATCGGTAACGGCTTCGTTCAGCGATGGATCTGCCAGAAGGCGGGCACCATCGCGTTCGACGATCTCGTCGGCAGAAGGCGGATGAACCCAGGCGGGGCTGACCTTCGCGCCTTCGAGGAGACGCTCGGCCTTGCGGCGCTGGTTGATGGGAACGACGATCGCGCTGACACCCTTCTGTCCAGCACGGCCCGTGCGGCCCGAGCGGTGAAGAAGCGTTTCGGAATTGGTCGGCAGGTCGGCGTGGATCACGAGTTCGAGGCCAGGGAGGTCGATACCGCGAGCAGCCACGTCGGTGGCCACGCAAACGCGGGCGCGGCCGTCACGCATAGCCTGAAGCGCGTGCGTGCGCTCGTTCTGCGATAGCTCGCCGGAAAGGGCGACGACAGAGAAACCACGATTGTTGAGGCGCGCTGTCAGGTGGTTGACGGCAGCACGTGTCGAGCAGAAGACGATGGCGTTGCGCGCCTCATAGAAACGCAACGCGTTGATGATGGCGTGTTCACGATCCGATGGCGCAACCATCATCGCGCGGTATTCGATATCGACGTGCTGCTTCTGTTCGGACGCAGAGGCGATGCGCACAGCGTTCTTCTGGTAGCTCTCAGCAAGCTTTGCGATGCTGCGCGGAACGGTAGCGGAGAACATCAGCGTCCGGCGATCTTCCGGGGATTCCTCCAGAATGAATTCCAGATCCTCGCGGAATCCGAGATCGAGCATCTCGTCTGCTTCGTCGAGCACCACGGCACGCAGCGACGACAGGTCGAGTGCGCCCCGCTTGATATGGTCGCATATACGGCCAGGCGTACCGACGACGATGTGGGAGCCGCGTTCCAGCGCGCGCCGTTCGTTGCGGATATCCATGCCACCGACGCAGGAAGCAATCGAGACACCGGCAAATTCGTAGAGCCATTCAAGCTCGCGTTTCACCTGCATGGCAAGCTCGCGGGTGGGCGCGATGGCGAGAGCGAGCGGAGCAGCGGCTGCGCCGAAACGGTCGCCATTTGTCAGAAGGGTTCGCGCCAGCGCAATGCCGAAAGCAACCGTCTTGCCCGAACCGGTCTGCGCTGAGACCAGCGCGTCCTTGTCGGCAAGTTCTGGGTCAAGCATGGACTGCTGAACCGGGGTCAAGTCTTTATAGCCGCGCTTTTCCAACGCCTGCGCAATCGCAGGGGCGATACCCTGAGTGTCTGTCATCTACCGTCTTTCGGAATATGGATGCCTGCATTTGTCCCAAACGGACGACGCCACACAGGCCGTTAAGGCCACTATGGCCAATTCGTGTGGCGCGCTTTTACTGTGATTGCCCGCATTTGTACAGTGCGGGGCGGTACGCTTACTGATTTTGGCGCGAAGGCTTGCCTGGAGCGCGGCGAGGGCACGCGTCCACAACCGTACCGCATGGTTCACAAACGGCATTGCATGGCCTTATCCTTTTCGCTAAGAGACCCGCAACCTGACAGCCCGGTCTCCGGGGGAAACGGGATGTGTGCTTATCTGCCGCTCTCGCGGCGCAGTGGGATGGTACTGGTCTAGGCTATGGCTCGCATTGTCATGAAATTCGGCGGTACATCCGTCGCGAACCTCGAACGTATTCACAATGTCGCACGGCATGTGAAACGTGAAGTGGATGCCGGCCATGAAGTGGCCGTGGTGGTTTCGGCCATGTCCGGAAAAACCAATGAACTGGTCGATTGGGTGCAGAACACGCCGAAAGTCGCTGGTGCCAGTGGCTCCGCATCTTTTTACGACGCGCGTGAATATGATGCCGTCGTCGCGTCGGGCGAGCAGGTCACATCGGGTCTTCTGGCGATCGCGCTCCAGTCCATGGGTGTGAACGCCCGCTCCTGGCAGGGCTGGCAGATCCCGATCCGCACCGACAACGCCCATGGCGCTGCGCGTATTCTCGATATTGACGGTTCCGATATCATTCGCCGCATGGGCGAGGGTCAGGTGGCTGTGATCGCCGGTTTCCAGGGTCTCGGCCCGGACAATCGCATTGCGACCCTTGGACGTGGCGGTTCCGATACGTCCGCCGTTGCCATTGCTGCTGGCGTCAAGGCCGATCGCTGCGACATCTATACCGATGTGGACGGCGTCTACACGACCGACCCGCGCATCGAGCCGAAGGCTCGCCGCCTGAAGAAGGTGGCATTCGAGGAAATGCTCGAAATGGCGTCGCTCGGTGCCAAGGTTCTGCAGGTCCGTTCGGTCGAGCTTGCCATGGTGCATAAGGTTCGGACCTTCGTGCGCTCCAGTTTTGAAGATCCCGATGCGCCGGGCATGGGTGACCTTATCAATCCGCCCGGTACTTTGATTTGTGACGAGGATGAAATCGTGGAACAGGAAGTCGTAACCGGCATCGCCTATGCCAAGGATGAAGCGCAAATCTCGCTGCGTCGCCTCTCGGATCGCCCCGGCGTTTCGGCCGCTATCTTCGGCCCGCTCGCTGAAGCACATATCAATGTCGATATGATCGTGCAGAACATTTCCGAAGACGGTTCGCGCACCGATATGACCTTTACGGTTCCCTCCGGCGACGCTCCCAAGGCGCTGAAGGTTCTGGAAGACAACAAGGCACAGATCGGCTTTGACGTGGTGCAGAACGAAACCGGCCTCGCCAAGGTGTCGGTCATCGGCATCGGCATGCGCAGCCACGCAGGTGTTGCGGCAAGCGCGTTCAAGGCGCTGGCTGAAAAGAACATCAACATCAAGGCGATCACCACCTCGGAAATCAAGATTTCGATCCTGATCGACGGCGCCTATGCCGAACTTGCAGTTCGCACTTTGCATTCTGCTTACGGTCTGGATAAAAGTTGATTCTTGAACGTCAGTACACGTTATTCGATTCTTTTCCGAAGAACGGTGTTCTGATGAAAGTGTCGCTTTCGGCTTGAGAGCCGGGGGCGGTACGCCTTAGATTTGATTGAGCCTTTCGTGCGGGCCGCAAGGGTTTGCACGATCGGCATTCGGGAGCATGCGCGATGAGAGACCTTTCCGCAGGTCCGCGTGTCCTTCTCAGGCGGCTTCGCGAAATGATGGCGGAGCATCTTGAGCCGCAGGAGCGCCTCGACCAGATTGTCCGGCAGATTGCCAGCAACATGGTTGCCGAAGTGTGTTCCGTTTACGTGCTTCGCTCCGACAGCATTCTCGAACTTTATGCCACCGAAGGCCTGAACAAGGATGCGGTGCATCTTGCCCAGTTGAAAATGGGGCAGGGTCTTGTCGGTACTATCGCCGCTTCCGCTCAGCCGCTCAATCTTTCCGATGCCCAGGCGCATCCCGCTTTCCGCTATCTCCCTGAAACGGGTGAAGAAATTTATCATTCCTTCCTCGGTGTGCCGATTTTGAGATCCGGTCGCACTCTTGGCGTTCTTGTCGTTCAGAACAAGACCAGCCGAACATACCGGGAGGATGAAGTTGAAGCGCTTGAGACAACCGCAATGCTTATTGCGGAAATCGTGGCGAGCGGCGAATTGAAGAAAATTACCCGCCCCGGCGTGGAATTGGACCTGACCAGAGCCGTCTCCATCGATGGCGACGCCTACGGTGAAGGCATCGGTCTCGGCCACGTTGTCCTTCACGATCCACGCATCGTCGTGACCAACCTTCTGAACGAAGACGCCGATACCGAAATCCGCCGCCTTGCCGAAGCCATCGGCTCGCTGCGCATTTCGATCGACGACATGTTGCAGCGCCGTGATGTCGCCACCGAAGGCGAGCATCGCGAGGTGCTGGAAACCTACCGCATGTTTGCCCATGACCAGGGCTGGGTTCGCCGTATGGAAGAGGCGATCCGCAACGGTCTGACGGCAGAAGCCGCGGTCGAGAAGGTGCAGAGCGACACCAAGGCGCGCATGATGCGCCTGACCGATCCCTATCTGCGCGAGCGGATGCATGATTTCGACGATCTGGCCAACCGCCTACTGCGCCAGTTGATGGGCTTTGGGGGCAGGGGTCCCGAACACGAATTTCCGGTCGATGCCATCGTGCTGGCGCGCGCCATGGGCGCTGCCGAGCTTTTGGATTATCCGCGTGAGAAGCTGCGCGGTCTGGTGCTGGAAGACGGCGCGGTCACGAGCCACGTGGTGATCGTTGCGCGTGCCATGGGCATTCCGGTCATCGGTCAGGCGACAGGTATCGTGGCGCTGGCCGAAAACAACGACCCGATCATCATCGACGGCGACGACGGCAAGGTGCATTTGCGGCCCGTCACCGACCTGCAGCGCGCCTATGAAGAGAAGGTTCGCCTCCGTGCCCGCCGCCAGGAACAGTTCCGTGCGCTGCGTGACGTTGAGCCGATCACGAAGGATGGCCAGAAGGTCAGCCTGAAGATGAATGCCGGCCTGCTGGTCGATCTTCCGCAGTTGGAAGAGTCCGGCGCGGACGGTATTGGTCTCTTCCGCACCGAACTGCAGTTCATGATCGCATCGAACATGCCGAAGGGCGAGGAGCAGGAGGCCTTCTACCGGAGCGTCCTGCGCCAGGCCAAGGGCAAGCCCGTAACCTTCCGCACGCTCGATATCGGCGGCGATAAGGTCGTCTCCTATATGCGTGGACAGGAAGAAGAAAACCCGGCGCTCGGCTGGCGCGCCATTCGTCTGTCGCTCGACCGTCCAGGTCTGCTGCGCACCCAGATGCGGGCGCTTCTGCGTGCGGCGTCCGGCGCTGAGCTGAAGATGATGTTGCCGATGGTAACGGAAGTCTCGGAAATTCATGCTGTTCGCGAGCTGATGCAGAAGGAAGTTCAGCATCTTTCGAAGTTCAGCCATGCGCTGCCGCGCAAGCTGCAATTCGGTGTGATGCTGGAAGTGCCGTCGCTGATGTGGCAGCTTGACGAGTTGATGTCGGAAGTGGACTTCGTCTCGGTCGGATCGAATGATCTGTTCCAGTTCTCGATGGCGGTGGATCGTGGCAATGCCCGTGTCTCGGATCGCTTCGACACTCTGGGCAAACCGTTCCTGCGTATCTTGCGTGACATCATTCGGGCAGGCGAACGCAACAACACGCCGGTGACGCTCTGCGGCGAAATGGCAAGCAAGCCATTGTCGGCTATGGCGTTGATCGGGCTCGGTTTCCGATCGATTTCGATGTCGCCGACGGCCATCGGTCCGGTGAAAGCCATGCTGCTCGGGGTCGACGCGGGTCTGCTGGCGGAAGAATTGAATGCTGCGCTGGATGACAGCAAATCATTGGAAAGTACGCGTGATTTGCTGGTGCGGTTTGCTGCAACGCATTCAATCCCTATCTAAGCTACGAAATAAAAAGTGGAGTATGTGACAGGTGGCGAAGCTTCCCGTCGAGAAAATGCGTGAGCTTGAACGCCGCTTCGGCGAGATCGAAGCGCGTATGTCTGCAGGCCCGGCCGCGGATGTCTATGTCAAGCTGGCCTCCGAATATTCGGAACTCCAGCCGGTGGTGAAAACCATTCGCGAATATGAGAAGGCGACGGCCGAGGCTGCCGATCTGGAAGCGATCCTGTCCGACAAGACGATGGATCGCGACATGCGTGAACTGGCCGAGGCAGAACTGCCGGAGCTTTCCGAGCGCATCGAGGCGCTGGAGAAGGACATGCAGATCCTTCTTCTGCCGAAGGATGCAGCGGACGAAAAGAGCGCGATCCTTGAAATCCGCGCGGGGACCGGCGGCTCCGAAGCAGCACTCTTCGCTGGCGATCTCTTCCGCATGTATGAGCGCTTTGCCAGCGGCAAGGGCTGGAAGGTGGAGGTGCTCTCATCTAGCGAAGGCGAAGCGGGGGGCTTCAAGGAAATCATTGCGACGATCAGTGGCCGCGGTGTGTTCTCCAAGCTGAAATTCGAGTCCGGCGTTCACCGCGTCCAGCGGGTCCCGGAAACGGAAGCTGGCGGGCGCATCCACACCTCTGCCGCCACCGTTGCCGTCTTGCCGGAAGCCGAGGACATCGACATCGAAATCCGCCCGGAAGATATCCGCATCGATACGATGCGCGCATCCGGTGCCGGCGGCCAGCACGTCAACACCACCGACTCCGCCGTCCGCATCACCCATTTGCCGACCGGTCTGATCGTGACATCCTCGGAGAAGTCGCAGCACCAGAATCGTGCGAAGGCGATGCAGGTTTTGCGCTCCAGACTTTACGACATCGAGCGGCAGAAGGCCGACAGCGAACGTTCCGCTGATCGCAAGAGCCAGGTGGGTTCTGGAGATCGATCCGAGCGTATCCGCACCTATAATTTCCCACAGGGTCGCGTCACCGATCACCGCATCAACCTGACGCTCTACAAGCTCGATCGCATTATGGAAGGCGATATCGATGAGTTGGTCGATGCGTTGATTGCCGATTATCAGGCGGGTCAGTTGGCGCAGCTTGGCGAGCAGCAGTGAGCGTCGAGACGACCGTTCAAGCTCTTGTGGCTGATGCAAAGCGGCGCCTGGCTGTTGCGGGCATTGCCGATCCATCGACGGATGCGCGGCTGTTGATCGGCGACGTGATCGGCTTTTCGCTCACCGACTTCGTTCTGAATGGATCGCGACTGGTTCACCCAGATGAAGCAAAGCGGATCGAAGGGCTGATCGCGCGGCGGGAAAAGGGAGAGCCTGTCCACCGCATCCTGGGACACCGCGAATTCTACGGTCTGGACTTTCTCATGTCACCGGGAACACTGGAGCCGAGGCCGGATACGGAGGCGCTGGTGGAGGCCGTGTTGCCACATCTGCGGGCCATCGTTGCGCAAAAGGGCAAGGCGCGTATCCTGGATATGGGGATTGGCACTGGCGCGATCTGCCTGTCGCTGCTGCATTCCGTTCCTGAAGCGACGGGCGTCGGCAGTGATGTGTCGGCGGATGCCCTGGCAACGGCTTGGCGCAACGCGGAAAGATTTGGACTTCAGGAGCGTTTTCAAACGGTCGAGAGTGACTGGTACGACCATATTTCCGGGCACTTCGACATAATCTTGTCAAATCCGCCTTATATTAGAACAGACGTCATCGATACATTGGATCGCGAAGTTCGCGACTTCGATCCCTTGATCGCCCTGGATGGCGGTGCGGATGGCCTCTTCCCCTACAGAGTCATAGCTGAAAAAGCAGTGGATTTTCTCGAAAGTGGTGGAGTGGTCGGGGTCGAAATAGGCTACGATCAAATGGCAGATGTAGCGACCATATTTGCATCTGAGGGATATGATTGCGTCGACCGCGTCAAAGACTATGGCGGCAACGATCGCGTATTGATATTCCGCAGGTAGGTCAAAAAACAGCTGCGGGTGTTTTGTTCAAGGATATTTTGCAAAGCAAAAGAAAAGGCTTGGATTTCCGCAGGAAGCGGGCTAGTTTGCGGCCACATGCCGGGTGGCTGAGGGCGAAATAAGATTCGTCAGGGTTTGGATCAGTCCCGAAGCGGGTTCTCTTGGAGAACTCTGAAAGGCTGGGCATTTCCGGCATGTGATTCAGGAAACTTTGTTCGCAAGCGGCTAGATGCAGCATATGCGCATCGGGTCGGCAAACGCGAAGTCTTGTCTCTTTTGAGAGCAGGGCGCGTAGTGGTCGCGGTTCAAGGGAGGACTGGTTCCTTATCCGGATCGCATCGAAAAATGAGAATTGTCAGCACAACAGAATTCAGGTGAGCAATTGATGAGGCCAGGACAGCAAAACAAGCGCGGCCGGGGGCGTAATAACAACAACAATAATAATGGCGGCGGAAACAACAACAATTTCAACCGTAAGGGTGGAAATCCGCTGACCAGAACCTATGACAGTTCCGGCCCCGATGTGAAGATCCGCGGCACTGCCCAGCATATTGCGGAAAAATACGCAGCACTCGCCCGTGATGCTCAAAGCTCCGGCGATCGCGTCATGGCGGAAAATTACCTGCAGCACGCTGAACATTACAACCGCATCATCGCATCCGCTCAAGCGCAGATGCAGGAACGCTTCCAGCGCGACGATCGTGGTGAATACGGCAACGACCGTGATGGCGACGATATGGATGGCAATGACAATGACGACGTCGTTGTTGTGCTGCCGATCGCGCATGATCAGAACGAACAACGCTCTCATCGTCAGGATCAGCCCGAACGTCAGGAACGCCAAGAGCGGCCTGAGCGTCAGGAACGGCCCGAACGTCAGGAACGGCAAGATCGTCCGGAGCGTGGCGAGCGTCGCGATCGCCGTGACCGCCCAAATCGCCCTGATCGTCAGCCGCGCGAAGCGCAGGCCGAAGAAAGTGCAGAGACTGTCGACGCAGCGCCGGTCCCCGTCGCTCCGGTTTATGATGCAAGCTCGGCACCGCAGCCGGTGATCGAAGGCACGCCGAAGGAAGTGGCCGTCGAAGAGGAAGCCCAGGCAGAAGCCGGTGCAAGCGAGCGCGCACCGCGCCGCACGCGCAGCACCAGCCCGCGTCCTCGCCGCCCTCGCCGCACGGCAGGCGCCGAAGAGGCAGAAGGCGAGCAGCCTTCCGAATTGGAGAAAGCTGCCGAGTAAGGCAGTTCTTTCACAGCGATAAAAGAAAAGCGATGGGTGAAAATCCATCGCTTTTTTGTTGAGATACTGAGAGCGTCCCTGCAATCCACCCATCGGCCCGACACTTGGTTTGATCTCGGGCCGATGTACCGCGGTCACGCATTCCGCAATCGGCCCTGCATCAGGTCAATGACGGCGCGTGCTGCTTCGAGCACATTTGTTCCAGGGCCGAAGACGGCAGCGACGCCGTGATCGAGCAGGAACTCATAGTCCTGACGCGGGATAACGCCGCCGACAATGACGATGATATTCTCCGCTCCCTTGGCCTTGAGCGCATCGACAAGCTGCGGCGCAAGCGTCTTGTGGCCGGCAGCGAGCGACGACATGCCGACCACATGCACCTTGTTCTCCACGGCAAGATCGGCTGCCTCTTCCGGCGTCTGGAAGAGCGGTCCCGCAATGACGTCGAAGCCGATGTCGCCAAAGGCTGATGCGATGATTTTAGCGCCGCGGTCGTGCCCATCCTGGCCGAGCTTGGCGACCATCATGCGCGGCTTGCCACCGACGGTGCTCGTTAGTTCATCGATGCGGTTGCGCAGGGTGGCGAATTCGGGATCGTCTTCATAGGCTGCACCGTAAACGTCGTGGACGACTTCCGGCACAGCGGCATGGTCTCCAAAGACGGCGCGCATGGCGTCTGACATCTCTCCGACGGTGGCTCTCGCACGCGCAGCTTCAACAGCCGCTTCGAGCAGATTGCCTTGTCCCGTGCGCGCAACCTCCGAAAGCGTCGCCAATGTTTTCTCGACATTAGCCGGGTTGCGCTGGCGTCGCACGGTCTCCAGACGCTTGATCTGCGAGGCCCGCACGGCGGAGTTGTCGATATCCAGAATGTCGAGCGGCTCCTCATTTTCCAGCCGGAACTTGTTGACGCCGACGATGATCTCTTCGCCGCGATCGACGGCAGCCTGGCGTTTTGTTGCAGCCTCTTCGATCAGCCGCTTCGGCAAGCCCTCATCGACGGCCTTGGTCATGCCGCCCAGTTGCTCCACCTCTTCGATCAACGCCCAGGCCTTTTCTGCAAGTTCGTTCGTCAGGCTTTCGACATAATAAGAGCCTGCCAGCGGGTCCACCACCTTGGTAATGCCAGTTTCGTGCTGGAGAATGAGCTGGGTGTTGCGGGCAATGCGGGCGGAAAAATCGGTCGGCAGCGCCATTGCCTCATCGAGTGCATTGGTGTGAAGCGATTGCGTGCCGCCTAGCACGGCAGATAGCGCCTCATAGGCCGTGCGGATGACGTTATTGAACGGATCCTGTTCCTGAAGGGATACGCCGGAGGTCTGGCAGTGGGTGCGCAGCATCATCGACGATGCCTTTTGCGGGTAGAACTCCTCCATGATCCGCGACCAGAGAAGACGTGCGGCGCGAAGCTTCGCCGCTTCCATGAAGAAGTTCATGCCAATGGCGAAGAAGAATGAGAGGCGACCGGCAAAGTCGTCGACATTGAGCCCCTTCTTCAAAGCCGCACGCACATATTCGCGGCCATCGGCCAGCGTGAAGGCGAGCTCCTGAACGAGTGTCGCACCCGCTTCCTGCATGTGGTAGCCGGAAATCGAGATGGAATTGAAGCGTGGCATTTCACGCGCCGTATATTCGATGATGTCGGCAATGATCCGCATCGAGGGTTCCGGCGGGTAGATATAGGTGTTGCGCACCATGAATTCTTTGAGAATGTCGTTCTGAATGGTGCCGGAAAGCTCGGAGCGTGCGCATCCCTGTTCTTCACCCGCGACGATGAAGGAGGCGAGGATCGGGATCACCGCGCCATTCATTGTCATGGAAACCGACATTTCTTTCAGTGGAATACCGTCAAACAGGATCTTCATGTCCTCGACGGAATCGATCGCCACACCCGCTTTGCCGACATCGCCGACCACGCGCTCGTGGTCGCTGTCATAGCCGCGATGGGTGGCAAGATCGAAGGCGACAGACAGGCCTTTTTGACCTGCGGCCAGATTACGCTTGTAGAAGGCGTTGGATTCTTCAGCGGTCGAGAATCCGGCATATTGGCGGATCGTCCAGGGGCGGCCTGCATACATCGTCGCCCGTGGGCCACGGACGAAGGGCTTTAAGCCCGGCAGGCTATCGAGATGCGAGACATTCTCTAGGTCCTGTGCAGTGTAGAGCGGCTTGACGGCAATTCCCTCGGGCGTCTGCCAGGTCAATGTGTCGGGAGACCGCTTGAGTTCTTTCTCGGCCAGTTTCTCCCAATCCATCACCGACTTTTCCTCCGACATGCCTGTCTCCCTGTTGCGTTTCGTCTTGAGATAGCGACGCGCCTTTCGGAAGTCGCTGCAAGAACCAAACGTTTATCTCTCCATCCGGTCGCATCAGATTGCGACCAGACAGACACGTTAGAAAGCAATGGGTGATTTAACAACCGCTACGATCGATCAAGCTTATGCCTTGCGTCCAAGCGACATGATGCGCGCACGCAAGGCTTTAGCCAGGTTGCGGGTGTTTCGGTACATGTGGACCTGGGCTGCTACCTGACGTACGTCACGGTCGCTATTTTGCGAAAGGCCGATGACAAGCGTTCCCATCTCGGCAGTGTTGCCCCACAATTGGTTGAGGGGCAATTCCTCTTCTGGAACGCAACTGTCGGTCCGGATGATGTTGGCGTCGTCAAGCTGCCATTCGGTCAGCCGATGGGCAAGAAGACGCTCCGGCATATAGTTGGCGTAACGCTCGTTGAATGCCGCCTTCCAAATAAAGGCTTCGCCCATGGCCATGAGGATGACGACGGAGGCGATCGCTTCACCGTTGAGGTTGAGCGTGTGGATACGCGCCGAGTCGATCTCTGCCAGGTTGTTCATGGCTTCGCGGGCGAAGGCGGTGCGGTAGCGATCGGTAACGAGCGCATTGCGCTTGCGGTTACTCCTGCCATGCGCCTCCAGCGCCAGAAACTCCTCCATTCGCATGCGCACGTCGCGAGCCTGGCGGGCGACGTCATAGGTGACCTCTCCCATTACTTCCAGATCCGACCATTTGGCCTTGAGAAGCGCGCGGTCAGCGTCCGAAAGCCGGTCATGAAGAAAGCTGTCAGCATCCGGACCGTTTTCCAGAAGCGGCCTTCTGTCGCGTTCGGCGGTCGCAACCGGAAGGTTTCGGGTCATGGCGATCGTCCGGATCATTCGCACGAAGGGGCCATTCAACCGCGCCAAGGGAAGAACGAGCACCTTGGGGAGTCTGAGTTCCGGCTGCATCAGGGCGTCGAGCAGATTATCGACCGTTTCACCGGCACCTTCAATATCGACAAGCGGCGTTCCGAGTGGACCAAAGGGATTGGCCCAGGCGCGCAGAATGGATGGGCCGACGGAGAAGCCGGGCTTCTCGACGGTGAAAGGCATGAGAAAACGCATGCGGCTGCGCGTGCCATTTTCATCCCGCATCAGGGCGAAGCGAACGGAGCGGTCGTCGATGCGCGGCATGGCTGGTGCCAGAAGCCGTCCGGTGAAAAAGACGTTCGGCTCCATCACGCGGTTGGACAGGAAATCGAGTTCTTCCTGAAGATCGTAACCAAGCTGGCCGGGATAGATGCAGAATTCACGACCCTCGCGACCGACACGGATACTGCTATCCGCTTCGGGTCGCTCCAGTTCAACGGAGGTCTTCATCATGGCGAATCGATTTTCGCTGAAATCCGGATCGTTTGGGTCGCTTGCCATGCTCTTCTATACCATTGCTGGATGTAGGATTACCATAAAAGCCGAAGCAGCTTCCGTACTTTAATTGGTCTCAGGCGAATGGGACGGGTGAGAAGTCATCACGCTCCAGCGGGTACCATAACGTATTGATCATAGATCGGGATCGGACAAATGTTGAGTGCCCCCGCAACGAAATATTCGCATGAGATCATAAATCGGGAACGACGGGCGCGCGCTTGCGGGCAGGGAGAACTCCGAGGACCAGAGCGCAACCTATGATAATGATACCGGCACCGATGAATTGCGCTGCCGATAGCGGCTCGTCCAGAGCAAATGCACCGATGAACACGGCAATTACAGTCACCACGAATTCGACGCTGATCGTCTTGGTGGCGCCGATCGTCGCGACCAGGCGGAAATAGGTGATGTAGGTCAGCGCACTCATGACGATGGCAAGAGCGAACAAGTAGCCGATATCGAGCAGGGACGGTATTGTTGGAACAGGCACGACGGCAAGCAGGGGCAGAGTGACGACGCCGCCGGCTAAGAAAGAGCCGATGGTGATTTCCCAAGAGCCAGTCCCCTTCAGGTAGCGGCTGGCATAGTTGCTGCCGAAGGCAGCGCATAGGCAGCCCAGCATGCAGGCGATGCAGCCAAGCACAAAAGCCTCTGTGATGGGAACGGCGGGGAAGCCGACAAGAATGACGATGCCGAGGATGCCGAAGGCGATGCCGAGCAACGACTGCGGCGACATCTTTTCCAACCCCCAGAACTGACCGATCATCATCGAAAAGAGCGGGATGCTGGCGACCATGATTGCCGCCATCGCGGTGCCGATCAAGGGGGTGGCGTAGGAGAGGCCGATCAACTGTCCGGCAACGGTCGTCGTTCCCACCATGGCAAAAGCGCGCCACCCAGCCGAAAAATCCAGATGACGACCGATCGCCTTGGCGACCAGATAGAGCGTGATGCTGGCGATGAAGCATCGGAGCGACACGGCCCCCACCCAGCCAAACGCGCCCACCACATGGAGCACGAGCATGAAAGAGAGGCCCCAGGCCACAGCAAGAAAGATATAGGCGGCGAGTTGGCCCGACTTCATGACGTTGATTGTTCCGGCAAGAGAGGTGATGCCGGAACAGTTAGGCAAGCGTCCGGATTCGGTCAATTGGATTTTCCTCGCCGAGGCGGTCGCAAGGTGGATCACAGCGTGGCCAGCAGCCGGTTGCTCACCATACCGCCTGAAGCCGCCTGCATGGAGACCTTTTTTTCCACAGCTTCGATAACGGTATCGGTGAAGTCCACACTGGTGAGTTCGCGGATATGGCCGAGACCACCCGGAGAAAAGACGTTCACCTCAAGGATTTTGTCACCCACAATATCGAGCCCGACGAGGAACATGCCGTCCTCCACCAGCTTCGGCCGCATCATTTCGGCAAGCGCCAGTACCTCGTCATTCACCTCGACCGCTTCCGCTGTGCCCGAGGCATGGATGTTGGAGCGCAGATCGCCCTTTGCTGGCACGCGACGCAACGCGGCATAGGCGCCGTCTCGCATCAACGGTTCGCCATTCATCATGAAGAAACGGATATCGCCATTCTTCGCCGCGGGCAGATAGGCTTGGGCGATAAGATAACCTTCGATGCTGATCGCCTCAAAAATTTGGTTCAGGTTCGTTTCCTTCGAGGAGCCGATCTTGAAGACGTTCTTGCCGCCTGAACCCTGCAAGGGTTTGACGATGACGCCTTTGGGATGAGCATCAGCAAAGGCGCGAATTTCCTCGACATTGCGGGAAATCAGCGTGGTCGGGCGAACGATTTCAGGAAAGCTCTGGAAGTAGAGCTTATTCTGCGCGAGCGCCAGGCCTTCCGGGTCGTTGAGAACGATCACGCCTCGTTGCTCGGCCAACCGGCCGAAGAGAATGCCGGAATGCACCGCCCAAGGCCGCGCGGTCTGATCGAGCGACGGATCGTTACGCAGCATCAGCGCGTCGATCTCCTCGATGTCGATGGTTTCTCTCTGCAACTGGCGTTCCTGCAGGACCGCGTGGAAACTCTCGACCTTCTTGTATTTTTGCTTTGGCATGACAAGAGCATGGACGACGAGCGTGTCATCCGGGCGCAAGGTGAAATCTCCGGGCGTCAGATAGATGACTTCGTGGCCGCGATTGAGCGCTGCCATCGCTAGAAGTCCCGTGGCGTAGCTTGGATGCTCACCTTCGATTGAATTGACAAAAAACGCTAGGCGCATGGGTCCCCCTCCTTAAAGCGTTGCCATTTCGGCAATGGACAGTCCTGATCGTATTTTTTCGAGCCGCTCATTGGCGCGTGCCAGCGAGAGAAAAGCCGGGCGTATGCCGGGCGGTCGCAACAGTCCGCGGAGCGAAAGCTCCTGCATGATGGGGAAATGGGCCGCTGAAATCTTTCCCATCCAGAACGGGTCAAGGGCGCCACCTTTTCGCAGATGCTGGAGGATTTCGCTCAAACCTCTAAGGTAGATGGCATCCTTCGGCAGTCCGCCGCCGCGATAGACCCGCAGCACCATGTTGAAGGCGTTCGCCTGATCGAAATGGTGCTCTTCCGTCACCAGCCGATAGGTCTCGACGAAACTTGCCCCCTCGAGCATGGCGGCACAGGCGACGACGCGTCCGGCCACGAGGCGCAGGCGCTGGCGTGTCATGCCGCCCGAAAGATGCTCGGCCAGCACCGCCAAACCTTCCTGCACGCCCTCATAGCCGGAAAGACCGCTGCGAAAGAGCCGAAGGCCCTGGGCAGAGCCGTTGAAGTAGGTGAGCAGGTGGACGCCGATTTCATGATGCAGCAATGCGTCGAGACGGCGCTGTTCCATGACCGTGTGGCGCGAGATCAGCAGCTTTTCGCCTGTCACTATGAGACCCGGTGGAAGGTCATCACGGATTTCGACGCGCGCCTTGAAGCTCGCCTCCTCCTGGTGATAGGCATCGACCATCTCCCGGGCCTTTTGCGCGACTTCATAGCAGCCGACCATCGGAATCTCGTGTTCATTGGCAGGCATCTTGCAGCGCGCAAGCACATCAAGCGCGAGTGCCAGCAGTTCCGGCTCGACCGAACCGTACAGCGCGCGACCAAAATCGGTATATTGTCGCTTGTGCAGGTGGGCGAGCATCGTCAGTTGCAGGTCGATCTCCTGCTGCTTCTCGCGGTAAAGATGATAGAGGACCGGGTCCTCCAGATGGTCGAAGGCGACTGAATAGAGCTTGCGCTTCTGCTCTTCCACGTCGACGCCCAGCGGGCGATAAAGGAAATGCGGCGCATACTCAAAATCGCTTTGCTTGAATTCCTCGAAGGCCTGACGCGCATTGATCGGCGTGACCGACAGGAGAAAATCGAAGGACTGCGCAATTTCATCGATCGAGCGGTCGGCACGGCGCACCGCATCGACGAACGCTTTTCGTCCGAGCGCGCGATGTGTGGTGATGTTGAGTGTATTCGTTTCAGTCGCAAAGGCCGAGAAAGCGCGAAGTCCGGCATCGAAGAGATCGGCGATCATCGTTTCGCGCAGGCCCGGATAGTCTGCTCCGGATTCCGGCTGGCGGTAGATGGGGGCAAAGCGAACGCTGATGCAGGGGAAAGAAATTCCAGCCTCGTTCAGCCGTAAGATCGGGTCCTGGACGGGCTCCGGCCGGGTAATACGCGGCGTGCGAAAACGAACCTCTGCATCGCAGATCGCCTTGATGAAGGCTTTTCGGGCGTTCTGGGTCTCGCGCTCAGTTGTTGCGGAGACCGCGACTTCGTAATGCGGCAGGAAGGGTGAATCATCGGCAAGCAGGATGTCGTGCTCCAGTTCGCCAATGTCGAGGATCACGAAGGCGCCGAAGCGCTTCACCATCTCGTCGCCGATCGCCTGGATGATCGGTGCGGCTTCTTTGAGGCTCGATGCAATGAGGTAGGAAGCATTGGCAGAGGCAATGTCGCGTGCTGCCAGATTCTTCGTACCGTATGTCAGGTGGAGGCAGAGGAAGGGAAGCGGTCGGTCGATATGAAGACGTCCATCCTTGCCGACATCCTTACGGATCGCCTGTCCTTCTGACAGAGCAGTTACAATTTGCGACAGCAGTGGCTCTTCGATGGCCGGTTTGAAAGGGGAAACATTGCTCATTGGCGTTCTCGCAACAGCCGTTCGAGCAGAGCTTCCAAATCGATCATGGTGCGTCTGATATCGGCGATGACGCGCCTATCCGGTTCTCCGGTCCATTCGTCCATGAAGATCTTCTTGAACTCGATGGCAACGGCACATCCGGTTTCCGGATATCTCTCGTGAACGAAGCGTGTCTGCTCGCCGCGGCCTTGGAAGGCAATGTTCTCGCGAACGTCCAGCTTACGGCCACCAATATTGGCAGAAGCAAAGTGCTCCATCACGGCGTCCACTGCAAAGGCCCAGCGATCACGATCCATGGAGATCGTGCCGATATTGATGTCGGGTGCTTTCTCTTGCGGTGCTGCAGGTCCATCTGCGCCTTCACGGCGGTGATTGTAGCTGTGAACGTCCAGAAGGATGAAGCGGCCGTAGCGATGTTCAATGCGGTCCAGAAAGGCCGCAAGCATGGCGTAGTAATCGTCGTGGAGGGACAGAGATGCGGAAATTGCAGCATCCGCCGGCCGCTCATGCCAGACCTTCAGTCCCCATGACTGTTCAGGGGTCAGATAGATTGCGGCCTCTTTTGCGCGGTTGAGGTCGATCTCAAAACGGGATCTGTGGCCGACGATCCGGTTGGTGAGACCGCCGACCATTTCGCCGGTGAAGGGATCTTCCTCATAGAGCCGCTCCTTCTCCGACAGCGCGATGTTGGTCACGAGGTCATCGCGGAGAATATGGCCATCATGGATCGCGGTGCCGATGATCGGAGACTCCCCGAAGGAGGCCGACCATATTTGTCGCTTCAATGCGCTGGATCGCGTTCCGTTTTCCGTCATTTTCCCCTCATGAAGTCGGGGAAGAAACACGAAAGCGCGAATGTTGGTTCCAGGATACCTCTACGCACCATGAAATGGTCCGGGTGCCTTATGCGCTCAACCTCGCCGAACGCGAAAGCGATGGCCGTCCGCCGTCTTGGCGTTTTCGAGAAGAGCGTGGCCGTCTTCGCGGCACATGTGGGGAATGTCGATGACCGCCAGAGGATCAGTTGTCTCTATGATCAGGTCTTCGCCAGACCTCATGCCGGCAAGCTTCTTGCGGCTACGCAAAACCGGAAGAGGGCATTTGAGCCCCTTTAGATCGAAGACGACATCCGTGGCCAAGGTCACTCCTTGGCCCAGAACTTCCAAAATGGTTTCTTTGCCGGCTCTTCGGGCTCCGGGGCACTGAAAGCGAGCGGATTAACGGCTGGCACGGGCACGGACTGGGTGGCTGCGGTGGGTACCTGCGGTTTAACCGTCGTCGCGGAAGCGAGCATGATCGAGGATGGATGGGCAGCAACGACTGGCTGTGGTGCAGTCGGCTGAGACGCCGGAGCAGTCGCGCGCGGCACCGAACCAGAGGCAGATGCAATGGCTGTCGCGCCCGTGGCGGAAATGCCCTTCGCCGCCTTCTTCTCCATCAGGGCAGCAAATTCGGTTTCCTTCATCAGCTTGCCGGCCTTCAGAGCAGAGCCGGTCGGTGCATAAGCCGGTTCGCGCCCCTTGCGCTTGTCTGCAACCAGGACCTTGCGCTCCGCCTCGGTCGGATCGTACCAGACCATGCCGTCGAACTTCTTCATCGCCTTGTCATAGGCAAGGTCGTAGGTCTTGTTGTAGCTCGCCAATGTGCTGGCGAGTGCCGGCGGCGTGCTCATGGCGGGGCAGGCGGCACTGGCGTTGAACTGACCGCCCTGCGTCTGCTGATTGAAGACGTACTTCTTCTCGCAGAAATTGACCTCCGGCGGACGCTTGGTGACTTCGAAATGATCGTAGCCGACCTTCAGCATCTTCCAGAATTCGTAATTCTCACTCTTATGATGGCGCGCCATGTTTTCCGCGGTCATGCGGAAGGGTAGCGCCTGGAGCTGAATGGTCTTCTGTCCGCCCTTGAAGGCGTCACGCGCGAAGGCGTAGATCTCCAGCATTTGCGCGTCGGTCATGGAGTAGCAGCCCGACGATGAGCATGCGCCATGGATCATCAGGTTCGTGCCGTTGCGGCCATTCGCCTGGTCGTAGCGATTCGGGAACCCGGTGTTGATCGAGAGATAATAATTGGAATAGGGATTCATGTGGCCGGGCGAAAGGTTGTAGAACCCTTCAGGCGCCTGCCTGTCTCCCTCTTTCACCTTCGGTCCGAGTTTGCCGGACCAGGCGCAGATATCGTAGGAAGCAATGACCTCGAAGCGGTTGTCACGCTTCGCCTTCCAGACTTCCAGCTTACCTTCCTCCTTCAAGATGCGAATCATGATCGGCGCATTGCGATCCATGTTCTTGTTGTCCATCTCGGCAAGGATGGTGGGGGAGAGGGGATAATCGACCTTGTTCTTGACATGAGACACGTCACGCTCGACGGTTTCGAGCGTTTCGTTACAGCCCGCAAGCATCAGACCGGCGCAGGCAAGAAGAGCGATGTGTCTCAAACGCATGGGCGTCATACCGATTTGCATGATGTCTAATGCTCGTAAGGTAAATTGAATTTGATTACAAGTCAGTTGTTTTCTCTCGTGATTCAGGTCGTTGCGGCCCGCTCTTTCATCGCTATATTCATGTTATGATCGCATTGTTCGAAGCCTACTGGCCCCACGTTCTCGCACTGCTCTCGCTTGTCATGGGGACCGTGGCTGCGGTCCATGCCACAATGACCAAACAGGAAGTGCGCTCCGCACTGGGTTGGGTGGGCGTCATCGTGCTGTCTCCCATCATCGGTGCGTTGCTCTATGCCATCGCCGGCATCAACCGGATCAGGCGCAGCAACCTGGGGCAACAGCGGTCTTTGATGCATGGCACGATCATGGATCGGGTCGCGCGCTTCGATGCGGATAATACTCTTGTCGTTGAGCGCTTCGGACGCCGCTTCGTTGCCATGAAGACCGTGGGCGACCGGGTGACGCGTGCGGCGCTCACCACCGGCAATATCATCGAGACCCTGTCCGATGGAGACGAGGCCTATGCGGCAATGCTCGAGGCCATCGGTGAGGCGCGTCGCTCGATCATTCTGGAAACCTATATTCTCGATCACGACCGGATCGGGCTTCGTTTCGTCGCAGCACTCGCTAGGGCGCAAGAGCGAGGCGTGGAGGTTCGTGTTCTGGTGGACGCTGTTGGTGCGCGATACTCGGTGCCGAGCATTCTTTCAAAGCTGAGACTGGAAAAGATCAAATCCGCGGTCTTCAACGGCAATGTGATCATGGGGCTCCGGTTGCCCTATGCCAATCTGCGCACGCACCGAAAGATCCTGATCGTCGATGGCAAGTTCGCCTTTACCGGCGGCATGAATATTCGCGAGGGCTTCACCCGCGAGTTCCATGGGGAGAAGCAATCGCACGACACGCATTTCAAGGTTCAGGGACCGGTCGTTGCCGATCTCTTTGCGGTCGCGGCGGAAGATTGGCGCTTTGCCAGCGGCGAGCGTCTGGACGGAGCAGTCTGGGATATCACCCTCCCCGATGGTATACCCGGCGAGCCGATCCTGATGCGTGCCGTCGCCTCCGGTCCTGATAACAGCATCGAGACGAGCCACAAGATGCTGATGGGCGCATTCTCCATTGCTCGGTCTTCGATCCGCATCATGTCGCCCTATTTTCTGCCCGATCGCGAACTGATCTCTGCCCTGACGACGGCCGCGCGCCGAGGGGTTTCGGTCGATATCATCGTTCCGGCGACCAACAATCTGATGCTGGTCGATCGCGCCATGACCGCACAGTTCGATCAGTTGCTTAAAAGTTACTGCCGCATATGGCGCGCCACCGGTCCTTTCAATCATTCAAAACTCCTCGTCATCGATGATCGCTGGTCCTATGTCGGCTCGTCAAATCTCGATCCGCGTTCGCTTCGATTGAACTTTGAGGTGGATATGGAAGTTCTGGACGAAGGCTTTGCGAACACAATATCGGAACGGATGGGGCTAGCACTCGAAAATGCAACGCCGGTGAAGCTGGAAGAGTTGAGGGCAAGGCCTTTTCTCGTTCGTCTGACAGAACGAGTATTATGGTTGGCCTCGCCTTACCTTTGACATCGGGATCGGGTCCAACCCTAACGCAATCCCACGGCGTGTTGCCTTGTGAAAATTGAGGCGGATTTTCACAAGGCAACATGCGTCGATTGAAAGAATTAGAGCGTCCTTTGTGCGGTCTTACGGACGCACGGCACTCTAGACAGGAACACGATGCGACCGAAAAACGATAGTCTCCCTGCAGTCTTCATCTCTTCGTTGCGCAATCGCAAGAACCGGCGATGTCTCGACCCCGTATCGACGCAGGAGACTTCACCCGTCGTTGCCTCCTACAATGTCCACAAGTGTATCGGTCGCGACGGTAAGTTTGACCCCGATCGCATCTGCAAGGTCATTCACGAGTTGCGCGCCGATGTGGTTGCGTTGCAGGAAGCCGATAGCCGATTTGGTGAGCGAACCGGTCTGCTTGATCTCGGGCGGCTTGAGCGGGATTGTGGGCTGACCCCGGTGCAGGTGGCCGGTGCCAGCAAGGCTCATGGGTGGCATGGCAATGTCGTGCTGTTTCGTGAGGGTGCTGTCCGCGATGTGCACACCGTCAAGCTGCCTGGGTTGGAACCCCGCGGCGCGCTCGTGGTGGAGCTGGACTTGAAGCTTGCGGGAACGGTTCGAATCATTGCGGCGCATTTCGGGTTGCTGCGTCATTCACGCGCGCAGCAGGCGAAAGCGCTGGTGGAGTTGCTGAACAAGCGCGAGGCGCAGCCAACCGTTTTGATGGGCGATTTAAACGAGTGGCGTTTGGGCAATGGCTCATCGCTCAATACCTTTCGCGAGGCCTTTGGGACATTGCCGCCTGCGGTGCCGAGTTTTCCTTCGGGACTTCCCGTTCTCGCGCTTGATCGTATCATCGCAAATCGCGAAGGCATGATCGAAAAGGTCGAGGCCCATGACAGCGCGTTGGCGCGTGTGGCGTCCGACCACCTGCCGCTCAAGGCGACGATCAACGCAGATGTTCTCAAGATGTCTGCCGCTGGCTAGATCGCTGCGGGTTTTCAAACGGACAACCGAGTGCCAATTCTTCCGTCTCTGAACATCAGCCTGTCCGAACGCCGCCTGGTGTTCAATCACCGATGCGACGAGGCAAATGATATTCACCTCAAGAATGCGGTATCTGGGTGCCCTTATCCCGCCCAAATGAACTTCTAGTCCATCATGGGGTTGGGGTGATTGAAGAGATTCTCCAACGGTCTTGAACAGGCTCGATCAATTCGTGGAACCATTTTGAGTGTGCGCAATTGAATGTCCGACAAAGACTTCAGGGCTGTTGGGTCACAGAATAAAACAGGAGAAAACAGATGAAAAAGACTTTTGCCGTTACGTTCGCTGCCATGACACTTGGACTGAGCGGTCCGCTTAGCGCAGTCGCAGCCGATCTGGCGCCGTACCGCGAAACCTACCAGGACAGCGATGACCGTAATGGCGTTAAGATCGGCTATCTGACCTGCGACGTTGGCGGCGGTGTCGGCTACGTGATCGGTTCGGCCAAGGAACTGGAATGCACCTTCAAGTCCACCGTAGGCGCACGCCGCACCGACAGCTACACCGGTGTGATCCGCAAGATGGGTGTTGATCTTGGCTTCACCACCCAGGGCAAGCTTGTCTGGGCAGTGTTTGCTCCGACGGCTGGTTATCACCGCGGCTCGCTCTCTGGCCTTTATCAGGGCGCGACCGCTGAAGCCACCGTTGGCGTCGGCGTCGGTGCAAACGTTCTCGTTGGTGGCACTGCCGGCTCCATCCAGCTGCAGACCATCAGCGTTACCGGCCAGGTCGGCCTGAATGTTGCTGCGACGGGCACCTCGGTTACCCTGACGCCTGCCAACGGCTGATCGGCATCATCGCGGCCACGTCAAAATGCCGCATGATCAACAATCGCCCTCTTCGCTATCATAGCGGGGAGGGCGTTTTCGTTATCAGACCAGAGAAATCCCATGAAGCCAATCTTGTCGCTCGCCGTTGCTGTTCTTTTGCTGTTGACGACTGGGGCTTATGCCGATGGCGATCCGGCGGCGGGTGAACGCGCCTTCGGCAAATGCTCAAGCTGTCACAACGTCGATACGCCCCGGACGCGTCTTGGACCACATTTGATGGGCGTCGTGGGAAGGCCAGCGGGGTCCGTTTCCGATTATCCGAATTACTCGCAGGCTATGAAGGATGCCGGGGCAGGCGGTCTGGTTTGGAATGAAGATGCGTTACGGGAGTTTCTCTCGAGCCCGAAGAAGAAGGTGCCGGGTACTGCGATGCGATTCTACGGCCTCTGGAGTGAAGCGGAGATCGACAACATCATCGCCTATCTCAAGACAAAGCCGGCTCCCTGAGCCAGCCATTATCGTGATGCGAGAATGGTCTTCCGCTTCATCGAGAGCCATGGAATAGACGCGGCTCGCCAATTCGAAGCTGTAACCGCCTCTTGCAAAAGCCGAGATTTCCTTGTTCATCCGCTTCTCGTCGACCTCATCTTCACGGCGAAACGGACCAAAACGCCTCTTCCTGGCCAGCACCACGGCCGCGTAAAGATCGTCGCTCGCTTCAAGAGCCTGGGCCGCGATGTCCTTGCTGACGCCTTTCTGGTTCAGCTTCTGCGCAATCGCCCGCTTGGACTTCCCACTGCGCACGGCAGAGCGAGTGGTGATTTCGGCAAAGGCATTATCGTCCAGCGCCTTGATTTCATAGGCAAAACGCACGGCAGAGTCGGCCAGTGCGCGGATCTGTTCTGCGGAAATGTCGTCGAATTTTTCTTTGGCCTTGCGGGAAATGGCATCGAAAAGCTGCCGCTCCGTCATCATCCGTCTTTCCAGCCGGTAGATCGTGGAATTCCTGGCCCATGTCAGCATGCGGCTTGTGGGAGCGGTCTCGGTCGGCTCGTCGCTCATATCAGGTCTGCGGCGCCTCGCCCTGCGGGTTCTTAAGAGCGTAGACTCCTACCGGATGCTCGAGCCCGCGCAGCATTTGCGGGCCGATACTGTCGAACTGGCTCTTGTTGTCGATCATCGCGACGAAGTCCTCTGACAGCAGAACACGCCTGTGAACCGTCTTGGTCAGGGTTTCCAGGCGCGAGGCGATATTGACCGCCGGGCCGATCACCGTAAAATCGAGGCGGCTCTTGGAGCCGATATTGCCATACATGACATCGCCCACATGAACGCCGATACCATAACCGAAAGGCTCATGCCCCTTGTCGATATTGCTGGTGTTCAGTTCCTCGAGCGCCAATTGCGCTTCGCGAATGGCGGCGATCAGGTTCGGCCCTGCCTCTCCATTGTTCAACGGGAAGATGGCCAACAGGCCGTCGCCCATGAATTTCAGGATCTCGCCGCCGTGCTTCTCGATGGGTTCTGCCAGCGCATCGAAATAGCCGTTGAGCAATTCGATGACGTCGTCACGAGGCCAGAGGTCGGAAATGCGGGTAAAGTCGCGCAGATCGCAGATCATGATCGCGGCGCTGACCGTATTGCCGCTGCCGCGACGCGTCGCGCCCTCCAAAATTTCCTGGCTGGCATGCGGGCCGACATAGGTTTCCAGCAAAGTGCGGGCCATGCGGTTCTTGAGGCGTATTTCGGAGACGAGCGAGATGGCTGGCACAAGGCTTTTCAGCGTCTGGATTTCGGAGTCTAAAAACCCATTCGGCCGGTCGCTGGCGAAGGTCAGCACATGGCGTTTGCCGAATGTGTGCTCAAGCGGCCAGGCGACATACTCCGTCAACCCTTCTTCGCGCAAATCCCGATAGATCTGGTAGTCCGGCTCGATGGGGCCTGGGAGGTAGAGCGCTTGCCGGACCTCGTTCGCGCCCTTGTGAATGTCATAGAGCGGGCTGTTCAAATATTCCGCCGTCGTTTCGCTACCATAGGCATAGGTCGCAAACTCGGCTTCCGTTTCGCCTTGGTTCCACAGGATGCGCGCGCCGCGCCATTGGGGGTGCTGCACCAGAAAATTCAGCGTTGCGCGTGCAATCGAAATACCCTGGCGTCGCAACCGCCCGCACATCTCGACGAAGATGTTGTCGATATAGCGATTGTCGCTCGTCTCCGTCACCAGCCAGTTGAGCACATCGCTTCGCTGATGCGGCCACAGCGCGGTCTGGTCGACAGGGATCGGAAGTTCTACGGTTTCCATAAGAGCCATGTGCTCGCCTCTCCGCCTTTGCATGATTGAAGAGGCGGCAGCACTCCCACTTCAATGCAGGGCATTTGGTGCATCATAACGGAAAATGGAAGAGCCGGGAGGATAAGAAATATTGGATATAAAAAAGGGCGCCTGCAGGCGGTCTCCGCCGGCAGGCGCCCTTTTTCGATCTTGAAGGATCGTTTTAGAGAACGGCAGTCAAAGGCAGCTGAAGCGCGTTTGCAACGCGTTTCAGTCGCGACGGATCACTATCCGCGCCCGTTTCGAGCGCCAGAATTTCCTGCGAGGTCAGCCCGCAGGTCAGAGCCAACTGGTCGACAGTGTAACCTGCAGCGTTACGCGCCGAGGCGATTTTGCCTGCAAAAGGGGCGCTGGTTTCATGTCCTGTAAAAGATGTAGAGACGGAAATCGTCATGAGTAATCTCCCTATAATAATGGACACTGAATGTGCCGGCGGCGAATGCCGTCGCGTTGAATTGCATGCGACTGCGCTGCAAAGGAGAGATGAATGTTGCAGCGCAGCAGGGAAAATAGCCATCTTTGCCGCGCTTGCAATAGTTAAATTGCGGTTAACGAATATACCTGTTCGTTGGCGGTTGTGCGGGTTGGTGAAACGAGCCGCGGATCACTGAAAATAGCCGCTGGAACCGCGTCGAAACCCCGAGGGCGGGATACCGGCAATTTGGCGGAATGCCTTGTTGAAGGCGCTGACCGAACCGAAGCCGCTTTCCATCGCGATGCTGAGGATATTGTCCTTGCCGTTGACCAGCATCGCCTGGGCGCGGGAGAGCCGGAGCAGTGTCAGATATTTCATCAGCGTCATGCCGGTCGATTTGCGGAAGACGTTCATCGCGTATTTGGGATGCAGGTTCGCGACCCGGGCAATATCCGTCGCGTCGATATCTTCAAGAAAATTGGCGGCGATGAAATCGCACATCCGCGCCACCGCAACAGAGGCGGCATTGTTCTGGCTGGTCGTTTTCGATGCCGAGGAGGTCGAGGAAATGACGCTGTAGGGTTCCATGAACATGCGCTCGACACGCAGGATCAACTCCTGCACAGCATTCTCGGCCTTCGCCGTGTCACCCGATCTGGCATAGTCCCGCCATCGGGCGAAGTTCTCATCATCGGCCTTTCCCGTCACCTCCGTCAGCATGGTAGCACCGCCCATCAGCATGGCAGAGACGGCGGGTGGAAGACGCATGCGGAAGAAGTGAAAGAGCGGCAGATGCGCGCCGGCGTAAAAGGAATCGTCAGAAGATTCGTCCATCTGATGCGGTTGTCCGCCCCAGAACAGGCACATCTGCCCAGCGCTCATGCGGAACGTATGGTCGCCCATGCGATAGTGGACGCTGCCCGACATCACGTAATTGACCTCCACCTGCGCGTGCCAGTGGGGCATTAGCATGACGGGCGGGTGCGCGTAGAAAAACTGGAGCGTCGTGGGCCATCCCTCGATGCTGCTGGCGCCGGGCTGATAGACGGCTTTTTCCTCGATCTTACTTTTCGACAAATTCAGATTCCCATTTTACGAGACAGATTTCGTCACCCCGCTAATCTGCACATGTTCGCTTAAGAACGGCAATTGAAAAAGGGAGGTTTTCAATGTGCTTTAAAATGACGGGCGTGGCGGTATCGCTCGCTCTGCTTGCGGCTGCGCCCGCTTCCGCGCAAACCACCATCACCATCTGGAGCTGGAACGTTGCCGCATCGGCGCTGAAATCGACCTTGGAGGGTTTCAACAAGGCCAATCCTGACATCAAAGTGGACGTGCAGGATCTTGGCAACAACCAGGTCTATGACAAGGCGCTCGCTGCCTGCGCCGCCGGGGGCGAAGGCTTGCCGGATATCGTAACCGTTGAAAACTTTGAGGCGGAAGTCTTCTGGAGCCGCTTCCCTGATTGTTTCACCGACGTGACGGCGCTCGGCTACACGCCTGAAAAGCAGGCACTTTTTCCAGAGTTCAAGCGCACCGAACTGGAAGTTGAGGGCGTTGCCTATGCCGTTCCGTGGGACTCGGGTCCGGTAGCGGTTTTCTACCGCCGCGACTTCTATGAAAAGGCCGGTGTCGATCCGGCAAGCATCAAGACCTGGGACGATTTCATCGCCGCCGGCAAGAAGGTCATGGAGGCCAATCCAGGCGTTGTCATGACGCAAGCCGACTTCAACGGCGATAGCGAATGGTTCCGCATGATCTCCAACGAGCAGGGCTGCGGTTACTTTTCGACAGATGGCCAATCCATCACCATCAATCAGCCGGCCTGTGTTGCGACGCTGGAAAAGCTGAAGCAGATGAAGGATGCGGGCATCATCACCGCAGCTATCTGGGATGAAAAGATTCAGGCCAACACCGCCGGCAAGGTTGCAAGCCAGATGTATGGCGGCTGGTATGAAGGCTCGATCCGCTCGGGCTCTCCGGACCTGTCCGGCAAATGGGGCGTCTATCCGATGCCGAGCCTGACCGCTGACGGTCCACGCGCGGCAAACCTCGGCGGCTCGTCGCTTGCCATCAGTTCCGTCTCCAAGAACAAGGAAGCGGCCTGGAAATTCGTCGATTACGCGCTGACGACGAATGAGGGCCAGGTGACGATGCTGAAATCCTTCGGTCTCGTTCCGTCGCTTCTGTCTGCCGTCAATGATCCCTTCGTCAAGGAGCCACAACCCTATTGGGGCGGCCAGGCCGTGTGGACGGATATTCTCGCGACCCTGCCGAAGATCAAGCCAAGCAGAGGCACGGCCTTCCAGTCCGATGCGGAAGGGATCTACCGCGCCGTTCAGACGAAATATCTGGCAGGCGGTTACCCGGACGCCAAGACGGCACTCGATGATGCCGCCAAGCAGATCGAATCCGCGACGGGTCTTCCCGCTGCGCAATGATCTCCCAAGCTGAACCAGAGCCGGGCGCCCCTCGCACGGGGCGCCCGGATAGGCTCAGCCTTCATGCTAATCATCATTCGGGAGGTGAAGATGCCCATCAGAACCAGGGTCGCCTATGCGTTTCTCGCGCCCTATCTTCTGATCTTCACGACGTTCTGGCTCTGGCCGATCATCAATTCGTTTCTGCTGTCGTTCCAGAACACGCGCGTCAATCCTTGGCGCTTCGCGCCGTCGATGAACTGGGGACGCCTGATCGGCGATCCGGCCTTCTACAATGCGCTTTACAACACGCTGATCATTCTCGTCATCCAGGTGCCGATCATGATCGCGCTGGCCACCATCATGGCCGTGCTGCTCAATTCTCCGCTTCTGAAAGCAAGACCGCTTTACCGCTTTGCCTTCTTCGCCCCGGTTGTCGTGGGTGAGGTTGCCTATGCTGCCGTCTTCCGTCTGATGTTCAGTGCCGATTTCGGCATCATTAACAAGATGCTCGTGACTGTCGGTCTCTCGCCCATCTCCTGGTTCGACAATGCGACAGCTGCCATGGCGCTGATCATCATCGCCGTGACGTGGCGCTGGGCTGGTTACAACGCCACCATCATCCTGGCCGGACTGCAATCGATCCCTGGCGACGTCTATGAGGCGGCGCGGCTGGACCGGGTCAGCAAACGCCAGCAGTTTTTTCATATCACCCTGCCGCTTCTCAAGCCTATCATCATCTTCTGCATGGTGCTTTCGGTCATCGGCACGATGCAGCTCTTTACCGAGCCTTTCCTCATCACCAATCGCGGCGGGCCGGGTGGTGGCACCGAGACGCTTGGCATCTTCCTTTACCGCCAGGGTTTCACCTCGCTCAATTTCGGTTACGCCTCGGCGATTGCCTATACGATCGCGGCCCTTGCCATCGTCATATCGCTCTTCAATCTCTGGGTCGGGAGGGAGCAGAAATGAGATCGAAATCAAGATCGCTTCTCTGGCAGAAAATCGCGCTTCACGCGGCACTCACACCGCTTGCTCTCATCTGGCTCTTCCCGCTGTGGATGATGGTCGTCTTCTCGACCATGCCGGATCACGGCATCTTCAGCCCGAATATCGAGCTCATCCCGTCAACGCATTTCATCGAGAATTTTCAGAACCTTCAGGCCGATACCGATTTTCTAAGGGCCATGTTCATCTCGATCACCGTGGCGGTGGTCTACACCGTTCTCTCCGTGATGCTGACCTCGATGGCAGGATGGGCGCTCGCGCGCTATCGCTTCGCCGGACGGTCTGTGGTCGTCGCCATCATTATCGGCACGATCACTTTGCCCTATGCGGTCGTCGTCATCCCGCAATTCATCATGGTGGCGCGCGAATTCAAGCTTGCCAACACCTGGGTGGCGTTGATCGTGCCTCCGCTCTTCAACTCGCTTGGCGTGCTCTTCATGCGTCAGTCCTTTTCCATGATGCCCGGCGAGCTGTTCGACGCCGCGCGGGTTGAAGGGGTAAAGGAGTGGCAAATCTTCCTGCGCATCGCGCTTCCACTTGCCCGCCCGACCATGGCCGCTCTTTCGATCATCCTGTTCCTGGCGTCGTGGAACAATTACCTCTGGCCGCTGCTGATCAATTCCCGTCCGGGCATGATGACCGCACCCGTGGCCCTCGGCACGCTGATCGGTCTCACCAAGGTTTCTTGGGGCGGCATCATGGCCGGAGCCGTGCTGCTCACAGCGCCAATCCTCGTCATCTTCGTGGTCTTGCAGCGCCATTTCATCGCCGGCATTTCAGCCGGCGCCGTCAAGTAATCCGGGAGGAGCCGCATGGCGGGACTTTCACTCAAAAACGTCGTCAAACGATATGGTTCGCTGGAGGTAATCCACGGCGCGAACCTGAACATTGAGGACGGCGAGTTCGTCGTTTTTGTCGGCCCATCCGGCTGCGGGAAATCGACCTTGCTGCGCATGATCGCTGGCCTAGAAGATATCTCCGATGGCGAGATCGAGATCGGCGGCAACGTCGTCAACGATGCCGAGCCTGCCGATCGCGGCATTGCCATGGTTTTCCAGTCCTACGCGCTCTATCCGCATATGACGGTTGAAGAAAATCTGTCCTTCGGCCTTCGCATGAATGGCAATCCCAAGGCGGATACGGAAGCGCGCGTTCGGCGTGCTGCAGAAATTTTGCAGATCAACGAGTTGATGCAGCGCAGGCCAAAGCAGCTTTCTGGCGGGCAGCGGCAGCGTGTCGCCATTGGACGTGCCATTGTCCGCCAACCGCAGGTTTTCCTGTTCGATGAGCCGCTCTCCAATCTCGATGCGGAATTGCGCGTCCAGATGCGGGTGGAAATCTCCAAGCTGCACAAGCAGCTCGGCACGACGATGATCTATGTCACCCACGACCAGACGGAAGCCATGACGCTTGCCGATAAGATCGTGGTGCTGCGCGGCGGTCAAATCGAGCAGGTCGGCGCGCCGCTCGATCTTTATGATGATCCCGAGAATCGCTTCGTTGCTGGCTTCGTCGGGTCGCCGAAGATGAATTTTCTGCCGGGCAAGGTCGCTCACGAGACCGCTGAGGGCGTTACGATCACGCTGGACCACGCGCCGGCATTCTCGTTGACCTTGCCGGTTGCGGCGCGGCCTGGGATCGGGGCACCGATAACGCTCGGGATTCGCCCGGAGCATTTCGAGGATGCCGGCAAGGCGGCTGATCTGACGGTTGCCGTGGATGTCGCCGAACATCTCGGCAATACCAGCTACGTCTATGCGCATCTGGCGGAAGAGTTGCCGTTGATTATCGAGCGGCCAGAGTCCCGCCATGTCGGTAAGCTCGACAAACTCACCGTGTCCGTTCCGGCCCGCAAGGCCTTCCTTTTCGACAGCACCGGCACCCGCCTGCGCTGAAGTCATTCTCCCATCCAAAGCAGACGAGGAATATCATGCCCGACCTTCAACCCATCCGCTGGGGCATCATCGGACCCGGTACCATCGCCAAGACCTTCGCCGAAGGCGTCGCCAACTCCACCACCGGCAAGCTTGTCGCAATCGCCACACGCAATCCCGATCGGCCCGGCTTGAGCGACGGCTTCCCCGGCGCCCGCATCGTCAATGGCTATGATGCGCTGCTGTCCGATGCCGAAATTGATGCCGTCTATATTGCAACCCCGCATACCGGCCATGCCGAATGGGCGATAAAGGCGATCCGTGCTGGCAAGCATGTGCTGGTGGAGAAGCCGATTGCGCTTTCTGCTTATGATGCCGACGCGATTTTCCATGAGGCGAAGAAGGCGGGCGTCTTCGCTGGCGAAGCCTATATGTACCGCCTGCATCCGCAGACCGCCAAGATCGTCGAGTTGGTCAAAGGCGGCGCGATCGGCGAGGTGAGGATCATCCGCTCCAGCTTCGGTTTCAGCATGGGCAGCTTCCGCGCCGATCACCGCCTGTTTGCCAATGAGACTGCTGGCGGCGGCATTCTTGATGTTGGTGGCTATCCGGTTTCCATGGCGCGGTTGATTGCCGGTGCCGTTTCAGGGCAGCCTTTCCTGGAGCCCACCAAGGTCTCTGGCGTCGCGCATCTTGGTCAGTCGGGGGTCGATGAATGGGCCTCGGCCGTGCTGAAGTTTCCCAACGAGATCATCGCCGAAGTGTCCTGCTCGATCATGGCGAACCAGGACAATGTGCTGCGCATCATCGGTTCGGACGGGCGCATCGAGGTGCAGGACTTCTGGTTCGCTTCCGGCCACAAGGGCGGTGTCGGCAAGATCGACATCGTCAAGGGCAAGGATCGCCAGACGATCGAGGTTGCCGAAGATCGTTATCTCTACTCATTCGAGGTGGATGTGGCAGGCGAAGCCATTCGCAACCAGTCCCAGGAATTCGCCTATCCCGGCATGAGCTGGGCCGACACGCTTGGAAATCTCCGGGTCATGGATCAGTGGCGCGCCTCGGTGGGACTGGAATATGGCGTGGAGAGTGCGGCCAAGCGTGTTCTGAACATCGCGGGCGGTAAGGTTGCGCCCGGCAGTTCCGTACCCAAGCGTCAGATTCCGGGCGTTGCCAAGCCCGCATCCGTCGTGGCGCTCGGTTTCGAGTTCTTCCCGAACTTCGCTTCCGCATCGCTGACCCTCGACAGCTTCTATGAGGCAGGCGGCAATCTCTTTGACACCGCCTTCGTCTATGGCGGCGGCAAGACGGAAGCGATTTTTGGCGACTGGCACACCAGCCGCAACGTCCCGCGCGAAGACATCGTGCTGATCGGCAAGGGCGCGCATTCGCCGCTTTGCTATCCCGATGTAATTGAAAAGCAGCTCGACCAATCTTTGAACCGGCTGAAGACGGATTATGTAGATATCTATTTCATGCACCGCGACAATACCGATGTGCCGGTCGGTGAGTTCGTCGATGCGATGGATGCCGAAGTACAACGCGGGCGCATCCGCGGCATTTTTGGCGGTTCGAACTGGACGCGCCAGCGCATGGACGATGCAATCGCCTATGCTGAGAAGACCGGCAAGACCGCGCCGGGCGCGCTTTCCAACAATTTCTCGCTGGCCGAAATGCTGGACCCGATCTGGGCCGGATGTGTCGCAGCCTCCGACGAGCCTTGGAAAGAATGGGCTAAAGAGCGCCAGATTCCGAACTTTGCCTGGTCCAGCCAAGGCCGAGGCTTCTTCACCGACAGGGCAGGCCGCGACAAGCGGGACGATGAGGAGATCGTGCGCGTCTGGTACTCCGAGCGCAATTTCGAGCGCCGCGACCGGGCAATCGAGCTTGCCAAGGAGGTTGGTCGTCAGCCGATCCACATCGCGCTTGCCTATGTGATCGCTCAGCCGTTCCCCGTCATTCCGCTAATCGGCCCGCGCACCATTGCCGAGCTGGAAGACAGCCTGTCGGCGCTCGATATCAAGCTCACGCCTGAGCAGGTGCGCTGGCTGGAAGCTTGATTGATAATAAATATCCCGCCGCGGAAACTGCGCGGCCGGATGTCACTTGGATTGCAGGTTGGTGATATCGCTGTCGCCCGGAATGAGCTGCATCGGCCAGACGATGTGCTTGGGCTGTTGCGGATAGAAGCCGCTATAGGCCGGCATGGTCGATAGCAGGGTCTTGCCGACGGAGACGCCGAGATCGCGCAGCGACATGCGGAAACTCGTCAACCTCGGCTCGAGAAACTGGCCGCTCGGGCCCTCGCGAAAGCCGATGACAGCGAGATCCTGTCCAGCGCGAAGTTTCACCTCTGCAAGGCGCCGGTATAGACCGATCGCCATCAACTCGTAAATCAGGATCAGGGCTGTGGGGCGTGGCCGCATCTGCAACCACTCGCTTGCCGCGTGATAGCCACCCTGTTCGCTGGACCTGGCGCGAATGATGAGTTTTTCGTCATAGGGGAGAGACGCGTCCTCCAGACCTTTGCGATAGCCTTCCAGGAAGATGTAGCCGAGATTGATATCGGTATCGGGTGCTGCAAGGGCAATCGATCGGTGGCCGGCCGCCGCAAGGCGAGCCACGGCGGTTCTTGCCACACCTTCGAAATCGAGATCGATCCAGGCGTGATCGGTGCTGGAGCCCGTTCGCCCCAGAGTGACGAAGGGCAGGCGCGTCTGCTTGAGGAAGTCGACGCGCTTGTCGATCCGGCTGGTGGACGAAATAACCATCGCATCGACCATGCGCCTTGCCACCATGCGCTTCAAATACTCGTCGGGATCCTCTTCTGCAGGACAAGGCAGGACGATGAGGTCGAGATTGTGGGTCGAGAAAACACTCTGCAAGCCATCCGTCACGCCCAGGAAAAAGTTGTCGGCGTTTTCGACCGCTTGCGTGTCGGACCCGGTCATCAGGCCGATGACGTTCGTGGCACCCTGTCGCAGGCTGCGCCCGGACTGGTTTGCGACGTAGCCCAGCTTTTCTGCCGCCTCCAAGACTCTGCGACGGGTATCGTCATTCACATCCGGCTTGCCGTTCAAGGCGCGGGATACGGTGCCGATAGAGATGTCCAGATAGTCTGCGAGCTGGCGGATACCCTTCATGCATGTCCTCCCGGCTCCAAACCAGAGAAGCCCTTCACTACGGTCTTGACACATCTAGCACCTTAAGCATAGTCTCGTAAACGTTTACGAAAGCTGGTTCCGCAAAGAGGAGTTTGCGGGCGGCAGGGAGGACAATGTGACATTGAATGCCGTTTTGTGCGGGTGCGGAGCTATGGCCAAAGGCTGGCTGCGCGCGATCGCCTCACATCCAAATTTGCAATCGTCGATCCGCATATGCGGTCTTGTCGATTTGAACGAGAACGTCGCCCAGGCGCTGGCCGACGAGTTCGGGCTCCAAGACGTCGTTATCGGCAGCGATCTCAAAGACGTCCTCACCAAGACCAAAGCTAATGTGGTTTTCGACGTCGTCATCCCTGATGCCCGCTTCGGCGTGGTTGCCACTGGCCTTGCGGCTGGCTGCCATGTGTTGAGCGAAAAGCCGATGGCACCTTCCCTGGAAGAGGCGAAGGCGCTGCTCGAGCTTGCCGAAAGTGCCGGAAAAATCCACGCCATTGTTCAAAACAGACGCTATATCAGAGGGATACGCCGCCTGCATCGCGCCGTTCAGGATGGTGTTATCGGTGAGTTGACCGCCATTCATTGCGACTTCTTTCTGGCGCCGCACTTTGGCGGCTTCCGTGAGGAAATGCAGAATGTGCTGCTGCTGGATATGGCGATCCACACCTTCGATGCCGCGCGTTTCGTCGCCGATCAAAACCCGCTGGCGGTCTATTGCGTGGAGAGAAATCCAGCCGGCTCATGGTACGCCCATGGCGCATCGGCCAACGCGATCTTCGAACTTTCAAATGATGTGGTCTTCACCTATCGCGGCTCGTGGTGCGCCGAAGGCGAGCGGACAAGCTGGGAAAGCACATGGCGGCTGGTCGGATCGAAGGGCATGATCCTTTGGGATGGTGAGGATGGTTTCTCGGCAAACGTAGCGGGAAGCGACGAAGGGCTTCTGCGCGGAACTTCCGCCGTAAACGTTTCTGAAAACGTGAATGAAGAGCAGACGGAAGGGCATGCTAGCGTGCTCTTGTCATTCGTGCGTGCCATCGAAAATGGGACGGTTCCAGAGACCGTCTCCTCCGACAATATCAAAAGCCTGGCCATGGTCATGGGCGCGATTGAAAGCGCCCGCACCGGTCAGCGTGTTCCTATCAAGATTTGAGGTCTAATATGAGCGATCCAGCAAAATCCGTCCGCATCGGCACCATGGTCAGTGCCACAAAAGGGGACGCCGCCGAACGAATCTCGGAAATTGGCGACCTTGGATTCGAGAGCTTTGAACCGTTTTTCTGGCAGACGACCAATGGCCAGGACCTTGCGGAGCTTGGCAAGCGCTGCGTCGAAGCCATCGGCGACCGCGACATCACCATTTCGACGCTCGGCATGTTCGGCAATCCGCTGGAAGAGACGGAGATGGACCTCCAGACCCTTCAAGGCTGGAAGGACTGCATCGACAACGCCCATCATTTCGGCGCAACCTGCGTGGCAGGCTTCACCGGCCGCGTCCGCGGCAAGCCTTTGCCGGACAGCCTTCCACGCTACAGGGAAATATGGAGCGAGCTGGCGAAGCGTGCTGCCGACAAGGGTGTGAAGATTGCCTTTGAAAACTGCGCCATGGACGGCAACTGGCAAACGGGTGACTGGAACATTGCTCACAATCCGGATGCCTGGGAACTGATGTTCAACGAGACGCCGGATGATAATATCGGTCTGGAGTGGGAGCCCTGCCACCAGATGGTCTACCTGATCGACCCGCTGCCGCAGATCCGCAAATGGGCGCACAAGATTTTCCACGTCCACGGCAAGGACGCGACCATCCGTTGGGATGTGGTCAAGGAGCACGGTATCTTTGGCAAGCACCCCTTCGTCTTCATGCGCACGCCGGGCTTTGGCGACAGCAATTGGACCGACATCATTTCCGAGCTTCGGCTGGCCGGCTGGTCCGGCTCCATCGATATCGAAGGCTGGCACGATCCGGTCTATCGCGATCAGCTGGAAATGACCGGGCAGGTTCATGCGCTCAACTATCTGAAGCACAGCCGGGGAGGGTCCTTCGTCGATCTCGCCGCAGAATATGGAGGCGGCGACCCGTCGCTTTTGTAAGACTCAAGCCGGGGGGAACCGGCATCGCAATCATGATCAAAGGAGGAGTATCATGACTATTGCAAAGCTAATGGGTGCAGTTGCACTTGCCGCATTGTCGACGCCCGCATGGGCCGAGCAGGTTCAGATCAATCTCTGGACCGTCGATCGACCGGGCGAATATCATTACAAGATGGCGGAGGAATTTTCCGCCAAGAACCCGGACATCAAGGTCAATGTCCGATCGGTCCAGTTTCCGGACATGGTCAACGAGTTGGCCAAGGCCATGGCGACAGGCGAAGCGCCGGACGTCACCTATATCGACAACCCGGATGTCGCGCTCTTTGCATCGCGCAAGCTGCTGCTCGACATGAAGCCGATGATCGACAAAAGCTCGGTGATCAAGCTCGATCAGATCCTGCCTGGCCCGCTCGCCTCCGTGACCTACAAGGACGGCGTCTACGGCATTCCGCGCGGGGCAAACACCATCGCGCTCTACTACAATGCCGACATGTACAAGGCCGCAGGGCTCGATCCGGACAAGCCGCCGCAGACATGGAACGAGCTTTATGATGCCGCCAAGAAGCTGACGCAACCTGATAAGGGCGTTTATGGCTTGGCCTTCTCCGCCGCAGCGACCGAGGAAGGTACCTTTCAGTTCCTCCCATGGCTGCAGATGGCAGGCGGTGATTACAACAAGGTCAATGTTCCGGGCGGTGTGGAAGCGCTCACACTCTGGAAGAAGTTCATCGATGAGGGGCTTGCCTCGAAGGACACGCTGATCCGTGGCCAGTGGGATTCGACGGGCACCTTCAATGCAGGCAACGCCGCCATGAGCATTTCCGGCCCATGGGAACTGCCGCGCATGAGCCAGGATGCGAAATTCGATTACCGTGTTGCGATCCTGCCGGTTCCGAAGGAAGGCGCTCCACATGCTTCCGCTTTGGGTGAAGGCGACAACGTCATCGTTGCCAACTCCAAGCATCCGAAGGAGGCGTTCAAGTTCATCGAATATATGTATGAGCAGATGCCGCGCGTCTGGAACGAGTTCGGCTATGTTCCTGCCTATCCGGTCAAGGTCGACGATCCCAAGTATCCGCAAGCCTATAAGGTGTTCGAGGAGTCGATGAAGTTTGCGCGCAATCGCGGCCCAAGCCCCGACTGGTCGAAGATTTCAAAGGCCATTCAAACCGCGATCCAGACGACTTTGACCGGCCAAGCCACAGCGGAAAATGCGCTGACGACAGCGCAGAAGTCGATCGACAAGATCCTCAAGTAAGCTGGTTGATCTGGTCCTTTGATCAAGAGGCTGCGGGCGCGTTGAGGTCCGCAGCCAGTTTTCAAACTGATTAAGCGCATGGTCCGCTTTGCTGGAATGCGGATGTGAGATGTCGGGAGGCGAAATGCTCCGTTTCAGAGTTTTCCGCGATGGCGGTGGGTTTGACAGCGCGCTGGTTCTGTTCGCGCTTGCCTACCTCGTTACCTTTTCGGCCTTCCCGTTGATCTACAATCTGGTGATCTCGTTCCAGAGCGTCGATCTTTTTACCATCGCCACCTTCGACCGCCCGTTTGCCGGTCTCGATAATTACCGCGAGATCATCGACGATCCGCTATTCATGCCGATCGTGCGCAACACCTTCCTCTTCGTCTTCCTGTCGGTGATCTTCCAGCTTGGGATCGGGCTGGCTCTTGCCTTGTTCTTCCGGCTTGATTTTCCCGGTGCCTCCTGGCTGCGCGGACTGTTTCTCGCGGGCTGGATCATGCCAGGGCTTGTGGTCGGTGCCATCTGGGGCTGGATTCTCGCCGGTGACTTCGGTGTGTTGAACTGGCTCCTGCAATCGGTGGGCCTCACCCAGCAGAAGATCTTCTGGCTTTCCGATCCGTCGATCTCGATCTACTCCGTTATCATCGCCAATATCTGGCTCGGCGTTCCCTTCAACATGATCCTGTTGTCCGTCGGTCTCGCCTCTATCCCCGATGACGTTTACGAGGCAGCGGAACTGGATGGAGCAACGCGCTTGCAGCGCTTCTTCACCATCACCCTGCCGATGATGCGGGCGCAACTCGGTGCCGTCATTTCGCTTGGCATCATTTTCACCCTGCAGCAGTTCGACCTCTTTGCGGCCCTGACACAAGGCGGTCCGTCGAATGCCTCCAACGTGCTGCAATATTGGTCCTGGGAGCTTGCCTTCCGCGAATACCGCATCGGCCATGGATCGGTCGTCTCCGTCGTGATGACCCTTCTGGTCATCGTCGTCGCCACCGCTTATGTCCGCTCGACGAGGCACGAACATGTTGTCTAGCACCCCCTGGAAACGCTGGCTCCTGCTGGCCATCGCCGTCGCTATCGTCGCGATCTACCTCTTCCCGCTCTACTGGATGTATGTCACCGCGCTGAAGACTAACACCGAGACCTTCGCCAACCCGCCGACACTCTGGCCGCATCATCCCGAGTTGAAGGTTACCCGTGTCTGGAACGACATGGGCATGGATACCTTTATCCAGAACTCGCTGGTCATCGCCTTCGGTACGGTCTCGCTTGTCGTGCTCTTCGGCACGGGTTGCGCCTACGCTCTGGCGCGTGTCCGCTCGGTCTGGATGGATCTGGCACTCTTCCTCGTTCTGATGCTGCAGGTCCTGCCGCCATCCCTGATGGTGACGCCGATCTTCGTCGCTTTCAGTCAGCTTGGCCTGCTGTCATGGCCGCGCACTGGCGTCATCCTGGCAACGGCTGCCAACAAGCTGCCGCTCTATATCGTTCTGGTGCGGGCAGCCTTTACCCAGGTGCCGCGCGAGCTTGAAGAGGCGGCGCTGGTGGATGGCAACAGCCGCATCGGCGCATTCCTTCGCATCTCGGTGCCGCTTGCCCGCAATGGCATTCTGGTTTCGGCGATCCTCATCTTTCTCCAGTCGCTGGGCGAATATGTCTATTCGCGCTCGCTCATCACCGACAGAGCCTTCCAGCCTGCGACTGTCGGCCTGCAGTTCTTCGTCGGGCCGAACGCCTCCGACTGGACCGGCATCATGACCTTCGCGGCGATCTATGTAACGCCCATTCTCATCATCTTCGTCCTGCTTCAGCGCCGCATCGTCAGCGGTCTGACATCCGGAGCGCTCAAATGACATTGCAGATCGAACTGTCCGGCATCCAGAAACATTACGGCGCCTACCATGCGCTGCGCGGCATCGATATCGCCATCCCAAAAGGCCAGTTCGTGGCGCTTGTCGGGCCGTCCGGCTGTGGCAAGTCGACCTTGCTGCGCACCCTTGCCGGGCTGGAGACAATCACCAGCGGCGCGATCCGCATCGAAGGCGAGGACATCACCCGCCAGCCGCCGCGCATGCGCGATATCGCCATGGTGTTCCAATCCTACGCGCTTTATCCGCATATGACGGTGGAGAAGAACCTCACCTATTCTTTGCGGCTGAAGGGCGTGTCAAAGCTCGAGGCACGTCGCAAGGCGGAAGAGATTGCCCAGATCACTGGCCTCACCGCGCTTCTGAACCGCTATCCGCGCGAGCTCTCCGGCGGTCAGCGCCAGCGTGTTGCGATGGGTCGTGCCATCATCCGCAATCCCAAGGCGTTCCTGTTCGATGAGCCACTATCCAATCTCGATGCAGCACTTCGCGTTCATATGCGGGCCGAAATCCGCAAATTGCACAACAGTCTCGGCGCGACCTCAGTGTATGTCACGCATGACCAGATCGAAGCCATGACCATGGCCGATCATGTCGTCGTCATGCGCGCCGGTGTGATCGAACAGCAGGGAGCGCCGCTTGAACTCTACGACCGGCCGGTCAACCGCTTCGTCGCTGGCTTCATCGGCTCTCCGGCGATGAACTTCGTGCCGGCTGTCGCTTCGGAGGATGGACGAACACTTGTTTTGAATTTCGGCGGCACATCGGAACCTCAGACAATCCTGTCGCCGGTTGCCTTCACGCCGGGCGCACGCGTGACCGTGGGCATCCGGCCGGAGCACATCACGCTTGCACCGCCCGGCTCATCGACCATCACCCTGCCGGTCGGGATCGTGGAAACGACAGGCTCTGCGACCTCCGTCACCACCGCAACCCAGCCGGAAATGACCGTCGCGCTTCAGGGAAGAAGCAATGTGAAAGCTGGTGACTTGGTCGGTTTCATCATCGATCCCGCGTCGCTGCATCTCTTCGACGATGAGACCGACAAACGACTTTGATCCTCAAGGATCGGTAAAGCCGGCTACATGCAGTTCCAATGCGCCTGCCTGCGGGTCGCTCTTGAAGAAGAGGGTGCCGTTGTCGTGGGATTCGGCTGCAACATAATCGAAGGTCACATCGGCTGTATCCGTCGCGCCGTCTACGCTGCGCAACGTGCCGACCACATGCACCGTTGCGGCCGTCGTCTGGCTGACATTGTGGATGGCGAAATTCACCCTGAAGCCGCTGCCGACAGGATCTGTCGAGATGACGGAGAGCTCGAAATCCGGCTTGGCGTCGTCATAGCGATAGATGTCCCATGAGATCCATCCGAGCAGTGCCATCACGAGCAACGACGAGACGATGCCGGTGACCCATTCGATCCAGTGGGGCGATGAGGTTTCGATATGGCCGTCTACGGAGGATTTGGTCATGGCGTTCTCATAATACGAGGCGGGCGGAAGCGGCGCCGATCGCCGCGGGAAAGCCCAAGATGACCACGGCTGCGGCAAACTCTGACAAGGATGTTCCCGTGAGCCGCTCGAAGCTCCACAGGCAGTAGAGGCTGATGCCAAGTGCGATGACATAACCCGGGATGGTGAAGCGGATGAAGGTGTGCCACCAGGCGCTGTCTTCCGATCGGCCGTGCCCGCCCTTGAAGTGCAGGGCATAGACGAAACCATGCATGAGCGTGAGCGACAGCAGCACAGTGATGAGTGTCTGATAGGGTGTGATCTTGTAGGCGATGAGGATCATCTCCTCTGTCGGGGCGACATTGAGCGCTAGGAAAAGGGCGCCCACCAACATCATGAACAGTTCAATGAAGTAGCTCGTTTCTGTCTCGGCGTCGTCGTCTTCCTCATCATCGTCTTCAGAATGCATGCCAAGCTGGCTGCGCCCGAGAAGCGCGCCGATGCTGGCGGGCACCGCCTGGATTGCGATCTTTGCCACCGTCGTGCTGGTCGTCACCTGGTCGTTGATCACCCCGAAGAGCGCAAGAATTGCAGCGCTGACGATGATCGCCAGGCCGTAAGCCGTCACCGCATCACGGATCGCTTCGAACCATGACGAGGTTTTTTCAAATCCCACGCGCTTTGCCAGGACGACCAGCAGCGGAATGTTGAGGACGCAGAGAAGAAGCAGCTTTTCATGCGACATGTAGAAGCCGAGGAACCACATCTCCATCGTCATGAACATCGGAAGCGCAAAGAGAAGCGCGCCACCGACGCCGCGCGCGAGCCCGGTCAGAAACTCGGTTTCCTTCGATGAATTTTGCGTCGCGCTCTCAGCCATCTTCTTCCCCCGGATGAGCTTATAACCGTCTGAATTATGGCCGGTTCCAGCAGGCGTAGAAGAGGATGTTCTGACGACGGTCGAGCGACTCAGTCGGGCACTCGGTCAAGGGGGTGCCGAAGTTAATTTTAGCAGGAGCGAAAGGTCCGCGTTAACCATTTGTTAACCAAATCACCGCTACCTCTCTATCAACGATTTCTTTACCAAGATGACCAAAGTGCTAACAGACTCGCGTTCGATCCGTATCAAGGGCCGCTCATTTCTGGCGGTCGTTCTTTCTCCCGAGTCGCCGCTGGATGTCTGGCTGGAGCGGCTGGACGATCTGGCAGCGCGCTCTGCCGGGTTCTTTCTGTCACGTCCGGTGGTGCTGGATGTGGCGGACCTGAAGCTCGATAAGGCAGGTTTGAAGTCCCTGCTTGCCGAGCTTTACCATCGCAACGTTGCGATCATGGGCATTGAAGGCGCACGCCCTTCGATGATCGAAACCGGAATGCCGCCCGCACTCAAAGGCGGCAAGCCGGCCTCCGATGTTGAGGTGGAGCCGGTGGCGCTCGCCGAGGTGGAAGCCCCGGCGGAGCAAAGAGCCCCGGTGAGCGAAATCCGCAGCGTCGTGCAGTCGCTGATGATCAGCGAGCCGGTGCGCTCGGGCCAGTCGATCATTTTCCCGGAAGGGGATGTGACGATCGTCGGTTCGGTCGCCTCCGGCGCAGAAGTGATCGCCGGCGGCTCGATCCATATTTACGGTGCGCTGCGCGGACGCGCCATGGCGGGCTCGCTGGGCAACGCTTCGGCACGCATCTTCTGCAAGAAGCTGGAAGCCGAGCTTCTCGCCATCGACGGTGTTTACAAGGTCGCTGAAGATATCGACCCGAAGCTTCGGGGGCAGGCCGTCCAGCTCTGGCTGGAAAACGATACGATCAAGGCGGACAAACTCAATTAAGCCGTAAGCGGCAGGAAACAGGAGATCAGGATGGGGAAGGTAGTTGTTGTTACCTCCGGCAAGGGAGGCGTCGGAAAGACGACGTCGACCGCAGCACTTGGCGCCGCGCTGGCCCAGAACAAGGAAAAGGTCGTCGTCGTGGATTTCGACGTCGGGCTTCGCAACCTTGATCTGGTCATGGGTGCGGAACGCCGCGTGGTCTACGATCTGGTCAATGTCATCCAGGGCGATGCCAAGCTGACGCAGGCTCTCATCCGCGACAAGCGTCTCGAAACGCTGTTCCTGCTGCCGGCCTCGCAAACCCGCGACAAGGACAATCTGACGCCGGAAGGTGTCGAGTGGGTCATTAATGAACTGAAGAAGCATTTTGACTGGGTGATCTGCGACAGCCCGGCTGGCATCGAACGCGGCGCGACACTTGCCATGCGCCACGCGGATGTCGCCGTCGTCGTCACCAATCCGGAAGTGTCTTCCGTTCGCGACTCCGACCGTATCATCGGCCTTCTCGATTCCAAGACGATCAAGGCCGAACGCGGCGAGCGGATGGAGAAGCATCTGTTGCTCACCCGTTACGATGCGGCACGTGCCGAGCGTGGCGACATGCTCAAGGTCGATGACGTTCTGGAAATCCTTTCCATTCCGCTGATTGGCATCATTCCCGAAAGCATGGACGTGCTGCGTGCTTCCAACGTCGGTGCGCCGGTCACGCTCGCTGACGCCAAGTCGGCACCGGCCATGGCCTATTTCGATGCGGCACGACGTCTGTCGGGTGAAGACATTCCGGTTTCCGTTCCGGGCGAAAAGCGCGGCATCTTTGCCAAGATTTTCGGGAGGGCCGCATGAGCATCTTCAACCTTTTCCGCAAACAGAAGTCCGCACCCGTCGCACGCGAACGGTTGCAGGTCCTTCTTGCGCATGAGCGCACCAATCAGGGTTCGGATCTGGTCGTCATTCTGCGTGAGGAAATCCTGGCGGCAATCGCCAAGCATGTGCAGATCGATAGCGATAAGGTCCATGTGAAGATGGACAGCGACGAGCATATGTCGCTTCTGGAAATCGATGTCGAAATCCCGCTGAGCGCGTCGCTCCGCGCAGCGTAAACAGCTTCAGATGACGCCGGGCACTGTCCCGGCGTTTTCTTTGGACGGTTTGAACTTTCCTTCTGCGGCGATTCTGGACTAAGCCTTTCTAAAGCATGTCGTCATCGCAAAACCGCTTCACCCTTTTGCGCGACATGCTTCGGACCGATAGCGAAGGATGATTTGATGGCAGAGGCGGAGAAGGCGGACGAGCAGGAAAAGCAAACGCACCGAAGGGGTTTTGGTGTTTCTACCGTCTACGAAACGCTGCGCAATGAAATCATCGAATTGCAGCTGGCACCCGGCAGCCCGATCGATGAGCTACAGCTCTCAGAACGGTTCTCCCTGTCGCGCACGCCCATTCGCGAGGCGCTGGTGCGTCTTTCCGCCGAAGGGCTGATCACGACGCTGACAAACCGAGCCACCATCGTCTCCCAGATCGACTTTCTAGGGTTGCCGGAATTCTTCGATGCTCTGACGTTGATGTATCGCGTCACGACGCGACTTGCCGCCGCCAACCACACGGAGGTGGATATCGCGCAGATCCGCACCCTGCAAAGCGCCTTTGCTCTGGCCGTCGAGCAACGCGATGCGCTTGCGATGATTTCCACCAATCGCGATTTTCATGTCGCGATCGCGCGCGCCGGCGGCAACCGCCATTATGTCGAGCTCTTCACCCGGCTTCTCGATGAGGGACGGCGGATCCTGCGGCTCTATTATTCTTCCTTCAACGATGTCCTGCCCAATCAGTATGTCAGCGAACATGAGGATATGATCCAGGCGATCATCGAGCGGAATGTCGAGAGGGCCGACGCACTGGCCAAGGCACATGCCGATCAGATCGTCACCCAGATTCGTTCCTACATCACTGCCGATACCCGCCAGAGCGCCAATCTGAGCCTTTAGCCAAAACAAGGGTTGATAAAGGGCGACACCTTTGCGTCCGCATTTCTTGTATTTTATTTGTCGACAAGGCTGTGATTCGATGCTATAGGAGCTGCATATCAAGCGGCAGTGGAGCCGCAGAAGGATTGGAAACCATGGCCAGCACGATCTTCACCGGATGCATTCCCGCCCTCATGACGCCTTGCAAGGCGGACAGAACCCCTGACTTCGATCTGCTCGTGAAGAAGGGCAAGGAGCTCATCGCCGCTGGAATGTCGGCAGTGGTCTATTGCGGTTCGATGGGTGATTGGCCGCTGTTGACGGACGAGCAGCGCCAGGAAGGCGTGCAGCGTCTTGCCGAAGCTGGCGTTCCCGTTATCGTGGGAACCGGCGCCATCAACACCAAGTCCGCAGTCAGCCATGCCGCACATGCTGCAAAGGTGGGCGCCAAGGGCTTGATGGTCATTCCGCGCGTTCTCTCCCGCGGATCGTCGGTTTCTGCGCAGAAGGCACATTTCTCTGCGATTCTGGAAGCGGCAAACGGTCTGCCAGCGGTGATCTACAACAGTCCCTATTACGGTTTTGCAACTCGCGCCGACCTCTTCTTCGATCTGCGCTCGCGCTATTCGAACCTCATCGGCTTCAAGGAGTTCGGCGGTAAGCAGGACATGACCTATGCCGCCGAAAACATCACCGCCGGTGACGATGATCTGACCCTGATGGTTGGTGTCGACACGGGCGTCTATCATGGCTTTGTCAATTGCGGTGCCGGCGGCGCCATCACTGGCATCGGCAATGCGCTGCCGAAGGAAGTGCTGCATCTCGTCGCTCTGTGCGAAAAGGCTGCCAAGGGCGATGCGGCGGCACGCGCCGAAGCACGCGAATTGGAAGAGGCGCTGACGGTGCTTTCAACCTATGACGAAGGTCCGGACCTCGTTTTGCACTACAAGTATCTGATGGTTCTGAACGGCGATACCGAATACACGCTGCACTTCAACGAAACGGACGAATTGAGCGCCTCGCAGCGCCGTCATCTGGAAAGCCAGTATACCTTGTTCCGCAATTGGTACGCGTCTCGTTATCCGGCTTGAATGCCGGATGCCTGAGGGCTTAGCCCTATTTTAGAACTCTGCCAGCGCGTCAGGAGTCCATTTCTGAGCTGCGCGATCGAGAACAAAGAAGAATGAGACGGCTGGACCTCAGCCGTCTTTTTTATTCAAGATCGGACGGACGAACTCATCACCGGTTGAAATAATCTGGAACAAAGCGAAAAACGGCTTCCTTGAGGGAGGAAGGGTCAACTGCGTCCAATCGACATGCATTAGGCAATGCTATTCTTCGCGCAATTTGTTTGGAGATTATTTAAAAGTTTAACCTACCGTTGCCCTAACGTTAGAGGGCTCGTCGCATGAAGAAGATTCTCAATTCCGTTTCTGGAAAGCTTATCCTGGCGACAGGAACAGCTATTGCCGGCATCATGATTGCTTACACTGCGGTCAATGTGGTCAACGTGAAGTCAGCAACAGAGCGTGACGTCATGGCGCTTGCCACCGAGAAGGCCGGCGCGGTCAGCGAGCAAATCGCTGGAGACATTTCCGTCGCGACATCTGCAGGTGCAACACTTGCTGCTACGATCGGCGGCTTCATCGAAAACGGTTCGCGCAGTCGCGCCGACATTGTTTCGATGATCGAGACAGTCGCGCCGCAATATCCGAACGTCTTCGGTGCATGGATGTGTGAACTGGTCGACGGCAAGAGCCCGAAGCCCACGGTCGGCACGGAGGGTCTCAACAAGGAAGGTATCTTCACGCCTTACTGGACCAAGAGCGACAGCGGCAAGGTTGAGTTCTCGACATGGTCGATCAAGCCGGAGGATGAGTATTACGGCGGCGTGCTAAAGACCGGTAAACCGCTCATCACCTCTCCCTATCTCACCAACATGAAAAAGCTCGTCACATCCGTCTCCGTACCTGTGACGGTGGGCGGCACCATGGTCGGCATGGCGGGCGTCGATATCAAGCTCGATGATTTGACCGCCAGCCTGTCGCAGATCAAGCCTTTCGAAGGCGGCAGCGTCATGCTGCTGGCCAGTAACGGCAAGTGGCTGGCGCATACCAACGCTGACAATCTGATGAAGGATTATTCCGATGTCGGCGCCGATCTCGTCAAGCAGGCTTTGGCAGACGGAAAGATGCGCGTGATCGAGGGTCTCCCGGACGGTTCTGTCCGCCTCATCTATCCCTTCACCGCACCTGGCATGAACACCACCTGGGCGACGGTTCTGGACGTGCCTTCGGCCGTTTTCTCCGGGCCTGTCTGGCAGCAGATCTACAGCATGCTGATCGGCGGCCTGATCATTCTCGGTGTGACACTTGGCGTCATCCTCGTTGCCACGCAGTTCCTGATCAAGAAGCCTCTCACGTCCGTTTTGGGTTCTGTCGGAAAGATGGCCAATGGCAATTACAAGGATCAGGTTGCCCAGACTGGCAAACCGGATGAACTTGGTAATCTCGCCGCAGCACTGGAAAAGTTCCGTTTCGCGCTTGCCCGCGGCGAAGACATCCAGGCCGAGCAGGAAGAACTCCAGCGCCAGGTCGAAACCGATCGCAAGCGCCAGAGCGACATCGACAATGCCAAGGCTGAAGATCTCCGGCATTTTGTCGAGATTGTTCAGAGCCGCTTCAATGCTCTGGCAACCGGCGACTTGACGGTTCGCATGAACGAGAAGGTCGCGCCGGAATTCGACACGATCCGCCAGAATTTCAACCTCTCGGTTTCTGCGCTCGAAGAGACGATCAGCAATGTCGTGCGTGCGGTCTATACGATCCGCTCGGGCCTCAGCGAAATTTCCACCGCCTCGAACGATCTTGCGCGCCGGACGGAGCAGCAGGCTGCCGCTCTGGAAGAAACCGTAGCAGCGCTCAGCGAGGTCACTCGTGGCGTGAATGATACGGCCGATGGCGCTACGAATGCGCAAAAAACCGTCGACAGCGCCAGGGCAGATGCCGAGAAGGGTGGCGATGTTGTTGCCCGTGCCGTTGCGGCAATGACCGAGATCCAGGGCTCGTCCAGCAAGATTGGCAATATTATCAGTGTCATCGATGAAATTGCATTCCAGACCAACCTCTTGGCGCTGAATGCAGGCGTCGAAGCGGCTCGCGCCGGTGAAGCCGGTAAGGGATTTGCCGTCGTTGCGCAGGAAGTGCGTGAATTGGCCCAGCGCTCGGCCACAGCGGCGAAAGAAATCAAGGGCTTGATCTCCACATCGTCCAGCCAGGTCGAAACGGGCGTGCACCTGGTTGAAGAAACGGGCAATTCGCTTGGTAAGATCGTCGAGCAGGTCCTCGGCATGAGCCAGACCGTCAACCAGATTGCAGCGGGCGCTCGTGAGCAGGCCATCAGCTTGAAGGAAGTCTCTTCTGCGGCTGACCAGATGGACAAGGTCACGCAGCAGAACGCAGCGATGGTGGAAGAAACCACCGCGGCCGCTCAAAACCTGTCACAGGAGACCGAAAACCTAGCCAGCATGGTGGGACGTTTCCGCGTCAGCGGTGAGACGAGGCTTGCCTCGAACCCGTCCCACGCGCGCTATGCGATGGCAAGCTGATCGACGAAACACCGATATGAGCGCCGCGCGTCGAGGAGGACACGCAGCGCTCTATCTTGTTTGAGTCGCCATCGTCCTTGCCGAAAACAGGTCCAGACCTTCGGGCCGATACCGTAGGGGCGAGGGGCTTACAAGATGCCCCAGGCCCTGAAGCGTCCGCGACCCGTTACTTCGCGGAGCTCCAGCTGATTAGCAAGAACCATCGCCCCTTGAGGAGTGGTACCGAGTTCCTTGACAATCATGGATGTAGAAACGACGGGGTTTGCCAGAACCAATTCAACCAGATCCGGTAGCCTCGAATTCGAGCGCTTTCCGATCAACCGTCTTTCCATGCGGCTCTTGCCGTTCAAAAGCCGGTGATGGTCTTTCATGCCGAGCTCAGCCGCTTCAGACATTCCATCGAGGATCGCGATCAGTCTTTCTTCCTGATCGTGGGAATGACGCCGTTCTCTGTGAATGGCACGAAGGCCGCTGTTGAGCGCCGGCAGGATCGTCAAACCGTTGGAACGAAGTGATGCGGCGGCCAGTTGCCTACCGAGCCAAGGGCTTCGGTCCGAGACCTGAATATCGCGCCAGGCATCCAGAAGAATGGCCGCCTGCAGCGGGGCTGGATAGTCTGAATACCGGTCGAGGAGCTTCCGCCACCTGTGAAGTCGCTCCTCTTCACTCTCTTCATCAGACTGGTCGAGGGCAAGACGATCGGTGGATGGTTCCGATTGAACGCGGTAGCTCAAGGCATCCGCAACAATCGCGTTGCTGCGCGAGAGCACGGCGTCCATCTCGGCCAATTCATCAGCAAGAGCGTCTTGCGCATCATCTGGCTCTTCAGGGTCCGCGTCTTGCTCATCAGACACCAGTTTTGACGGCGCGGATTGTGGCTGAACGTTCTTGCCGCGAAGCAGGTCGATGCCATGGTCGCTCAGCGCCCATTGTGGCGGATGACTTTCCATAAGCCGTCTGGCACGCAGGATACGGTGGGCATTGACGATTTCATTCGTCGGTGCACGAATGTCCATGCGTGCATCGTGCAGAACCAGATCCTCCACATGGACCAGTTCTCCGTCGACCCAGAGCGATGAGACAGCGTCGTGGAAGTTCTGTCGCTGCAGAAACCCCTCGCGGATAGGCGAGCGACTAACTCGTTCGTCAAGACGCGCCAAAGCCTCCCCCGCTCGCGTCAGGGCGCGCAGGAGCCTCGTGGCTTTCAGTAAAGCGAACTCGTAGGTCATTGGATTCACTTAAGAGGGAGACCGCATTGAAAGCAATCCTGCCTGTTCGGTTTCATACGATGTTCACAACTATCGCAAAGCGTGATGCCGATCACAGCCACAGACACGAGGACTGAATGCACGAGGCCTCCGACGCTGCGTCGAGGCCTCAAACCTGCTTTGGCAGATCGATCCGCGCTTCGAAACCCTGCCCGCGTCCAGGAGCCGGTGAGGAAAGGGTGAGCGCCGCATTCATGCGTTTTGAAAGATTGTCGACAATTGCAAGGCCAAGCCCGGACCCGGAGGCCTGGGTTTGGCCGCGCATGAAGCGGGTTGTCAGGCGAGGGAGAAGTGCCGGATCGACGGGCGTTCCGTCATTGACGATCCGCACGGATCTGTCCTTATCGACGTAGATTTCGACCGGCGAATCCTCAGGACTATGCGTCAGCGCGTTCTCCAGCAGGTTTCGAACGACGATACCGAAAGCGTCCGGATCGACCTTGCCCTTAAGCTGGCCATCATCGGGCAGATGCAGATGAATACGTCCGGCCCCAAGTTCTGACCGGCTCATGTCCTCGACGACGAGTTCCAGCACGGGCAGAAGATCGACGAGGGTATCGGAGATGCCGATACCGGCCTCCGCGCGCGACATCTGCAAAAGCTTCTCTGATAACTGCGCGAGATTGGAGAGCGACAATTCGATCTGATCGACACGCGGGGCAAGATGGGGCGGAATATCCGCCTTCAATCGCTGCGCTTGGGCAAGCGCTCCGGCGATCGGCGTTCGCAATTCGTGCGCACTGTTGGACGCGAACGAGCGCTCCGCCTCCAGTGCTGACCGCAATCGCTCCAGCAGCAGGTTTACCGAACGGGCGATCGGATCGAGTTCGGCGGGAAGACGACCGGAATCGACCGGCGCAAGATTGCCGCCGTCTTTGCGGGCAATATCGTCTCTGAGCGTCTGGATCGGCGCCAGGGTGCGGCGGATGACCAGAATGACCGCAATGATGCTCGCCGGAATGAGAACAAGGACGGGGAGGATGAGCGCCGTAGATGCTTCCTCGATGGCCTCCCGTCGATTGGCAAAAGCATCGGCCACCTGAAGATAAAGATCGCCCTCAGGCGTCACGACGGTGTAGATCCGTTGACTATCCGTATCGGCGAAACCCGGCCTCAGCGGCACGTCGAAACCTTCACGGGCGCTGTCATGAGAGTGCAGCAAAACAGCGCCGTCGCGATCGCGCACCTGATAGGTCAGATATTCGGAGCCGGTTGTGGGCTGGCCAAGACGGCGTTGTGCTTCCGGGCTCCGTTCGCGAAGGTCTTCCGCGACAAGCGGAAGCAATCTGTCGGCGGTTTCCTGGACGCCGCTGTCGAAAATTTCCGCAAACTCTTCTTCCATGACCATGACGCCAAGCGCGGAGGCGGCCATCCAGGAAATCGACAGGACGCTGACCAGCGCAAGAACCATCCGGCGCGTCATACTCGGTTTATAAGGTCCGAGCTTAAGGGGTATGAGATCAGCGAATCGTATAACCAAGCCCTCTTACGGTTTCCACGCGATCGGAACCGATCTTCTTGCGCAGGCGACTGATATAGACCTCGACGGTATTGCTTTCGATCTCAGCGCCGAACTCATACAAGGTCTCCTGTAGCTGCGCTTTCGAGACAAGCGCGCCTGGTCTCTCTACGAGTTTCTCCAGCACCGCCCATTCCCGGGCACTCAGCGTCAACGCGCGATCTTGGACCGTGATGCTTTTCGCCGCCTGATCGATTTCGATGCCGGGCAGCCTGACGATGGGCGTCGAACGTCCTTCATAGCGGCGCGACACGGCAAGCATCCGTGCCGTCAGCTCGCCGAGATTGAACGGTTTGACGAGATAGTCGTCCGCCCCGGCATTCAGGCCTTCGATCCGGTCGGAGACCTGATCGTGTGCGGTCAGGATGATCACGGGCACGGCGTTGTTCGTTTTGCGCAAGGCCCGCAAGAGGCTGAGCCCCTCGCCATCGGGAAGGCGCAAGTCCAGCAGGATGAGACCGTAGCTCACCGTCTGGGTTGCCGCCATGGCTTCGCTCAATGTCTTGAACCAATCCACGGCATGGCCTGCTGCCGCCACGTGATCTCTTAGCGCTTCTCCCAGCACATGATCGTCTTCCACCAGCAGAACGCGCACACCGACCTCACTCCAGAACTGCCAATGCGTATCGCTTCGGGCGGTTCGTCGTCAAGGCACATGCGCATCATGTCGTGGGCTTCGACTGGCAGGCGTGGAACACGTCGAGCGATGGGTCGTAGACGGAGGTAGAGACGTTCATCATCCCAAGAATACTGTGGAAGAAATTGTCATGGGATTTGCCACCGGCCTTTGCCTCATCGGCAAGGCACGCGCGGTCGACGCCCATGGAGCGCGCGAAGTCATTGTCCATCCACACCAGGAAGGGAACATGCGTCTGCTCTGCTGGGGCGAGCATGTAAGGCGCGCCGTGGAGATAAAGCCCGTTCTCGCCAAGAGATTCGCCGTGATCGGAGGCATAGAGCATTCCGGTGGCGAGCCTATCGGAGCGGGCCTTCAGCTTGTCGATGATGGCAGAGAGGAAATGGTCGGTATAAAGGATCGTGTTGTCGTAGGAGTTGACGATCTCTTCGTCCTTGCAATTGCCAAGTTCCGAGGTGCGGCAGTCCGGCGTAAATGTCCTGAACTGATCGCCATAACGGAGATAGTAGGACGGGCCGTGGCTACCGAGCTGGTGGATGACGATGACGCTGTCCTTGGTGACGCGGTCGAGCCAGCTGTCGAGCCTGTCGAGGAAGATATCGTCACTGCATTCGCCGGTCTTGCAGAAGGTGGCATCGCGGGTTGCGCTCAAATCGAAATAGGGAATGCGGTCCGCCACGCCCTTGCTTCCGGTGTCGTTGTCCAGCCACTGCGAGTCGACCCCGGCATGCACCAGAACATCCATGAGGTTCTCATTGGAGAGCGCCTTGCTGTGGGTATATTCCGAGCGGGTGAACTTCGAGAACATGCAAGGGATTGAAATCGCTGTAGAGGTGCCGCAACTGACCGTGCTCGGGAAATAGATCACGTCTCTCTTCTTGAGCTCAGGGTTGGTTTCGCGGCCATAGCCATTCAGCGAGAAGTTGGCCGCACGTGCGGTTTCACCTGCGACGACGACGGTCACGCGCGGTTTTCCGACGGCAATGACAGGAGGTTTCACCTTCGCGTCGAGGCCGGTCTGCGTGACGGTCAACTGTGCTTCCTTATTTGCGATCTGGAAGTAATGCGCCGTCGCAAAGAGTGGCGAAATCGGATTCAGGCTTTTGACGATATCCCGGTGCTGACGGATCGCAGTCGTGAAGGTCTTGGAATTCATCGCGCCAATGCCGCCGATGATGACGAGGCATGCAATCACGCTCAGCATATTCCAGAACAACTTGCCGAGAATCGGACGGTGGCGGATGCGCACGAAAGCGAGAAGCAGGATGGGAACCAGCGCGTAGATCGCCATGTGCAGAAGGAAGGCGGAGGTGATCAGATTGTTTGCTTCGCCGGTGGTCGTCTCGAACGCGTTGCGGACCATGTCGCGGTCGATCACAGCGCCGAAGCGATCCATGAACCAGGAGCAAAGCGCGGAAATGGTAATCAGCACCATCAGGATCGGCTTCATGATGTATTTTGCCGAAAAGGTGATGAGCAGTGCGGCAAAAAGCGCCGCCATGGCCACATAGAGCGCGTAGATCGCGACGGGATAGGCGGACAGGTGGGTGTTGACCTTCGACCAGAATGTCTGGTTCATGAACAACAGCAGATAGAGAGCGGCAATGACGCTCAAGGTAATGCTGCCGATTTCGGGACGACGGATTTCGCTGCCGTCCAGATGATCTGTCAAAGGTGCCAAGCGCCCACTCTCCTCGTGCCAATCGATGCGCCGGACGCGCGTGAGCGCGTTTTGCTTTTCCGGCTAATCAACGCCTTCTGGAGAGATTTGCTGACACGAGACTGAACGGATCAGTCCGTCCATAAAGATATTTCTAAATTAGGGGAGGTAGGAGATGAGCCGCCGCTCGTCTGCTCGTAGTCCCGAGATCGTCTTTGTCGGCGTTTCCAAAACGGCTTCCAGCCGCTTGATCGCCTTCGGTTCGGTGGCTAGATCGAGAACGGACGGGTGGACATAGCTTTTGCGGCAGATGGCTGGCGTGTTGGAGAGTTCTTCGGCCGCTGCCTCGCAAATGCTCTTGATGGTCGGGGCGCTGCCACTCGCCAGTCTCTCGGCGGCGTGGCAGAAGCCCGCAAGCGTGCCGCCCCAGGTGCGGAAGGTCTTGGCTGAGATACCTTCGCCCGCCGTTTCGGACAGGTAGCTGTTGAGCGCGCTGGAATCGATGGGATGGACCATATGGTTCTCATCTTGCCAAACGAAGAGCTGCTTGCCGGGCAAATCGGCAATCTCCTCCAGAATCTTTTGCAGCCGGGGATGACGGAGGCTGCGGCGCACCTTCTGTCCACCTTTTGCGATGAAACGAAGTTCGATCGTCTCGCCGAGCGACACGTGACGCTTGAGAAGGGTCGTTGCACCGTAGGTCCCGTTGCTTTCGAGATAGGTCTTGTTGCCGACGCGCAGATAGGCAGCGTCAAGAAGAAGAATCAACGCTGCGAGCGTCCTGTTCTGGCTGTTGATGTCCTTCTCGATATCGGAAAGCGCCCGACGGCGAATTGCTGGCAATGCCTCACCGAACGACTTCAGCTGGAAGAACTTGGTTTCGCCGCGAAATGCATGCCAGTCTACGTGATAGCGGTATTGTTTTCGCCCTCTTGCGTCGAAGCCGGTTGCCTGGAGATGCCCCGAGGGTTCGATGCATATCCAGACGCGTTGATAGGCTGGGGGAATTGCGAGCGACCGTATGCGTGTGATTTCTATCTTGTCGGAAAGCAGCGTCCCGTCGGGAAGGCGGTAGGAAAACCCCTTGCCGCGCCGCTCACGGGCGATACCGGGCTCCTGGTCGCTCACATAGGTTAAGCCGATTTTCTTGAGGAGCCGGACGGGGTGCTGGTTCATGATCTTGGCGCTGCCTTCGAGTTTTCTCAAATAACTGCGCTGAACAGATGTCCGTTCCAGAAAAAGGAGCGGAACATGCCCGCTCCCTTCAATTTGATCAGACTCCGGTTGATCAAGCGTCCGGTGCCAGACGGATGATCTGAGATTTGCCGCCGCCACGCTCTTCGGTCACAGCGTAAACGGCGCCGTCCTTGCCAAGCTCGACATCGCGGATGCGTGCTTCCAGTGGAAGACGGCCTTCCGTAACGACCTTGTCGCCGTCCATCTTCAGCACCACGAGACCCTGGGTGACCAAGCCACCGATGAGGAACGAGCCCTTCCACTCCGGAATGGCGTCGCTATTGTAGTAGACCATGCCGGACGGGCCGACGACCGGATCCCAATAATAGGTGGGCTGCTCCATACCCTCCTTGGCGGTTGCACCTTCGCCCACCTTGTCTCCGCTATATTCGATGCCGTAGGTGATGACCGGCCAGCCATAGTTTAGTCCGGCCTTGGGCAGGTTCAGTTCGTCGCCGCCTTTCGGACCGTGTTCGACGGTCCAGAGGCGTCCGTCGCCATCGAGCGCGGCCGATTGAATGTTGCGATGGCCATAGCTCCAGATTTCCGGCAGGGCGTTTTCGCGGCCGACGAAAGGATTATCCTGGAGCGCCTTGCCGCTGGTGTCGATGCGGAACACCTTGCCCAGCCCGCTGGAGAGATCCTGTGCCTGAACGCGGGGCTCCTTGTCCGAACGCTCGCCGACCGTGACATAAAGCTCGCCATTGTTGCCGAAGACGAGACGCGATCCGAAGTGCTTGTCTCCATCGTATGTGGGCGTCTGACGGAAGATGACGTTGGTGTTTTCAAGAACCGCGGTCCCGTTCGTCTCGACCAGCTTTGCCGAAGCGACCGACGTGCCGTTGCCGCCATCGCGTGGTTCGGAGAAGGAGAAGTAGACCATGCCAGATGTATCGAAATCAGGAGCCAAAGCAATATCGAGAAGGCCACCTTGCCCGGATGACGCGACTTCTGGCACGCCCTCGATGGCAGGACCGGCCTTGCCATCCTTCACGATGTGCATGGCACCTTCTTTGGCGGCAACAAGCATACGGCCGTCGGGCAGAAGCGCCATCGACCACAGATGTGGAAGGTCGTCAGCAACGACGGTCTTTTGCAGCGATGGCATCTTGTCCGGCTGTGGAGCCCGCGTCTGCCCTTCAAAGGCGGGTGTCTGGTTTTTTCCATGGGGCGGGTTCGTTTCAACCGGGCTTGCGGATTGCGCGAAAGCGTAGCCGGGAACGGCGAGAATGGCAGACAGAAGCGTGGTGGTTAGCAGGTATCGAACGCGCGACATGGAACTCCCTTCCAGTTTAATTGAGCGGATCGGGAACATTTCGGCGTTTTTTAAGTTGCATCACCGCAAGGTCAAGAAAACTTGATCGTTACGTGTTCAATCCTGTAAATTCTCGTCTACACGATTTCTTTGGGAACGTTCTTCTTCCGCCAGCGTTAAGCTCGGTCGGTCAGGAGGGCATTATGCAAAGATTGGACAAGGAAGAGCTTGACACAGCCGAGGTCAAGCCAATTTTGAGTGTTATGGAATTTTGCCGTCGTTATCGACTGGATGAGTCTGAAGAGAAGCGTCTTCGCAAACTTTTCGGCGATTTTGCATCGCGTCATGAGCTTTTGATGAACGCCCAGCGCAAGCCGGTATTTCGTTAATCGGCGAGAGGCTCGTCCCGGAATATCATGAACACATCGTAGCGCGTGTTCTTTCCGGAAATCTGATGGGAGGGCTTCTGAAGCCCCTCCATAGGCGCAGCCCGAAGCGGCCATTTCAATACAACTCTTTTGCGCGCAGCTTGCAGCGCTGCTTCCATCAGTTCCCGCTGGTCCGGATCTGAACCCACAACATCCCGCAGCACTCTCATTTCCTTTTTCACCAACGCGCTGTTTTGGCGTGGCGGGTGCATCGGATCGACAACGACGACGTCGGGTGACAACGTCTTGAGCAACTCTCTGGAGTCGCCGTGAAGCAATGTCATTCTGGACGCAATTTCCTCGTAGATACCGCCTTCGGCTTTTGCGCGGGCAATCCCGTCCTGCAAATGGACATACATGTCTGGCGATCGCTCGATCAGCGTGACATTGGCGCCGAGCGAGGCGAGCAGAAATGCATCGCGGCCAAGACCCGCCGTCGCATCGACGACGAAGGGTGTCCGGCCCTTGGTGAAGCCGGCGGCCTTTGGCAAAGCCTGTCCCCGTCCTTCGCCCGAGCGCAGTCGGTGCCCGACGGCTCCCCCGACAAAATCAACGACAAACTCTTCAGCGTCTTTTTTTGCCATGGCTCGTCTCAGAAGGGAGCAGGAACACGGAATGTCACATCGTGACCGTCCGGATGTCTGAAGCCCAGTTCTTCGGCGTGCAGTAGAAGCCGCTGTGCTGCGGCAAGGGCTTCGCCACCGGCATAAAATTCATCGCCGAGAATGGCGTGACCAAGCGCCTTCATATGCACCCGCAATTGATGTGTCCGCCCGGTTAAGGGACGCAGTTCCAGCCTCGTGGCGGGGAGGGACAGACGTTCCAGAACGCGCCATTGTGTCTGTGCTGCCCGACCGTTGTCCCAGTCCACGCGATGCCGCGGCTTGTTGTCCGGATCGATCGCCAGTGGAAGATCGATTTCGCCGCTTTCGCCCATGACCTCTCCCCAGACGACAGCCTTGTAGATTTTCGTCGTCGTGCGGTTTTCGAACTGGCTTGCGATAGCGGCATGGGCCTTCTTGTTCAATGACATCAAGACGATCCCGGAGGTGTCCTTGTCGAGCCGGTTGATCATCAAGGCCGATGGAAATTGCTTTTGAACGCGGGTCGCGAGACTGTCAGCCAGCGCCGGATCTTTTCCCGGCACTGAAAGCAAACCGCTCGGCTTATCCAGCACCAACAGGCTCTCATCCCGGTGAAGGATCGAGATATAGGGCTCCAGCGGCGGGTTGTAGATCGGGTTGTGCAATTGGCCAGACATGCGAAGCCTCATAGCATGATTTGCGCGACACGCCAGAGCGCCGCCTGACGGTCTATTCCACCAGTGGCAGAAGGACACGCCCACTGGTGATGTCTTGAATCATCTGCGCGACGCGTTGCGCCTCGCTTGACGGTATGGAAAGGTTGAGGTCCGCCCCTGAGCCGGTAAATGTCTCGCTCTCGATGACCAGATGGTCGACCGACAGCAGGCGGGCTTTGACAAGCGCGAGGTCGGAGAAGCCGCAGGACAGCGTTAGTTGATGAGCCGGAATGATGGCAGCCTTTTCGGCGTTCCTGAGACAGGACCCCGCCGTTCCGCCATAGGCGCGAACAAGCCCGCCGCTTCCAAGCAGAATGCCGCCGAACCAGCGCGTAACGACGACGGCGATGTGATCGAGCTCATTTCCGTCAATCGCCTGGAGAATCGGTTTACCGGCCGTGCCGGACGGTTCGCCGTCATCGTTGAAACGGTAGCTTTGTCCGACGCGCCATGCCCAGCAATTGTGGTTGGCCGCCGCGACCGAATGGTCGGCTATGAAGCATCTTGCAGCGTCCTCATTGGCAGCAGGACCTGCCGTCGCGATAAAGCGGCTCTTCTTGATGTCCTGTTCAAAAGTTTCCGTTCGGATCAGCGTGAACATGACGCCTTAATAGCGCATATACGCGTCGCGGCAAACGCTCTAAGAAGACCGAAAGGCGAAGGGTAGCAGTGGGCAATGCGAAGAAAACAGATTGCGATCATCGGTGGAGGTCCGGCAGGTCTGATGGCTGCCGAGGAATTATCCACATCGGACGTGGACGTAACTGTCTATGAAGCAATGCCGACCGTTGCGCGCAAGTTTCTGATGGCGGGCAAGTCTGGCCTCAACATCACACATGGTGAGGATTACGACCGCTTCACCACGCGCTTCGGCGCCTCAGAAGCGCGGCTCAAAGGCGCGCTCGACGAGTTTACGCCGCAGATGCTGCGGGAGTGGATGGAGGCCTTGGGGCAGGAGACTTTTGTCGGAACATCTGGCCGCGTTTTTCCTAAGGCGATGAAGGGCTCCCCTCTGTTACGGGCTTGGCTCAGCCGCCTCTCTGAGCGGGGGGTGGAGATCAAGCTCCGTCATCGCTGGATCGGTCTCGATGATGGCACGCTTGTTTTCGAAACGCCGGAGGGGCAGGTGGAGATCAGGCCCGATGCGGTCCTGCTTGCCCTGGGGGGAGCCAGCTGGCCGAGGCTCGGTTCGACCGGCCAGTGGGTGGGCGGTCTGAGACAGGCAGGTGTCGGTGTCGCGGATTTCCTACCGGCCAATTGCGGGTTCGACGTGGCGTGGAGCGAGTATTTTCGCGAGCGCTTCGCTGGAGAGCCTGTCAAATCCGTCGTGACCACCTCCGACGCGGGTCGCTTCGAAGGTGAGTTCGTCATCACGCAGCATGGGGTGGAGGGGACGCTGATCTATGCGCACGCCGCTGCGTTGCGTGATAGTCTGCAAGAAGGCCGCCGAACTTTCCTAACCATCGATTTGGCGCCGGGCCGTTCCGAGGAGCGTCTTGCCCGAGATCTGGCGCGCGCGCCCAGCAAGGATAGTGTATCGAACAGGCTACGCAAAAGCGCCGGGCTTTCCCCGGTGAAGATCGCGCTGTTGCGAGAATGCGCGGTCCCACAGCATATGTCGGCCAGCGAGCTCGCTCGGCTGATCAAGGCGGTTCCACTTGCTCTTTCCGCGCCGCGACCGATAGTCGAGGCGATATCGAGCGCGGGTGGGATTCGCTGGGAGAGCATCGACCAGAACTATATGCTGAAATCGCTACCCGGCACCTTCGTCGCAGGCGAGATGCTGGACTGGGAAGCACCCACTGGTGGCTACCTGCTAACGGCCTGTTTTGCAACGGGAAAAGCCGCCGCACAAGGCCTGCTTCATTGGTTGATAAAGGTCTGTTAGTCACATGATTGTCATGCCTCTTGCATCGCGCATGAAAAAAAGCTTGATAAGTGCGTTCAAATAGATAAGCGAAGCCTGCTTCTATTTCCTGTACTCAAGACTTGGCGTGACAAGTCGATGTTCTTGTGGGTGAATTTGCATGACTGATATGGGTGCTTTTGCGAGTTGGCCCGTCGGCGGTGGAGAGGCAGGTGCCTTGGTCCGCGCTTTTGACTGGTCCAAGACATCGCTTGGACCGATTGCGCATTGGTCGCAGACCCTTCGGCTGAAGGTGAACTCGGTCGTCAATTCACCCATACCACAGGTTTTGATGTGGGGGCCGGATCATGTGATGATCTATAATGACGGCTACACCGAAATTGCCGGAAACTACCACCCGCGCGCGCTCGGCGGCACTGTCCCCGGCATATGGCCGGAAATCTGGGACTGGAACGAAAAGATCCTGGAAGCGGGTTTCCTCGGGGAAATACAGTCCTTTCGCGATCAGAAAATGGTTCTGCATCGCAACGGTGCACCGGAGGAGGTCGTCTTCGATCTCTTCTACACGCCGATCTATAATGACGCGGGTATTGTCGAAGGCGTCTTGTGCACGGTTCTGGAAAACACCGAGAAGGTGAAGACGGTTCAGGAACTGGCCGCAAGCCGTGAAGAGCTCAGCCGCCTGACCTCTGCCCTTCCAATCCTCGTCGGCTTCATCGACTTAAATTACACCTATCGTTTCGCCAACGAGGGCTATCTGGAGTGGTTCGGCCGTGCGCCTGAGGAGGTTCTCGGTCAGCGCGTCATCGATGTCGTGGGCGAGACATTCTTCAATGAGCGCAAGCCGTTCATTCAACGGGCCATGGCGGGCGAGCAGATCGTCTCCGACAGCAACATCCAGCGCCCGGATGGGACGCGGCATGCGGCTGAAATCCGTTATGTGCCGAGGCGTGACCACAGGGGCGACGTCGACGGCTGCTATATCCTCATCATCGATATTGAGACGAGGAAGCAGGCCGAGCGGGACATTCTCGTCAGCAACAGCCGCTTTAAAGCTGCCGTCGAAGCTGTACACGGTGTCTTGTGGACGAACAGCCCTGAAGGCCGGATGCTCGGTGAACAGCCTGCCTGGTCACAGCTGACCGGCCAAAGCTATGACGAGTATCAAGGTTTCGGTTGGGCAGAGGCGGTTCACCCGGAAGATCGCGAAGGCTCGATCGATAGCTGGAACCGCGCCGTCGCGGCCAAAGCAACATATGTCTGGGAACATCGCGTTCGCCGTCGCGATGGTGTCTATCGCACCTATGCTATTCGCGGCGTGCCGATTATCAATGCGCAATCAGAGATCATAGAGTGGGTCGGCGTCCACACCGACATCACCGAGCAACGCACTGCCGAGGTGGCGCTGAAAGAGCATGCCGCCAATCTCGAACGCGAAATCCGTCACCGTATTCGCGCTGAAGATCAGCTTCGTCAGTTGAACGAAGGGCTCGAAGCACGCGTTGAGAAGGAAATTGCCGAACGTCGCCAGACGGAGATTGCGTTGCAGCAGGCGCAGAAGATGGAAGCGATCGGCCAGCTGACCGGCGGCGTCGCGCATGATTTCAACAACCTGCTTCAAGTCATTGCCGGAAATCTCCAGCTTCTTGCCAAGGATGTGGCCGGCAACGAAAGAGCCGAACGCCGCGTCGGCAACGCGCTGGCTGGCGTCAGCCGTGGTGCGAAACTTGCAAGCCAGCTCCTGGCCTTCGGCCGTCGTCAGGCGCTGGAGCCGCGCGTCATCAATGTCGGTCGCTTCGTTGCTGGCATGGACGATCTTCTCAGACGCTCGCTTGGCGAGGCCGTCGAGGTCGAGGTCATCACCGCAGGCGGCTTGTGGAACACCTATGCCGATCCGACCCAGGTTGAGAACGCACTTCTGAACCTTGCGATCAACGCGCGAGACGCCATGGAGGGCACCGGGAAGCTGACGATCGAAGTCGGTAATGCCTCTCTCGATATGGACTATGCGCGCAATCATGCGGAGGTCGAGCCGGGTCAATATGTCATGCTTGCCGTCACCGATACCGGCTCCGGCATGCGACCGGAAATCCTCGATCGCGTGTTCGAACCCTTCTTTTCCACCAAGCCTGAAGGCAAGGGGACGGGCCTTGGCCTGTCGATGGTTTACGGCTTCGTCAAGCAATCCGGCGGCCATGTGAAAATCTACTCCGAGCTGGGGCAGGGTACCACAGTGCGCATCTATCTGCCGCGCTCCATGGCGGATGAAGACAGGGAGATCGTCGTTCATAACGGACCGGTTGTCGGCGGCTCTGAAACCGTTCTGGTCGTGGAGGATGATGACGAGGTCCGTGGCACCGTTGTCGAGATGCTGACCGATCTCGGTTATCGAGTCCTGACGGCGCGTGATGCGCAGGCAGGCTTGACGGTTGCTGAAAGCGGCGTGCCGATCGACGTCATCTTTACCGACGTGGTGATGCCAGGTCCGTTGAAGAGCAGCGAAATGGCGCGCCGGGTCAAGGAGCGCATGCCGCATCTCGCCATCCTGTTCACTTCCGGTTACACGGAAAACTCGATTGTCCATGGCGGCAAGTTGGATCCGGGTGTCGAGCTTCTGTCGAAACCCTATACGCGTGAAGCGCTTGCCCGCCGTCTGAGGCATGTGATCGCCAACCAGAAGCAGAGAGCCGAATCCGGGCGCGACCGCGTAGCGGATCACCCTGCCGCCAATGAACCGACGAAGGTGGAGGCAAAGGATATGCTGCGTGTTTTGCTGGTTGAGGACGACGATTTGATCCGCATGAACACGACCGACATTCTGACCGAGGTCGGTCACATAGTGGTCGAAGCCGCGAATGCAACGCAGGCGCTCGATCTTCTCGATCGGGAAGAGGTCGATATTCTGGTCACCGATCTTGGGCTGCCTGATATGGGTGGTGCGGAACTCGCCGTTCTGGTGAAGCAGCGCAAGCCGGACATCGCGGTGGTGTTTGCCACGGGTGATAATTTCCTGCCAAAGAACGCACCGGCAGGAGCCGTCCTGCTGTGCAAGCCTTATAATGAGAACGATGTGCGCTATGCCATCGGTCAGGCAATGAGCAATCCCTGATCAGCTATCAGGGCGTGTCACGATTTTAAATCGTGACACGCTTGATCGATGGCTCACCGTCTTGATCAATAGCCCCGCTGCATATCGACCGTCATCGGCAATTCACCGGTCTTTCGCCAATTGTGGATGTTCTGAGCGACGATTGCGGCAGATGAGCTTGGGTCGGTCGGCGCCGAGATATGGGGAAGAACGGTAACGTTCGGATGGCTCCAGAACGGTGAACCCTGGTCGAGAGGCTCTTTCTCGAAGACATCGAGAACGGCGTGGGCGATATGACCGCTGTCCAGCGAGGACAGAAGATCATCGGCTACGATAACCGCGCCCCTGGCGAAATTGATGATCGATGCGCCCGGCTTCATGCGCTGCAAGCGACGGGCATTGATGAGGCCACGGGTCTCTGCCGTCAACGGAACGAGGCAGACGGCGATATCGCTTTTTGCCAGAAGCTCGTTCAGCCCCTCTTCGCCCGATACCGTCGCCACGCCTTCAAGGTCTTTCAGCGAGCGGCTCCAGCCCATGACATTGAAACCGGCGCCTAGAAGACGTTTCGCGGCTTCGGTGCCAAGCAGGCCAAGCCCGATCAGACCGACCGTGACGTCTTTTGGATGGCGGTATTCCAAGTCTTTCCAGATCTTCTTTTCCTGCTGCTGTCGGTAGGCCGGCATGTTGCGATGCAGATAATAGGTCCAGGCGAGAACCGCTTCTCCCATGACGCGTGCCAGTTCCGGGTCTGTCAGCCGCACGATGGGGGGTGCGGTTGGCCCAAGTTCCGAAACGATCCGTTCCACGCCAGCCCAGAGGCTGTGGATCCATTTCAGGCCGGGAAGCCTGGCAATGTCAGCGGGATCGGGATTGGCGACGATCGCGATCTCAGCGGCTTGCCGCTGCTCCTCCGTCATCTGCCGTATGGAGACAATCTGTTCCTCCGGCATCGCCTTCGAAAGCGTTTCGATCCACGTCGCCTCCTCATCATCGGCTGAGCGGGAAACGTAAGCGATAGGGGAGGTCATGGGTCATTGTCCTGAATAAGATCGGCTGAGCCGACATAAAGTCGGAAAATGATCTGGAAATCCACCCCGCTATAGTGCCTGACATGAGAAATGCCCGCTTGAGGGCGGGCATTTTGTTGCTTGATCAAACCGTTTCCGGCACGGGCTTTTTGGCGTCGGCATAATAGGCGCCGAACTGCTCGTGGTAATGTTCAGAGCCACCGGGGTCTGCATAGCGCTGAAGCTCCGCCATATCCGTCTTGTTCAAAACGATACCCAGTGTCTTGCTGGCGATTTCCGGTTCGTGGTTCATCAGGTTTTGAACCATCTGGATCGGTGTCTTGCCCCATTCGGTGACGAACACGAAGCCATCTACCTGCGAGGCAAAGGCCTTGGCATCGATCACCGGTACGACTGGCGCCAAGTCAACGATGATGTAATCGCAGGCTTCACGGGCGGATTCCATGAACTTGCGCATACCCGCAGACGCGAGCAATTCGCTCGAATGGGCGAACTGATTGCTGACGGAGACCGGCAGTATGCCCATCTTGGTCCGACTATCGACCTTGACTGCCTTGGTCCATGGAACATCATCCAGAACGACTTCGACCAGGCCTGCCGACTGGCGCGTGGTCAGCATGCGGCTGAGGCCGGGATTGCGAATATCGGCATCCACCACCAGCGTGCGCTTGCCCGTTGTGGCGATGAGCCCCGCGAGATTGAGTGCGACGACCGACTTGCCTTCATTCGGCAGGCAGGAGATCACGCCAATCACACGGCACTGACGCTCTTGGATCACCACATCGGCCGTCAGTTTCACGTTGCGCAGCGTCTCGGTGAAGCTGGAGTGCGGGCTGTCCACGGCAAGCCGCAGCATCTTTTGGAAAGAGACCTGCCCGTTGTCTTCGATATTGGTATCAGGCACATCCGGCGTGGCCGCGCCAGTTTCCGACTTTCCGGTTTCTACCCCCTTCTCACCAATGAACGGCAGGTAGCCCAGGAAGCGCATCCGCAGATTGTCACGCACGTCGGCGCCGGTGTGGAAGTAGCGATCCCGGAATTCCAGCACCGCGGCTAGGCCGCCACCGAGCATCAGGCCAAGCACGATCGACAGCGCCATCGTCATGGTCTTTTTCGGGCTGGAAGGCGATGTCGGCAGGCCGGCTTCGGAGATGACGCGTGCCTTTGCAATCGGGAAGGACTGCTTCTGCGAAGCCTCTTCGAAGCGACCGAGATAGGATTCGTAAAGCGTTTTCAGCGCAGTTGCCTGCTGCTCCAGTTCCCGAAGCTTGACCATCGTTATGTTGGTCTGGGAATTGCGGCCGGCCACCCGGTCGATGTTGTCGCGCAAGGACTGTACACGCGATTGCGTGACATCGAATTCATTCTTGAAGCTGCCAGTCAACTGCTGGAGTTCCTGGTAGATCTGGCCCGCCAAATCCTTTTTCTCGGCCTCGAGAGCGATAGCCTGCGGATGATCCTTGCCAAACTGCTGGATCACGCCGCGCTCTCGGTCCGAAATGCCGATGTAGCGTTTGCGCAGATCCTGAATGACCGTATTGTCGGTGTCGCGTGCTGAAACGACAGCGTTATTGACCGCGTTGTCCGGCCCCTGGTCGATAATCGACTTGTATTGAGAGTAGCGCGCCTGTGCCGTCGCCGCATCAGCTTGCGCTGCAATCAATTGCCCGTTCAGATCGGCAAGCTGGCCTTCCGACATCAACTCGCCTCGCGACGATACAATGTTGTTGTCGGACTTGTATTTTTCGACGGCGAGCGAAGCGGCCTGCGCGCGCTGATTGAGATCCGTCAGACGTTCCTGTAGCCAGACCGAAGCGCGTTCCGATGCATCGAAATTGGCGTTCAACTGTTCGGTCAGATAGGAGTTGGCGTAGGTCTTGGCGATGTTGGCGGCAAGCTGGCGGTCGGTGGAGCGAATGGAGATCGCAATAACCGAGCTTCGTCCCACGCGTTCCACCGTCAGCGCCTGTTGAATAACGGCAGCTGCCTTTTCGCGTTTGCCGTTGCGGATCGCCTCTTCCGAAGCAGGGGTGTCGCTTGGCGTCAGCAGGTCGACCACGGCTTTGACGGAGGATTTGACGATATCGACAGGGCCCGTCGGCGGGTTGACGATGGTGTCATTCTCGTCAAGCTTTGCCTTGTCCACGACAGTCAGAGCCATCTCTTTCGACTTCAGGATTTCGACAGCGCTGGCAATGCGGTTGTCGATGACCTGGGCTGCAGGGACCGGGCTCTCCTCCTCGGCGTAACGAGACAGGCTTTCGTCGAGAAGCACCTGCGTCATTGCGGTATAAACCGGGGTTGCCAGAACGAGGTAAAGTCCAGCCAGAACCATGCTCGCGACGACGCAAGCGCCAATGATATTGGCCCGGCGTACCACAGCAGCCCACAGGCGGTCGAGGTCGATAAAGGTGTCGGAATCCTTTGCAGGGTCCGGGAAATGGCCGTTCGATCTAAAGGTTTTCTGGTTCATGGACCTACCTTGTCATTTTTTATGGGCGCGGGACGCGTGGCAGTGGATTGCCTTCGGCTGTCCCGCTGCGTTCAGTTTCTGGCCGGCATTGCCGAAGATAAGGCTGAAGGAAGAAGCGTTTTCTTCAGCTTTTGCAGTCTGATGGAAATCGGCATGCGGAGATGTTTGATTGCGGCAGGGTCGCGAAGCGCGATCCTGATCGTGTCTGATACGGAGCGTCGTTTGATGCTGTCGACCAGCATCAGGAAGTGCCTGGCCTGGATAAGGCTTCTCGTTCTGTCGGCCTGCGCGTCCATCGCCGCCGGCAGAAGCGCGTACTGGCGCAAGAATTCCTTGTCTGCGGCGATCATCGCATCGACGTGATGGAGTTCGAGCACGCGCGAAATGGAGCCCTGCCGGATATTATAAACATATCCAGGCATCGGCTCGATGACACAAGAGGCACCGGACGCGAGCGCTGACGCCAGAAGAAGGTAATCCTCGCCTATGCGCAGATCCTGGCGAAAGCGAAGGCCGTGGTCATTAAGGAAATCGCGACGGAAAATCGGCTTTACGTAGCCAAAATTGAAAGTGGACTTGAAGAGGATGTTGGAGCGAATGAAGTCTTCGAGTGTGAGCAACCTTCTTGCTTGCAGGAAGGCGGGCTCGAACATCGTCTCGCGCGGGCGTCCATCGCTATAGACGACATCCAGATTGTCGACGGCGATATCCGCGTTGGCTTTCTCGGCGCGCATGATCATCTGCGCCATGCGCTCCGGATAGACCATGTCGTCGGAATCGAGCACGGCGATCCAACGTCCCTGGGCAGCGTCGATCCCGGCATTGCGTGCGCCCCCGGGACCGAGATTGCTGTCGAGGGCTATCAGTTTGACGCGGGGATCGCGCTCGGTCACTGCTTTAACGACAGCGCGCGTCTCGTCCGGCGAGCAGTCATCGACCACCACCACCTCAAGGGCGACGTTCTCTTGCGCCAGAGCGCTGTCGATCGCCGCGACAATCGTATCGGCTGCCTTGTAGGCCGCGATGACGAAGGTCACATCCGGTTCGGTTTGCAATGCGCTCATGCAGCCTCCACAGTGCCATATTGGCGGATTTCACGAACGCCGAAGATGCCGCTTAGCGACCCCGCATGAAGTGAGGTGCGCAGAGCCGAACGGCTGCGACGGACAGGATCGAAAGCGGTGAGAAGGGTGCTGGCCGCACAATAGGTGATCTTTGCGGCCGTCGACAGGATCAGCGGAAGGCGTCGGAGCCCCGCCTTCTGCTCGGCCTGCAAACGTCCGTGCGTCTGGCCGGAGCGAAAACGCCGTTTGGCAAGCCAGATGAAGCTGGCACGGCTTTGCGGTACAGGCTCTGTGAGCAAGGCGTTTTCCGAGTAAGCGATGCGTCCACCGTCCTGATGCATATGGGTGAAGAAATGCGTGTCTTCCCCACCGCTTTGTCCAAGCGACAGGGCGAAGCGCCGGCCTTTGACCGCAGGAGAGGCCATGCGCAGAAGCGTGTTGCAGGTGTAGCCAGTAATGATGTCGCCATTGACCCAGACAGGCCGCGTCGAGTGGAAGTCGCCCTTTGTCATCCAGCCCGGCGCATCCTCCGCGTAAAGCGCCGTCACCGGGCCGAGCACGGCATCGGCTTGGGTTTCCTGTGCCGTCTTCAAAAGCTCGGTCAGCCAGTTTGCAGGCGCGGTCTCATCATCATCGATGAAGGCCAGATAGTCGGCCTCGCACTCGGAGAGGCAAGCATTGCGGGCAATCGAGATGTTGGATTTCGGGCAATGGACGTAATGGATCGGGAAAGGCGCTCGCTGTTGCAGGGCGTTGACCAGCTCCCGCGCGGATGGCTCTGCGTCATTGTCGGCGACGATCAGACGCACGGACACGTTCTCTGGCACATCCAACCGGAACAGCGAGAGCAGCGTATCCATCACCATCGGGCGGCGATAGGTGCAGATGCCGATATCGACTTTCACAGGAGTTGCGGGATGATTCGTCACGAGACAGCCTTTCCTGCAAGTGGCTGGGGCGTGGCGAAAGAGCCCAGAAGCTCACACCAAAAACCTGTCGACCAAGCCAGATGCATGGTCATTGCCGAGACGGCCGCAAGCGGCCCGTAAGGATTCTTCTCTCCAATTGCCATCCAGAGGCCATAGCCCAGACATGCGGCAATCCAGAGGCAAAGTGGGATAAGGGCGATCCAGTGGACAAAGCCGAAGAGCGCGAGAGCCGCACAGGGCAACACCGCAAGCGGGATCATCTGGCGGATTTTCGGAATGGCGCGGTGCTTCAGCAGGTTCTTCGCTCTTCCCCGACCATAAGCCATGTATTGGCGAAACAGCGGACCGATGCTGGCGCGCGGATAATAGGTCATGCGTGTCTTGTCGGTCATCCAGATGCGGAAGCCCGCCTTGCGCAGGCGGTGATCGAGTTCAGCGTCCTCATTGTGGCTGAAGCTTTCATCATAGCCGCCGACCGCCTTGAAGGCCTCGATCCGCATCAGGGCATGATGACCGTGATCGATCCAGCGACCCTTGGCACCTTCGCGATGCTTTGAGCCGCCATTGCCGAGCTTGGAATTCTGCGCAGCGGCGGTCGCCTTCTGAAACGTGCCATGGCCAACAGTGTCCATGGCGACGACCACCGAATCCGCGCCCATCGCCACAGCGTCTTCCACCAGACGATGGCAATAGTCGTCAGGATAGTCGCCATGCGCATCGATACGGATCATATAGTCGTAGCCCGCTCCGAAGACCTCTATTGCGAGGTTGATGCCCGCACTCTGGATGCGCTTGGGGTTGGCAAGCAGAATGACGCGCTGATCCTGTCTGGAGAAAGCGGCAACGATGTCACGGGTTCCATCCTCGCTGCCGCCATCCGCGACGATGATCCGGTCATCGGGATGATTCAACGTGCTGGAAAATTTCAACAGCAGATCGTCGATCGTTCGTGCCTCGTTGAGGCAAGGAATGACGATCAATGTCTTCACATTGGGAATGGAGACTAACTTCATGAAGTCCTCCCGCTCAAAGCCATCGAAAGAACGGCATCGACCGGGCGCCCATCCGGTTGCATCGTCAGAGTTTGAAGCACGCGGACAAGCTCCCGGCAGTCGCTCTGATCCGTGATCCATTGCTGCCGTTCGATCGCGGCCAGCGTTTGGAAGCTTTGCAGATAGGAGGCATCGCTTAGTGCGGAGAACATCGCTTCAAGCGATGCAACGCTGGCTTTCTCAAGAACATGACCGATATTCCGCTGCTGCAGAAAGCGCGCCGTTTCAGTGCCCGCGACCGCAATCGGGAGCGCGCCGTGGAGACCGCCTTCATAGAGCCTATTCGGCAAAAGCCAGCTCGAGTTCTGTCCTTCTTCGAAGAAGTCTATAGCCCAGGTGAACTGGACATCGTTATAGATCGAGGCCAGATCCTCCGGATTTTTGTATGGGCCATAGAAAGTGAGATGAGGCGTACGTGCGACGAAGCTATCGAAGTCATCGAATTCTGAATAGGCCGGGCGGCCGCGCAGGACGACTTCGACCTTGCCATCCATCTTTGCGGCGAAGTCTGCCAGGATTTGGAGAGACTTGCGGCAGCGCAATGCACCGAACCAGCCAATCTTCCATTGTTCTCCCACTTGCGGCACGCGCGGGGAGGGGGCGCTCGTGTCGTCGGCATCCAGCGCCAGAACCTTGTTTTCCTGCAGCAGCACGGGAAGGTTGAGACCGGAACGGGGCTTGAAGTAATTCTCCACGAATGCCGGTGAACTTGTGATGAGAAGTTTGACGTTCCGCCCGAGCGCGCGCTGAACCGCGTTCAGCAGTTTGCCGGGCAGTCCTTCGTTCAACAGAAGCCTGTGGATGTCGAGACACTCATAGACGACCGGAACATGCGCGCCAAAGTGGCTGACGGCGCGCCGGGCAAGCGCCAGCATTTCCAGATTGCGAGCAATGATCACGTCCGGCTTCTTCACCAGCGACAACTTGGCTGGAAGTGTGAGGCTCGCTTTTGCCACGCACGCCATTCTCTGAGCAAAGCGGCCATCGGCCGTTTGCCCAAGATCGATCGGGACGAGGCCATCGATGTCAGCCAGCCCGTTATCCGCGCGCCTGAATCCTGCAAGGCTGACGGTCGCGCCGCCCGCTTGCAGCGTCATGACGCGGCGGCGGATGGCGGGGTCTGCCAGATCATGCGCAAAATAGAGAATGTGGGTCATGTCCGATCCGTTCATCTTCGTCTGACGTTGGGCAGTCTGCATCAGTTGGTTTGGCAGGCGACAGATTCCGAAAACTGGCACTTGTCCCCGAGCGCGGTGAAAGCGAAGCGATCGACCTGCATGGTGACGGGGCCGGAATAATCGAACTTGCCCATCCAGCTTTTCAGCGTGTCGGTGCCCCAAAGGCTGAAGAATATCTTCTGCGCGTTCTGCGGGATCTTCGATGGGTCGGTAACCTCATGAACCATCTTGCCGTTCACGTAGTAACGCAGCCGCTGAGGCTCCCAAACGAAGGCGTAATCGTTAAAGCCTTTGTCTGCACCACCCGGCACATCCACCAGCTTTTCATTGCCACCCTTTGCCGACACATACTGGTTCAACTGGACCTGATTGCTGTCCTTGCCCAGGATTTCCATGTCGATCTCGTCATGCGGCTTCTTGTCGGTGGGCCCGATATAGGTGAAGAATGCCGAATTCAGGCCTGAACCCGGTGCGGTCTTGATCCGCGCTTCGTAGGTGCCATAGCGATAACGGCCCTTGGTCTGGATTTCTCCGCAGGAATAGTTGCGGTCTCCGGCTTTTTCATCGTTGAAGCCGAGTTGCAGGTGGCCGTTTTCGAAGGCCGCCAGCTTCTTGGACCATGTGCAGTTCTGGTGCGGGCCATTGTTCCAGCCATCAGAGATGTACCAGAATGAGCGGTCCATGCTGTCGAAGTTTTCGATGAAGGACTTGCCGTTCTCCTCCTGAGACAAGGCGGGAGATGTGGTAGACGTGATAGCGATCAATGCGGCAGCGATGATGCGCGGCTGACATAGGGCGGGGTAGGTCATCGGTTACCTCCGTCTTTGCGAATAGGCGGGATTGGCAGAAGACTGGCTGGCGGCGATAGGTTCCACCGCGTCGTGATGAGAAAGAGGTTTGGGCTTGCCGCTGCGACTACCGGTTAAGACCGCGTAGAGAGCGGGTAGCCGTGCGCGGACCTGCGCGTTGGTGATGATCAGGAGCAGGAAGGTCAAAGCCACTGCGCCGATATAGAAGGCGGGATAGAAGTCGAGGTCACCCTTGTTCCAGACCATCCACAGGATGACGAGGAGCGGATAATGGGCGCAGAATATCCAGAAGCTCAGGCTACCGGTTTGCGATAGACGCTGGCCAAGCCGGTTCTGCACGAGCAGGGACGATGCCACCCAGAAACCAAGAACGCCGAAGACCGCCAGAAGATTGCGCAAGAGATTAAGACCGAATGTGAATTCCGGGCCTGTCCAATAAAGCGCCGTGGCAAGCCCTGCGGCGACGATGAGCGTTCCCAGCGTCAGGGACTTGGCGTAAGGGTCGAGCATCTTCAGGTCGATCTTGTGAAGAGCGAGCGCAATGCCAAGTGTGAAACTGAACAGGATCGATTTCTTCTGCACGATCAGCAGGCTGAGGTCCGGGATTGCGGTCAGCAGCAATAGAATGGCGAGCGTCGGCAAAGCGAAGCGACGAACGAGAAGCGCCAGAAGCGGCGACAGCAAAATGCAGACGAAGAGATCGCGGAGGAAATAGAGCGGCACATTGACGGGCAGTTCTTCCACTGCAACGCCATGGCTTAGCATTTCGCGGGGAGTCGCATTCCATAGATCAGGAAAATAGCCGACGCCGACGCCTGCGCGCTGGAGAAGCATGACCGCAATGAAAAGCCCGCCATTCCACAGCAGAAACGGCAGTAGGACAGTCTTGGTCTTGGACTTGATCGTTGCCGGATAGTTGAACGCGCTCCAGCCACGCCGGAACAGCAGATAGCCGGAAATCGCGCTCAGGCACGGCACACCGATGCGGAACAGGGCATCACCAAGGAACACCCGGAACCAGTCAAAAAATCCGTATAGACCCAGAAACGGACTTGTCTCCGGATCGTGCGGCACGTGAACGAACACGATGCCGGATATCAAAATTATGCGCATCAAATTGATACGGGACGATAGGTTCTGATCAACAGTCACATCAGTTACCCTAGTTGGGCGGTGTCTCCCCTCACCGCGTTTCACACAGAGCGAACTTGAAGCCCGTGAGCAAAAGTTTGGTTTTCAGTTGAGGGCAAAATGTGGCAGCGCGGGAAAATCGCGCCGCAAGATATCAGGGGTAAATGTCTGGATGCTTATTTGCTAAAATAGGCGTCTTTATTAAGTATATGATTTTATTGACGCTTAAGCTTTGTTCGTTCCGGCGTGCTGAAGCATTGGTCCTGTGGAGAGGAGGCGGCCTGTTATGCTGCATCGCAAAATAACTCTGCGATGCGCCTTATTCGCTTGGCCGAATTTTGGACAGAGTCGCCTTGATGGTCAGATGCGGTTCGTTGTCAGCTGGCGACGGGTGCGGGTGCGCCTTGGTCTTTTCGCGATCTCACCAGACCGATGATTTTGCGCAAAAGCGCGCGTTCGGTCAGCAGGATCAAAACACCGTAGATTACGCCGCCGGCGACAGCGCCGACGAGCACCTGCATATAGGCATGCGGAAGCGAGGCGCCCATCCATTGCAGAATGTAGCGGACCGCAAGGGCCATGATGAAGGCCGAAATCATCGGCCGGCTGCTGACATAGAGGCCGGAGAAGAAGGGTGTTTCGCTCGCCTTGAACACGGCCCAGGAATAGGCAATGAGCGTCGCCGCATTGACGATGCAGAGCCAGATCATCGCGTCGATCAGCGAGCCATAAACTGCGGCAACCCAGACCGCAGCGGTGGTCACGACGGCACGGATCGTGGCGGACCAGAAAAGCACACGCCCATAGCCGGCACCCTTCAGATAGGGAATGAAAGTGCTGCATGGGGTGAGGATGGCTTTCGACAGGGCAAGCAGGCCGAGCACCGGCCAGGCATAGGCCCAGTTCTGGCCGAAGATCACCAGCATTGCGGGTTCTGCCACCGCCCAAAGGCCGAACATCATCGGTGCCAGGATGACGGTCAATACCTGCGTGCTGAACATCAGCGCTTCGCGCCGCCGCTGCCGGTCGTCCATCATGCGGCTGAAGGCGGGGAAGAGAACGCCCATCACGGCGGAGAGCACGACCTGGTTTGGAATGCTGGCGAAGCGATTGGAGGCGGAGTATGCGCCAGCGTCGGCAAGTCCTAGATAGCGGGCGATGATCACCATCGGCGATTGGAAGGTGACGAAGTTGGCGATCTCCGAGCCCATCAGGCCCGAACTGAAGCCGAGCAAAGGGATCAGCCGCTTTGGCTTCATGACGAGGCGTGGCGTATAGCGTGACACGGCGTAGAGCCCGACGAGCCGGATCAGTGCTGCGGCGAAAAGCTGGATGATCAGAGCCCACACCCCAAAGCCGGCAAAGGCCAGTACGACGGCAATGATGGCGGCGGCGCTTTCCGACGTCATGCTCCAAATGGCGTCCTTGCTGAAATTCATCCGCCGCGCCAGAAGCGAATAAGCCACATCGCCTGCCAGTTGCAGGGGAATGAGAAAGGCCATGATGCGCAGCAGATAGGCGCTTTCCACCGCACCCAGCAGACCACCGAAGAACTCCGCGCCAAAGTAAAGGATCGCAGCCATTGTGCAGGAAATTGCCAGATTGGCCCAGAAGACGGTATGGATCGTGTCCATATCCTCTTCCTTTTCCACAATCAGAGCGGAGGTCAGGCCAGCGCCTGCAATCATCGTCAAAAATTGCACGACGGTGAGCCCGACAGCGACGACGCCGAATTCTTCCGGGGTCAGCAAACGTGCAAGAATCGGGACTGTGACAAATTTAAGCCCGAATGTGCCTGTCTTTGATAACACGCTCCACCCGACATTGGCCGTGATGGTTTTGACGCTTGGGGCTGGAGGCATGGGTCCATCCTGTGTCTGGAGGCCGGCAAAAATCGTGGAGCCGGCGGGAGGGTTGCCACTCATCGGGGCCGTAAGTCTACGGCGGGCCCGACACTTCTTGATGAAACAAGGGGCGAAACAATGGCGAAATTTACAGTCGTTATTCCATACTACCAGAAGAAGCATGGCATACTTGGCCGAGCGCTCGCATCGGTTTTCTCGCAGGAATGCCAGGATTTCGATCTCGTCATTGTCGACGACGAATCGCCTTATCCCATTGAAAATGAACTGGCAGAGCTGAGCGACGAGCAGAAAAACCGCATCAGGGTGGTGAAACAGGCGAATGCCGGTCCAGGTGGCGCGCGCAATACGGGGCTCGATCATGTGCCCGCCGAAACGCGTTATGTGGCCTTTCTTGATTCGGACGATATCTGGACGCCGGAGCATTTGAAAAATGCTGAGCTCAGCCTCGATCAGTTCGAAGGCGAATGCTACTGGGCGTCGATGCAGGCAAGCGACGAGTTCTATTACCACTTCGCCATGTCGGAACTCGAGAAGAACGAGGGTGCCGCGCGCTTGAGCGAATCACCGCGTGTCATAGAGCTGCCGGATCTTGCGAGCGTCATGCTGCGCAACTGGAGCTTCCTGCATCTGTCCTGCATGGTCATAGGCAGGCCGCTGTTTGAAAAGATCCGCTTCGATCCCGCCCTTCGCCTGGCGGCCGAAGACGTGCTCTTCTTCTGCGATTGCATCCTCGCATCCAAGCGCACTCTTCTCTGCGATGATGCCGGTGCCGCGCGCGGCATGGGCGTCAACATCTTCCATAGTATCGACAACACCTCGCCGGAATTCCTGCGCCAACAGTTCAACACATGGGTTGCGCTCGACACCTTGCAGAGCCGTTTTTCCAAACGTCCCGCCGATGTGGCTTCCATCGCGTCCTACAAAAACACGGCGCGCAGACAGGCGCTCTGGAGCCAGGCCGGCAAGCTGAAACGTCGCAAGGCGCCCGAGCTTGGCCTGCTGTTCAAATGGATGATGCGTGATCCGGCGATCCTGCGTGCCGCCTTCGAACTTGGGGCCGGCAAGATCGTCCGCTCGAAGTGATCGTCTCTTTCCGGGCTTTCCTTCAAGCCCTTTTTTCTTTCGGGAGAAATCCATGAAACCTTACCATTGGGAATCTCATCACGGGAATTTCGGCGACGACCTCAATCTCTGGCTCTGGGATTTCCTGCTTCCGGGGCTTCGTGATGTTCGTCCAGACGTTCTGCTTGTCGGCGTCGGCACCGTCCTCAACGATGTGCTTTTTCCACCCGGCCAGCGCAAGCTGGTGATCGGCAGTGGGTACGGGTATGGGGCAGTCCCCGATACGTCGAACCCCGATCTCTGGGATATTCGTTGTGTGCGTGGTGAAATGACCGCCGCCAAGCTCGGATTGCCGGCAGAAAAGGGTATCATCGATCCCGCCGTGATGGTGACGGAGATGCCGGAGTTCCAAAACCTCCAGAAGATCTACAAGAAGACCTTCGTTCCTCATTGGGAGTCCGCAGAGTTCGGCATGTGGGAGGCCCTGTGCGAACCGGCTGGTCTCACCTATCTCGATCCGAGAGGCGAGGCGAAATCCGTCATAAAGCAAATCGCGCAGTCGGAAATGATCGTGGCCGAATCCATGCACGGCGCGATCCTTGCCGATGCATTCCGCGTTCCATGGGTCGCGGTCAGCACCTCGCAATCGATCAACAGCTTCAAATGGAGCGACTGGGCGGGAAGTGTCGGCGTGTCTTACGAGCCGCGTTACATTCCGGTTTCCACCCGCGCAGAGGCGGCGAAGAAGGGCTCGAAGTTCTGGGGCATGAGCTTTCCGCCGCCACCGCCGCCGGTTATCGTGGAGCGTGGGTCTGCACCGTCGCATGACGATGGCGAAGTGCTGGTTCGGGCTGAGAGCCAACGCCCGCTACGCAAGCTGGCAAAGCAGGTTCTCGCAGCGCCGTCTGTTCTGGCGCTATGGCAGGCAAGCCGTGCAGAGCCACGCCTCAGCCCAGATGGGCGGCTGGAGGAGCGCAAGGACCGCTTTCAGGCGGTGCTCGAAACCGTAAAACGAGACTACTTCTGAGGTGACACACGCCGCTTGCTCCTTCAGGGAGACAGCGGCGTTCCTTTCAGGAGATAGCGGATATCGGCAGGCTGTGCGGGCTTCTTGCGGAAGCGTGCTGTCTTGTCGTGCCAGATCCCATTGGTGATGGCAGGAACAGCGGGAAGGCGCCGCAGAGCATGAGCCATGGCGCCGCCCAAGCCGTGCGTTGACTTGGCATCGAGGAAATCACGAAGCTCGAATTTTTCCCGAATGTGTCGCTCGTGCTGTTGGAGAACTGCCTGCTCCTGCGCCGAAAGAGCGTAGTCGGCGAGGATCTTGCGATCGGCTTCGTAGAGCAGCCTGAGATCCTGTGTGCTGTGTCGCCCGCTCAAGGAATTACCGCGCACGATGGCACCATAACCGCAATTGCGGATGACCTTGTAGCGCGCACCTGAGGCGAGCGCCCGAACGTAAAGCTCGTAATCTTCGCCAAGGCGCAGAGCTTCGTCATAGCGAAGCCGATGCTGATCGAGAAACGCCCGGCGAATGACGGGTTTCAGAAAGCCGGTCTCACCACGCTCAACGCCTCTTGTTGAGA